>CAYMAF010000053.1:0-16657 GCA_964388365.1 uncultured Gammaproteobacteria bacterium | reverse complement strand
ACAGCATCGGCGGCTCGACGAGGTCGACGCCGAGCGGCTGATCGGCGACGCCGGCGGCTTCGAGGATCGCCTTGATCTCCTTCGCGGCATCGCGCATCAGCCCGGCCTCGGGCGGCACCGCGCCGCGCAGGCCGAGCATGCCGGCATGGCAATGGCTCTTCTCGAGCCACGGCGCGTAGATCCGGTGGTGCGCGGCCGCCGAGCCGAAATCCCAAAGGTGCGGTTCCTCGTCGCCCGCGAGCAGCGCGAAGCGGCACATCTTGTCGCGCGACCACTCGCCGATATTCGTGCTCGTGATGTAGCGAATATTGTTCGCGTCGAAGGTCAGAATTGCGCCGAGATCGGAATTTTTCAGCGCTTGGCGCGTCCGGGCGAGGCGATAGCGGTGCAGCCGGCGAAAATCGATGCGCTCCTCGAAATCGACCGCCATCGTGCCGGGCGCATAGATCGCGCGGGACCAATCGTGACGTGGGTCGATGTCGGCATCCGTGATGATCTTCGGCTCGGAAAGCTTGGCGACCATGGTTATTCTCCTGGGCGGTGCTCTGAAAGGGCTGCACTGCGCCTCGGTCCGGCTACAGCAGACCCACCGATCGTCCGATTCTATCGCAGTCGAGTCGGTTTCTCACCGCCGCCCAAAGCCTTGTTTGCCCGGGGCCGGAGGCCGTTCGCCTCCGTCCCGAGACGTCGGCGTACTCCATGGTTCGGTCGCGGGGAGCACGCGGGAGAAAGCATCGGCCCGTGCGGAGCGGCTTCGCGTTGACGGCACGAGACGTGCTCTGTAGCGTCGGACGTTCGACGGTTTTCTCAGCGAGGCACGCCATGGCGACGACGGCTACCGCGAACGAATCTCGCCGCATCGTGCGCAAGCTCCGCGGGCAGCGGACGAGCGACGGCGCCGGTGTGCGGATGACCCGCGTCATCGGCACGCCGCAGCTCGACCATTTCGATCCGTTCCTGCTGCTCGACGAGTTCCGCTCGGACGATCCGAACGACTACATCGCCGGCTTCCCGGATCATCCGCACCGAGGCTTCGAGACGGTCACGTACATGCTCGCCGGCCGAATGCGGCACGGCGACAACCAAGGCAACACGGGTCTCCTCGGGCCGGGCAGCGTGCAATGGATGACGGCCGGCCGCGGCATCGTCCACTCGGAGCTCCCGGAGCAGGAACAGGGCCTGATGTGGGGCTTTCAGCTCTGGGTCAATTTGCCGGCGAAGGACAAGATGACGGCGCCGCGCTATCAGGACATCCCGGCCGAGCGGATTCCGGAGGCCGTGCTCGGGGACGGCGTCCGTGCACGCGTGATCGCGGGAGCGCTCGGCGGCGTCGAAGGGCCGGTCAGCGCTGTTGCGACGGATCCGCTTTATTTCGATCTGCACTTCGCGCCCGGGGCGGCGCACGTTCTCGACGTGCCCGAAGGCCACAACGTGTTCGTGTACGTCTACGAGGGCGAGGCGGAGATCGGACCGGATGCGGAGCGCGTCGCGCGCGGCGAGATCGCGCTGCTCGGGCCCGGCGCGCGGATCGAGGTGCGTGCGCCGGCGGGCGCGGCGCGACTGATCGTCGTCGGCGGCCGTCCGCTGAACGAGCCGATCGCCCGCTACGGCCCGTTCGTCATGAACACGCAGGAAGAGCTGTTCCAGGCGTTCGAGGATTTTCGCGCCGGAAGGCTTTAGGCGGCCTCCTTCACGCCGGCGGCGGCTCGGCGTCGGGCTGCGCCGAGCCGTTGCCCGTCCAGCGGCGCTCGGTGCCGCGGCTCGGTGCCGCTGCGTCGTGCGGCAGCTTGCCGGTCTCGAGATACGTCTTGAGGCGCAGCAGATCGTCGTCCATCTGGTGCTTCGGGTCCGCGCTGAGCAGCCGCGCGAGAAAATGACCGAGCACGCCCGCGATCGGGTCGTAGACGAGCTTGACTTCGATCGTCGCCGAGCCGTCTCCGTTGTCGTGGAACTGGACTTCGCCGGCATGGCGAATCAATGCGCCGTCCTCGGTATGCCACGCGAGCCGGCGGTTCTCCTCGCGCTCGGTCAGGACCGTGTCGAACGTCTGCTCGAGCCCGAGCGCAGCTCGGATCGTCCAGCGCCACCGCTCGCGCTCGCCGCGGTCTTCGAGACGGCGGACGCGCACGACGTGCTTCATGAACGTCGGGAACCGCTCGAAGTCGCACCACGTCCGGTAGACCGTCTCGACCGGGGCGTGGATCCGGATGCTCTTCTGCACGTTCACCGCGAGGCTCTGCTCGCCGAGGCCGAACATCCGGGCGAGCTCGAGATTCGTCAGCGCGCGGCCAAGCAGCACGATGCCGGCTCCGCTGACGAGCGCGCCGCCGGGATCGCGGCGGCGCAAGCCCCAGAGCGTCGCCGCGGCGCCGGCCGCGGTCGCGACGGCACGGGCGGTCGGCGACCAGTTCGTCTGCATGAAGGCCGACCGGCGGCCGGGCCGCTGACGCGGCTCGCCTTGAAGCCCCGGCACGCGGCCCGGCTCGGTATGCAGCTCGAGCCGATCCTCGACGTCGCGAACGCCTCGAACGTCGCGGACGCATTGCAGCAGCCGCGGCGCCTCGTCCGCGAGAATCGGCCCCGACAGCGTCACGATGCCGTCGTGCGCGTCGACCTCGATCGACGACGGATGGGCGACCTCGCGGCCGATCGCCGCGCGCACGCGGTCGGTGAGCACGTGATCGTCGGCGGGCTCGGCGCGGAGCACCGAGCGCACGGTCGCCGTCGCCCCGACGGCGCGATTGCGTAGGTCGCGCCCGACGACGCCGAGCTCGTGCACGGCCTTGTGCTGCGTGTGCACGAGCCGGTCGCGCACGAGCGCCCGGCGCTGCCGGCCGCGCGCGGGATCGAAGTAATACATCGCGGCCGCACCGATCCCCGCGCTGAGCAGCGTGAGCGTTCGGCTGTTCATCTCGCATCTCCTTCCCAAAAAGCGGAAAAGGGCTCGGGGCGGCGGCGCCGCGCGGAAGCGCGGGCGGGACGCGGCACGAGCCAGTCCGCGTCGCTAAGCGGGCCGATGGCCGGCGCAGCGAGCGGCTCCTTGGGCAGGACACAGCAAGAGTCGGGCCGGGTGCCGACACCGGACGCCCGACTGCGGCCGCGGGCCGCGGGGGGGCTACGAGAGCCGAGCTCGATCGTGCGGGAGCGTGTAGTCGATCTCCGGCCCGATCGGCACGATGCGGTGCGGATTGATCGTCTCGTGGCTGCCGTAGTAGTGCGCCTTGATCACCGGGATGTTCACCGTCTCCGCAATGCCCGGCACTTGATAGAGGTCGCGCACGTAGCCGGAGAGGTTCGGGTAATCGGCGATGCGCCGCCGATTGCACTTGAAGTGATAGTGATAGACCGGATCGAAGCGGACGAGCGTCGTGAACAGCCGCCAATCGGCCTCGGTGATCGTCGCGCCCGTCAGATAGCGGCGCGTCGCGAGCCGTTCCTCGAGCCGGTCGAGCGCGTCGAACAGCGCGGTCACGGCCTCGTCATACGCTTCCTGCGTCGTCGCGAAGCCGGCCTTGTAGACGCCATTGTTGACGTTCGGATAGATGAAGTCGTTGAGCTCGTCGATCTCGGCCCGCAGCGGCTCCGGATAGAAGTCGAGCGAGTTGCCGCCGACGTCGTCGAATGCCGAGTTCAGCATGCGAACGATCTCGGCCGACTCGTTCGATACGATCGTACGCTCGGCCTTGTCCCACAGCACCGGCACGGTCGCGCGCCCGGTATAGACGGGATCCGCGATCAGATAGAGCTCGTAGAGCCGCGTGACGCCGTTGACCGTGTCCGGGATCACGCCGTCGCCCGGATCGAACGTCCACCCGTCCGATCCCATGTACGGATTCACCGCGGAAATGTCGATCAGCGGCTCGAGGCCCTTCAAGCGCCGGAGGATCAGCGTTCGGTGGGCCCAAGGGCACGCCCACGAGACATAGAGGTGATAGCGGCCGGGCTCGGCCTTGAAACCGCCGCGGCCGGTCGGGCCCGGCGAGCCGTCCTTCGTGACCCAGTTACGGAACTGCGATTCGCTGCGGACGAAGCGCCCCTTCGTCGCCGACGTGTCGTACCACACGTCGTGCCACTTGCCTTCGACGAGCATGCCCATGCCGGCTACCTTGAGCGATCCTTCTCGGGACGTCAACCGCGATACGAGGCTCGGCCGCGCCGGTCCGAAGTTCACGCGTCGTGACGATCGTGCTACTGTCTCGGCGAGCCGGCCGCGGCCGGCTCTTGGGGGAGCAGTGAGAGAAGCGCGCATAACACGCTGCGGCGTTCGCCGGGGAGCGGGCGTCGCGCTCGCGGCCGGGGCGTGCCTCGCGGCAGGCGCCGTGCCGGCCGCGCTCGCCGCGAACGAGACCACGATTCACTTGACCGTCGCGTCGAGCCATACGACCGGCCTGCCGTGGGTCGGTGTGATGCACACGCTCGTCGTGCCCGAGTCGAATCGGCGGCTCGCCGCGATGGGCAGCCCATATCGGATCCGCTGGACCGAGACCTACGGCGGCGCGCTCTACAGTTACGCGCATACGCTCGAGGCGGTCGAGATCGGGCTCACGGACATCGGCTGGGTCGGGACGCTGTGGGAGCTGTCGAAGATGCCCCTGCAGAACGTCACGTATTACACGCCGTTCGTGACCGACGACTACGATCTGATCCTCGAGATCTTCAACGAGCTGCACGAGACCGAGCCCGCGCTGATCGACGCATGGCGTAACCAGAACCAGCGCTTCCTCGGCGGCAGCGCCGTCGACACCTACCATCTGATGACGAACTTCCCCGTCCGCAGCGTCGACGATCTGCGCGGCCGCAAGATTCTCGCGCCGGGGCCGACCGCGGCGTGGCTCGAAGGGACGGGCGCGGTCGCGGTCGACGGCGGGCTGACGACGTACTACACGCAGATCCAGACCGGCGTCGCCGACGGCGTGCTGACGATCCTCACCGGCGCGCCGCCGTATCGGATCCACGAGGTCGCGCCGTACATCACGCTCGTCGGCATCGGCGCGCAGCTGACCGGCGGCATGGCGATCAATCTCGATACGTGGAACGCGTTGCCCGAGGAAGTGCAGCAGGTGCTCGCCGAGCTCGGCAGCGAATACAGCCGCGGCGTCGCCGCGGAGCTCGAAAGCCGCTTCGAGCGCGGCCTCGAGCAGATGCAAGCCGAGGGCGCGATCGTCTACGAGCTGCCGCTCGAGGAGCGCCGTAAATGGCTCGACGGGATGCCGAATATCGCGGCGCAATGGGCCGAGGCGACCGAGAAGCGCGGCTACCCGGCCAAAGACGTGCTGCGCGTCTACATGCAGGCCGTTCGCGAGCGGGGCGGAAAGCCGCTCAGAGACTGGGATCGGCCGTCCTACCCCGAGCGCGCGGCCGCGTCGACGGGCGTCGGTCAACGGTGAGCGCGACCGGGCGTGCCCGCAGCGCCGGCGACCGGGCCGGCCGAAGAAGACCGACAACGACCTAGGGCCGCTCGATGCACGTGTTACAGCAGCGATCGATTCGCACCGAGGCCGTCGGGCGCTCGCTCGACCGGCTGATCGTTCTGATGAACGGCGCCGGCGTCGTCTGGGTATTCGCGCTGACGTTCCTGATCTGCGCGGACATCATCGGCCGCACGGTCTTCGACAGCCCGATCCGCGGGGTCACCGAGATCGTTTCGCTGTCTCTCGTCGCGAGCGTTTTTCTGCAGGTTCCGTACGCGGTGAACCGCGATCGGCTGACCCGCGCGCAAGTGCTGCTTGATCGGCTCGACCGCGGCGCACCCGCGGCCGCGCACCGCTGGCGCCTCGTGATGGCCGCGGTCGGCGCGGTGCTGTTCGCGCTCGTCGCGATCGGCGAGTGGCCGGACATGGCTCGCGCGTTCGCGACCCGCGAGTTCGCCGGCGTCGAAGGGCAGTTCACGATGCGCGTCTGGCCGATCAAGGCGATCATCGTGCTCGGCGCCGCCGCCGCAGCGATGGAATGCGTCCGGCATCTCGCCGCTTCCGTGTCGCCGGCCGCCGGCGCGCGTCCGGTGCGCGGCGCGCGCGGCATTCGCTGGTTCGCTCTGCTCGGCCCGCTCGCGGTCGTCGCCGTCTCGCTGATCGTCTGGTTCGGGGGAGCCGAGCCGAGGACGATCGGCGGGCTGATGATCGGCGCGGTGCTCGTGATGATCGCGCTCGGCATGCCGATCGCGATCGCGCTGCTCTTGACCGGCTTCGTCGGACTCGGCCTCTTGAAGCACGATTTCGGAATCGCGACGCGAACGCTCGCGCTCGCCGCCGAAGGCACGGTGTCGGAGTATGTGTTCGCGACCGTGCCGCTCTTTGTGCTGATGGGGCTGTTCGTCAACGTCTCGGAGATCGGCCGCGACGCGTTCCGCGCGGCACAGCGGATCTGCGGCGGCATCATCGGCGGCCTCGGCGTCGCGACCGTGGCCGCGAACGCGATCTTCGCCGCGATCACCGGGATCTCGATCGCGTCGGCGGCGATCTTCACGAAGATCGCGGTGCCCGAGATGGTGCGCCACGGCTATACGCCGAGATTCGCCGTCGGGCTCACGGCGGGCTCGTCGGTGCTCGGCATGCTGATCCCGCCGAGCTTGCTGCTGATCATCTACGGCGTGATCGCCGAGGTCTCGATCGGCAATCTGTTCACCGCCGCCATTATCCCCGGCCTGCTGCTCGCGGCCGCGTTCGTGCTCGCCGTCGTGCTGATGGCCGCGTTCTGCCCGCGCTTCGTCGGCGACGTTCGGCGGCCGCGGGCGCCCGGTGCCGGGCCGGGCGGCGAACGGGCGGGCACCGCGTCGGCCGACGAAGGCGGCGTGCTTGCGGCGCTCTGGGGACTGTTCCCGGTCGCGCTGCTGATCGTGCTCGTGCTCGGCGGCATCTACGGCGGCGTCTTCACGCCGACCGAGGCGGGCGCCGCGGGCGCGTTCGGTGCGATGCTGGTCGCGCTCGTGAAACGCCGGCTGACGTGGGCGAAGCTGTGGGCCGTGATCCGCGAGACGGGCCAGGTCTCGGTGATCATCCTGTTTCTGATCATCGCAGCGAGCACGTTCAGCCGCATGCTGACGCTGACCGAGCTGCCGCAGGATATCGCCGCGTACCTCGGCGGCACCGGGCTCGGCCTATTCGGCTTCCTCGCGGTGTATCTCGTGCTGCTGATCGCGCTCGGCACGGTGCTCGACTCGACGTCGATCCTGCTGATCCTGCTGCCGCTCGCGCTGCCCGTCGCGGGCGAGCTCGGCGTGAATCTCGTGTGGTTCGGCATCGTGACGGTGATAGGCGTCGAGATCGGGCTGCTGACGCCGCCGCTCGGCCTCTCGGTCTACGTGATCAAGTCGAGCCTCGACGACGACCGCGTCTCGCTCGGCGATATCTTCGCGGGCTCGTTTCCG
Source organism: uncultured Gammaproteobacteria bacterium (assembly GCA_964388365.1). GTDB lineage: Bacteria > Pseudomonadota > Gammaproteobacteria > Steroidobacterales > Rariloculaceae > ZC4RG20. The sequence continues at coordinate 9,291 of CAYMAF010000053.1, read as the reverse complement.
TTCGTGCTCGTGATGCTGGCCGTGACCGTGCTGCTGATGGCTTTCCCCGATCTCAGCCTCGTCCTGCTCTAGGATTGCCGCAGCCGCGGCGGCCTCCGCCGGTCGCAAAATCGAGACGCCGACACGGCGGCGCCGGCGTATAGAATCGAGTCATGCGCAGGGACGTCCGTAGGCTCGTTACGGTGATCGCGGCCGTCGCCGCGGCCGCGGCGCTCGCGGCCGCGAGCCGGGCCGACGCTCGCTCGGCGCTCGAGCAGCTCTCGTCGTTACTTCATGCGTATCTAGGCGCGGGCCGAGCCGCCGCCGAGAGCGGGCTCGACGGCCTGCAACCCGCGCTCGCCGGCGCGGCTGCGCCGGCGGTCGCGGCGATGATCTTGGCCTCGCGCGATGCGGCGCTCGCGAGCGGCGTCGAGCCGATCCCCGAGCCGATCCGCCGCGAGATCGAAGACTATGTCCCCGCCGACGTGCTCGACGTCGTGCGCTGGTGCGCGGTGCCTTGCGGCGGCGAGCTGACGCTGCAGCAGAGCACGTTCCGGCTCGGGCTCGCGCCGGCGATCACGCTCGACGACGTGATCGTGTTCGCGGAGCGCGGCGACGCGTTGACCGATCCCGCGCTCTGGGTGCACGAGCTGATGCACGTGATGCAGTTCAGAGAGTGGGGGCTCGACGAGTTCGCGCGCCGCTACCTCGAGGACTACGCGGCGGTCGAGAAAGAGGCCGCGGATTTTCGCTGGGAGTGGGTCAAGCAGACGGGCTGGCTCGATCGGCGCCCCGGCAAACGGCGCTGACGCGGCGCGGCCGGCCCGCGGGGCGCGGAAAGTGCGCTAAAGTAGCGCCGTCCCGATTCGAGCCGCTCTCCGCATGACGACTGCCGCAAAGATCCGTTGGGGAATTCTCGTCGCGCTTCTTGGATGCGCCGCCGCGCTCGCCGTTTGGCCAGAGCTCGACGCGCCCAAGCAACCGAAGCTCTATCGCGTCGAGGTCAAGGCCGTCTATCCGCACGACCCCGAGGCGTTCACGCAAGGGCTCGCGTTTCACGACGGTCGGCTCTACGAGGGCACGGGCCAGTACGGCCGCTCGTCGATCCGACGGATCGCGCTGCCGAGCGGCGAGGCCGAGGCGATACAGCCGCTCGGCGAGTTCTACTTCGGCGAGGGCATCACGATCTTCGACGGTAAGCTGCATCAGCTCACCTGGGTCAATCAGGTCGGCTTCGTCTACGACCTCGAAACGTTCGAGCGCATTGGCACCTTTCGCTACTCGGGAGAAGGCTGGGGGCTGACGGACGACGGCAAGCATCTGATCATGAGCAACGGCACCGAGCGCATCGCATTCCTCGATCCCGCGACGTACGAAGTCGTTCGCACGATCCGCGTGCGCTCGGAGGGACGTCCGATCGTGCGGTTGAACGAGCTCGAGTACGTCGACGGCGAGATCTGGGCGAACATCTGGTACGAGGACCGTATCGCGCGCATCGATCCGAGGGACGGCGAGGTCGTCGGCTGGATCGACGCGAGCGACGTTTATCCTGCGTCCGAGCGCGGCCGCGAGGACGTGCTGAACGGGATCGCGTACGATCCCGCATCGAGGCGCCTGATCATCACCGGCAAGAATTGGCCGCGCCTTTACGAGATCGAGGTCGTCCCGCTTTGAAACGCCGGCACGCTCCACGCTGATGCAATGTCGCCGATGCCGGCCGGGAGGCTTTCCGGTATCATCGCGGCCTCAATCTCTTCGCAGGCGGAGCAGCGGATGGGCTTCACGACAAAGCAGGTGCATGCCGGCGTAGAGCCGGATCCGGTCACCGGCGCGATTCTGACCCCTGTCTACCAGTCGACGACGTTCGTTCAGGATTCGGTCGACGAGTATCTTTCGAAGGGGTATTCGTACTCGCGCACGGCCAACCCGACGGTGCGCGTGCTCGAGAAAAAGCTCGCGATCCTCGAGGGCGGCGTCGATTGCACGTGCTACGCAACGGGCATGGCCGCGATCCAGGCCGTTCTGCAGGCGTGCCTTTCGGCCGGAGATCATGCGATCGTCTCCGATATCGCGTACGGCGGCACGTACAGGCTCTGCACGAAGGTTTTTCGGCGCTTCGGCGTCGAGTTCACGTTCGCCGACACGTCGAATCCCGACGCGGTCCGTGCCGCGATGCGCGACAACACGCGGCTCGTGCTCACGGAGACGCCCGCGAATCCGACGCTGAAGCTCACGGATATCGCCGCGATCTCGGAGATCACGCGCGAGCGCGGTATTCCGCACGCTGTCGACAACACGTTCCTCACGCCGTATTTCCAGCGCCCGCTCGAGCTCGGCGCGAACATCTCGATCCACAGCACGACGAAGTACTTCGACGGACACAATGCGACCGTCGGCGGCGCCGTCATCGTCGACGACGAGGAGCTCGATGAGAAGGTCCGGTTCGTGCAGAACGCGAGCGGCGTGATCATGTCGCCGTGGGTCGCGTGGCTCACGCTGCAGGGGACGAAGACGCTGTCGATCCGGCTCGATCGGCAATCCGCGAATGCCCAAGCGGTTGCGGAATTCCTCGAATCGCATCCGAAAGTCGCGCAGGTGCGCTATCCGGGGCTCGAGTCGTTCCCGCAGCACGAGCTCGCGAAGCGGCAGGCGAGCGGCTTCGGCGCGATGCTGTGGTTCGAGGTGAAGGGCGGCGTCGCGGCCGGCAAGAAGCTGATGGACTCGGTGCGTCTTTGCACGCTCGCCGAGAATCTCGGCTCGGTGGAAACGCTGATCACGCATCCCGTGACGATGACGCATTCGGACGTCGAGGAGGCCGAGCGCAAGCGCGTCGGCATCATCGACGGTCTCGTCCGGCTCTCGGTCGGGCTCGAGGATCCGGAGGATCTGATCGACGATCTACGCCAGGCGCTCGACGAGATCTGAACGGCGGATCGATGCCGCGCGTCACGGCGATCACGGTTTATCCGATCAAGTCCTGCGGCGGCATCGGGCGGCAGAGCGTCGAGGTTCGAGCTCGCGGGCTCGACGGCGACCGCCGCTATATGCTCGTCGACCGCGACGGCTCGTTCCTGACGCAGCGCCGGCATCCGCAGCTCGCGCTCGTGCGCGTCTCGGACGACGACGGCGGCGGCTTCAGAGTCGACGCGCCCGGGCAGCCGACGCTGCGTCTGCCGCGCGCATGGCCCGACGGCCCGGTCGTCGAGGTCGTCGTCTGGCGCGACCGCGTCGAGGCGACCGCGCTGCCCGACGAGATCGGCGCATGGTTCGCCGGCGTCCTCGGGATGCCGTGTAGACTCGTGTTCATGGCGGACGAGCAGCATCGGGCCGTGCCGAACGATGCGGCCGCATTCGACGACGAGGTCGGCTTCGCGGACGCCGCGCCCCTTTTGCTGACGTCCGAGGCGTCGCTCGGGGAGCTTTGCTCGCGGCTGCCGGCGCCGATCGCGATGAGGCGTTTCCGGCCGAATATCGTCGTCGACGGGGATGCGCCGTTCGCCGAGGACCGCTGGCGGAGGATCGCAGTCGGCGAGACGGAGCTCGAGGTCGCATGGCCGAGCGCGCGCTGCATCGTGACGACGATCGACCCGGAGACCGGCGTCAAGGACCCGGGCGGCGAGCCGCTCCGCACGCTTCGGACGTTTCGGCGCGCGCCGGCTGGCGGCGTGCTCTTCGGTCAAAACGTGATCCCGCGGCGGCTCGGCACGATCCGGGTCGGCGACCCGGTCGAGGTGCTCGAGCGCGGTCCGGCCGCGGAGGTCGCAGCGAGGGCCGGTTAGCCGAGTGCTCCGATTCGCTCGTGCGGCGTCGGGAGAATGTCCCGTCTGCGTGTTGAGGATGACTTCGACGATGAAGAGAGAGACCCGCGTCAATCACCCGCCCGCGGTCACGCTGCCGCGGGGCAATCGGCCGCTCGTCGGTCCGATTCACCGGTCGGTCAAGTTCACGTACCCGACGATCGAGGATTCGCTCGGCCCGGAAGCGCGCGCGTCGGGCTTCGAGTACACCCGCGATTCGAATCCGACGACCCGCGAGCTCGAATTGCTGTGTGCCGAGCTGCAAGGGCGGGACGACGCGATCGCGGTCGCGACCGGCATGGCGGCGATCTGGCTCGTGTTGCTCGGTACGCTTTCCGCCGGCGACCGGATCGTAATCTTCGTCGAGTCGTATCGCCCTGCGCGCGTCGCGGTCCGGCGCTTCCTGTCCCGGTTCGGCGTCGAGTTCTCGATGCTGTCGATCCACGATCTCGACGGCATCGAGCGCGAGCTCGCGCGGCCGGAGACGAAAGTCGTGCTGTTCGAGTCGCCGACGAACCCGATGCTGCACGTCGCCGATATCGGCGCGATCGTCGAGCTCGCGAAGCGGCACGACGTCGTCACCGTGCTCGACAATACGTTCGCCGGGCTGCACAACCACGGCCGCTTCGAGATCGACTATTACCTGCACAGCCTCACGAAGTACGCGGGCGGGCACGGCGATGCGATGGGCGGCGTCGTGATCGGCGAGCGCGGGCGCATCAAGGCGCTGCGGCCGCAGGCCGTGAATCTCGGCGCGACGCTCGATCCGGGCGCGTCCTACTTGATCTCGAGAGGCCTCAGGACCTATTCGCTGCGCTTTGCGCGGCATTCCGAGAATGCGCTTGCGATCGCGCGCTATCTCGCCGGCAAGCGGGAGGTCGAGCGGGTCCACTATCCGGGACTTCCGAGCCATCCGGGGCACGAGCTCGCGAAACGGCAGATGGAGGATTTCGGCGGCGTGCTTTGCTTCGACCTCGCCTCGGACGAGGCCGGGGCGTGGCGGCTCATCGACGCGCTCGAGCTGTTCTCGACGACGGCGAGCCTCGGCTCGACCGACTCGCTCGTCGCGCCGGCGAAACTCTACAGCGCGGGAGATTTGTCGTCCGAGGAGCTTGCCGCGTCGGGCATCAAGCCGTCGACGATCCGTCTCGCGGTCGGGCTCGAGCACGTCGACGATCTGATCGCGGACCTCGAGCAGGCGTTCGAACGCTGGCGCTGACGCGGCGCGGAGACGATCCCGGCCGCGTGGAGGCAGCGGCTCAGTCGGTCCCGGTCTCGTCGAGCGGCGCGAGGCAATCGGCGTCGTCGTGCTCGGGCTTGTTCACCCGCGTCGAGACGCGGCGGCTCGCGACCGGCGGACCCGGCGCTGCGAGAATCCGCTCGAGCATCGCGCGGTCCGCGCCGGGATCGAGCCAGAGCGCGTAATGCTCCGGCGCGAGCACGACCGGCATTCGGTCGTGAACGTGCGCGACGTCGGCCGTCGCATCGCGAGTCAGGATCGCGAAGCTGCGGATGGGCGGGTCCGCTCTTGCCGAGATCGCCTCGCCCGGCGGCGGGCTCGACGTCGTCCAGATGCCGGCGAACGCGATCGGCGCGAAGTCGCCGCGGAAGTGCACGTACGGCTGCTTCGGCGCGCGCGCTCCTTGCCATTCGTACCAGCCGGCGGCCGGCACGAGGCAGCGCCGGCCCCGCGCCGCATTGCCGAACGCGGACGACGTGAATACGGTCTCGGCGCGCGCGTTGATCCATTGGCGCTTCGCCCAATGCGGTTTGAACCCCCAGACGAACAGCTCCGCCGCGCGGCTCCCGTCGCGGCGAGTGCGAATCACCGCGGCGAGCTGGCTCGGCGCGACGTTGAACGATCGGCGGTAGCCGACGGGCGGGGGGATCTCGAAGTAGCGCTCGAACGCCGCCTCGTCCGGGGTCAGGAATCGTCCGCACATCGCGTTTCGCTCCGCGGTCCGCGGCTAGTGTTCGGCACGGCGCGAGCCGTGCGCGATGAGGGCCGGCTTCAGCCGCCGAAATGCCGCCGCGCGCGCCCCATCGCCATCAGCGGGAAATAATGGCGATACATGTTGTAGTTCAACATGAATCCCCGCTGCAGCTCCGTGCCTTGGGCGATCCGCTCGCGCAGCGCCGAGTCGCGGAAATCGAGCTTCGCGCCGAAGCCGTAGCCCGGGAAGCCGGTGCCGGTGTAGTACGGCTCGTCCCACGTGCCGTCGTCGCGCTGCGTCTCGATCAGGTACGCAAGACCCTTGCGGATCGCGGCATCGTAATCGCGCGAGCCGGTCGCGAGCAGCGCCATCAGCGCCCACGCGGTCTGCGACGCCGTGCTCGGGCCGCGGCCGCGCAGCCGATCGTCCATGTACGAGGCGCACGTCTCGCCCCAGCCGCCGTCGTCGTTCTGATGCGCGACGATCCAGTCCGCGGCGCGGCGGATATAGGCTTGAGACATGTCCTCGCCGAGCGCCGCGAGCGCCGGCAGCACGGCGCCCGTGCCGTAGATGTGGTTCACGCCCCAGCGGCCGAACCAGCTGCCGTCCGCCTCCTGCTCCGAGCGCAGGAAACGGTAGGCCCGCTCGAGCGCGGGGTGGCTGCGATCGTAGCCGAGCAGCGAGAGCGCCTCGACGACGTGCGCCGTGACGTCGGCCGACGGCGGATCGAGCGTCTCGCCGAAATCGCAGAACGGAATCTTCGTGACGATCAGCTTGTCGTTGTCCTTGTCGAACGCCGCCCAGCCGCCGTTGCTCGACTGCATCGCGAGCGTCCAGCCGACCGCGCGCCGGATCGCCTCCTGGATTCGCGGCTGCTGCCGCAGCGGCTCCGGCAAACGCGCGAGCATGATCAGCGCGACGGCGGTATCGTCGAGATCGGGGTAGTGCAGGTTCGCGCGCTCGAACGCCCAGCCGCTCGGCTCGGCGTACCGCACCTTCTGCGCCCAGTCGCCTTGAAACCGGATCTCGTTCTCGAGGCACCAGTCGATCGCGCGCTGCATCGTCTCGTCGATCTCGCGCCCGCAATCCTGCATCGCGACGAGCGTGAGCAGCGTATCCCAGACCGGGGATTCGCTCGCTTGGATATGCAGCGTGCCGTCCCGCTCGAAGGACCAATGCTCGTCGAGCGCCGCGAGCCCGCGCACCATGACAGGATGGGTCAGCGGGTAGCCTTCGTTGTGCAGCGCCATCAGGCTATAGATCCACGGCGGCTGAATGCCGCCCCATGCGCCGTCCGCGTCCTGGTGACGGAGGATCCACTCGAGACACGCCTTGATCGCGGCCTCGCGTCCCGGCGTGATCCCGATCCGCTGATACCAGTGCATCATCCGGTCGGTCGCGAGGAACAGCCGTTTCAGCGAGAAGAATGGGACGTCGTGCGGGAGCCGATAGTCCATCCGCTCGCGGCCTTCGGGGAACAGCTCGTCGAGGCGGCGATCGGCGGGCAGCGGCTTCACCGGCCGGCGGGCCGAGAGCACGGCGAGCGGGACGAGCGTCGCGCGCGCCCAGCTCGCGAAGTTGTAGATGTTGAACGGAAACCACTTCGGGTTCGCGATGACCTCGGGCGGCAGGTTCGGCGTCTGGTCCCACGGCCATTCGCCGATCAGCGCGAGCCAATAGCGCGTGAAGACGCGCACTTTCGCCAGCCCGCCGTGCGCGAAGATCCATTCGCGCGCGCGCACGAGCGGATCCTCGTCGCGCGCCATTCCGATCGAGCGCAGCGCCGCGTACGCTTCGACGGTGCTGTTGATATCGCCCTGAGGCGCGTCGTAGTAGTTCTCCCAGGAGCCGTCCGGCCGCTGCGTCTTCAGCAGCGTCGCCGCGATGTCCTGCATGCGCGGATGCTCGATGCCGAGGATGTGCATCGCGAGCAGCCACTCCGCTTCCATCGTGTAGCTCGACTCGAGCATGCCGACCCAATAACCATCGGGCGTTTGCTCGCGATCGAGCCAGTCCATTGCACGCGCGATCGCGTCGTCGAGGCGAGAGCGCTCGGGCAAGGCTTCTCTGACGTTCGCGGCCATTTTCACCTGAGGGTTCTGCATCCCGGCGGCGATTATCGCATACGATTAGCGGCCGAGGGCAGCTAAGTGTCGAAACCAGAAAGCGAAACCGCGAGTACCTGCGCGTCGGGACGGACGCGGCGAAGGGCGCCTCGAGCCGGCGTCCGGCGGGCCGTGCTCGCCGCCGTCGTGCTCGCCGCCGGGTGCGCACGCGTCGTCACCGTCGAAGGCGATCGGCTCGGTGTGCGCTCCGACGATTTCAGACGCTACGTCGAGACTGTCTTCCGCGAGCAGAATCGCGTCGCGACCGAGCTTGCGTTCGCGCTCGAGGATGCCGACGACGACGTCCGCGCCGACGAGCTCGCGGCCGCGGAGGAGGACCTGCTCGCCGCGTGCGCGGGTCTCAACGCGATCGCGGCCGCGCGCCGCGACGGCGAGCGTCTCGGCCGGCTGCAGGCGCTCGCCGCGGCGCGGGCCGCGCCGGACTGCGAGCGGGCGACCGCCGCCGCGGAAGCGCTGTTGCCGCCGTGACGCGGCTCAGAGCCACGGCGGCGCCGGCAAGCCCTTCGACGCGAGGAACTCGGGATTGAAGAGCTTCGACTGGTAGCGCGAGCCCGAGTCGCAAAGCACGGTGACGATCGTCTTGCCGGGGCCGAGCGCCTTCGCGAGCCGAATCGCGCCGGCGACGTTGATGCCGCTCGAGCCGCCGAGCAGCAGCCCTTCGGTCTGCACGAGGTCGTAGAGAATCGGCAGCATCTCGGCGTCCGGGATTTGGAACGCATCGTCGATCGGTGCGCCCTCGAGGTTGCCGGTGACGCGGCCTTGGCCGATGCCTTCGGTGATCGAGCTGCCGGACGACTTCAGCTCGCCGGTCTTGATCCAGCTATAGATCGCCGCACCCTCGGGATCGGCCGCGGCGACGACGACGTTCGGGCTCTTGTGCTTCAAGTACTCGGCGACGCCGGCGAGCGTGCCGCCCGTGCCGACCGCGCACGTGAAGCCGTCGACGCGTCCGCCGGTCTGCGTCCAGATCTCGGGGCCGGTGCTCGCGATGTGGCCTTCGCGGTTCGCGAGATTGTCCCATTGATTCGCGTAGAGCACGCCGTGCGGCTCGGTCCGCGCGAGCTCGTCCGCCGTGCGCTTCGCGATATGGACGTAGTTGTTCGGGTCGCGATACGGGACCGCGGGCACCTCGCGCAGCTCGGCGCCGCAGAGGCGCAGCGCGTCCTTCTTCTCCTGCGACTGCGTGTTCGGCATCAAGATCAGCGTGCGGTAGCCGCGCGAGTTGCCGACGAGCGCGAGGCCGATGCCGGTATTACCGGCGGTCCCTTCGACGATCAGCCCGCCGCGCTCGATGAGCTTGCGCCGCTCGGCGTCGAGCACGATGTATTTCGCGGCGCGGTCCTTCACCGATCCGCCGGGGTTCAAAAACTCGGCCTTGCCGAGGATCGTGCACCCCGTGAGCTCGGACGCCTTGCGCAGCTTGATCAGCGGCGTATTGCCGACGGCGTCGACGAA
>CAYMAF010000052.1:0-16715 GCA_964388365.1 uncultured Gammaproteobacteria bacterium | reverse complement strand
ACCATCCGACCCAGCTCGAGAAATACGCGAAGATCAACGCCTATCAGCTCGGCCTCTTCGCGGACTTCGTCGAGCGATTGCGCGATACTCCAGACGGCGACGGCACGCTGCTCGATCATTCGCTGATTCTTTACGGCAGCGCGATGAGCAACGGCAATCACCACGATCGATCGCGCCTGCCGATCCTGCTGGCCGGCCGCGCGGCGGGACGCGTTCCGGGCGGAAGGCATCTCGCAATGCCGGATCCCACGCCAATGGCGAACCTGATCGTCGGGCTCGGCGAGGTCGGAGGGATCGACCTCGAAGGCCTCGAGCGCAGCACTGGGCGCGTCGCGCTCGGCTGAGCACGCGGTGGCGACCTCCGGGCTACGTAGATTCTCGAATGGGCCGCGCGGCGCTCGCGCCTTAACGTGGCGGCTATGACGGAAACCGCGCCTACGCTCGTCGTCGACCTCGAAGACGTCGGCCGCGACGACGTCGCCCGGGTCGGCGGCAAGAACGCCTCGCTCGGCGAAATGCTTCGCCATCTGGGCCGACGGGGCGTTCGCGTGCCGACCGGATTCGCGACGTCGGCCGACGCCTATCGGCTGTTCGTTCGCCTGAACGCTCTCGACGCGCTAATCGGTTCCGCGCTCGCCGATCTCGAAGCCGGGCGCGCCGAGCTCTCCGAGGTCGGCCGTCGGATACGCGGCGCGATTCTTCGCGGCGAATGGCCGCCGGCGTTGGCCGATGCGATCGCCGCCGCGTACCGACGTCTCGGCGAGCGTGCAGGACGCTCGGAGATCGATGTCGCGGTGCGCTCGAGCGCGACGGCCGAGGACCTGCCCGAGGCGAGCTTCGCGGGTCAACAAGAGAGCTTTCTGAACGTGCGCGGCGAAGGTCCGCTGCTCGACGCATGCCGACGTTGCTATGCCTCGCTGTTCACGGACCGCGCGATCGCCTATCGTCAAGCGCACGGCTTCGATCACATGAAGGTCGCGCTTTCGGTCGGCGTGCAGACGATGGTACGCGCCGATCTCGGCAGCGCCGGCGTCATGTTCTCGATCGACACCGAGACCGGGTTCGATCGGGTCGTCGTGATCGACGCCGCATGGGGGCTCGGCGAGAACGTCGTGCAGGGCGCAGTCGATCCCGACGAGTACCGGGTCTTCAAGCCGCTGCTTTCGGATCCGTCGCTCGTGCCGATCATCGAGAAGCGTCTCGGCCGCAAGGCTCAGAAGATGATCTACACGGACGATCCGTCGCGCCCGACGGCGAACGTGCCGACGACCGAGGCCGAGCAGTCGGCCTTCGTGCTCGACGACGCCGAGATCCTCGCGCTTGCGCGCTGGGCCTGCGAGATCGAGGCGCACTACGGCATGCCGATGGACATCGAGTGGGCGAAAGACGGCGAGACGGGCGGTCTTTTCGTCGTCCAGGCGAGGCCGGAGACGGTGCACGGGCAACGCGCGGCCGCAGCGCTGAAGACCTATCGGATCAGGAGCAAAGGGCGGCGGCTGCTGAGCGGCGCGAGCATTGGCGGTGCAATCGTCTCGGGCAAGGTCTCGGTCATCGAAAGCGCCCGGGACATCGATCGCTTCCCCGACGGCGCCGTGCTCGTGACCCGGACGACGGACCCCGACTGGGTGCCGATCATGAGGCGCGCGGCCGCGATCGTCACGGATCTCGGCGGCCGCACGTCGCACGCGGCGATCGTCAGCCGCGAGCTCGGGCTGCCGGCGGTCGTCGGCACCGGCCGCGCGACAGAGCTTCTCGAGGACGGGCAGGCGGTGACCGTGTCGTGCGCGGAGGGCGATATCGGATTCGTCTACGAAGGGATCGCCGACGTCGACGTCGAGGATCTCGATATCGGCGCGATCCCTGCCACCCGAACGAAGGTCATGCTCAATCTCGCGAACCCGGCCGGCGCGCTGCGCTGGTGGAGGCTGCCGGCCGACGGCGTGGGCCTTGCGCGTATGGAGTTCGTGATCAATCGCGAGATCAAAGCGCATCCGATGGCGCTCGCGCAGTTCGGCCGGCTTCGGGACGACGAGGCGCGCCGGCGTATCGAAGAGGTAACGCGCGGATACGACGACAAGGCCGAGTTCTTCGTCGATCGATTGTCGCGCGCGCTCGCCCGCATCGCGGCCGCGCACTATCCGAATCCCGTGATCGTGCGGACGAGCGACTTCAAGACGAACGAATACGCGAATCTCATCGGCGGCGCCGAGTTCGAGCCGAAGGAAGAGAATCCGATGCTCGGCTTCCGCGGCGCATCGCGGTATTACTCACCGAGGTATCGGGACGGCTTCGCGCTCGAGTGCCGCGCGATCAGGCGCCTGCGCGAGACGCTCGGCTTCCGGAACGTCATCGCGATGATTCCGTTCTGCCGCACGCCGGCCGAGGCCGACCGCGTGCTCGCCGTGATGGCCGAGCACGGCCTCGAGCGCGGGCGAGACGGGCTCGAGGTTTACGTGATGTGCGAGATTCCGTCGAACGTCGTGCTCGCCGGCGCGTTCGCGGAGCGATTCGACGGGTTCTCGATCGGCTCGAACGATCTGACTCAGCTGACGCTCGGCGTCGACCGCGATTCGACGGATCTCACCGAGCTCTTCGACGAGCGGGACGACGCGGTCAAATGGATGATCCGCACGGTGATCGACGCGGCGCATGCGGCCGGCAGAAAGGTCGGCCTATGCGGGCAGGCGCCGAGCGATCACCCGGAGTTCGCAGAGTTCCTCGTCGAGTGCGGGATCGATTCGATCTCCGTGAGCCCGGACAGCTTCATCGAGGTCAAGCGCCGCGTCGCCGCCGCCGAGCGGCGGCGTTGAGCCGCGGCGCAACCGCTCGTTACGACCTCCGATCCTCGATCAGCGCGACGGCCTTTTGCAGCAAGTTCGGGTCGTTGTTCACCGCCTGCACGACGCGGTTGTACTGAGTCGGCGTCCAGCCGTGCTCGGCGAGCGTATCGAAGCTCTGCTCCTGCATTCGAGTTTGCGCTTCCTGGGCTTCCTGCTCATTCTCGGCTGCGGCCAGCTCCTCCTCGAAGCGGCTGAGCGTCTCTTCGAGCGCGATATAGATGTCCGCGAACGTCTCGAGCTCCTCGTCGGTGATCGGCTCTTGAGCGCCCACATCCGCCTCGGGTGCGGGGGGCTCGGCGGGCGGCGGCGTGGGTTGCTGCGCTGCGGCGAGCGGGCCGTACAGCAACATAGCGGCGGCCGCGATCAGCGGGCCTCTGCAACGTGTCATCAATGGCTCCTTGGTTATCACGTACGAAAGGCGTTTCCGCTGCAAGCCTCATGCCAGCTCGAAGCGAACGGAGCGGGAGCACCGCTGTCGAGCCGTCCGCCGTCGGCCGCTAAGAGCACGCGCCCGGAGCGTCGTCGGCCGCGGCCGCGGCCTGCGGCGTGCCGCCGCCGCGGCCGATGACGCGCACCGGCGTCGACAGCACGTAGCGGCCGTTCGGTCCGTCGAAGAGTGCCTCGGCGAATAGGGCGCGGTACCCCGCGCGCGGCGGCTCCACGTCGCCGACCCAGACGCGTCCGTTCGAGACTGCGGGTGCGGGCACGAACGTCGCGTCGCGGAAATCGGTGTCGTCGCTGTCGGCCGACCAGACCGTCATTGCGACCGGCGGCGGAGCCGCCCGCACGCAGAGTCGAAGCAGCCGGCCGCGGGTATCGAGCGCGGACTCGAGCGTCGGCGGCCGCTCACCCGCGGCGCTCAGCCGATGGACGGCGTCGAGCGCCGGGATCAGCCGCGCGAAATCCTCGGCGTCGTGGCCCTCGTTCGGCAGGTAAAGCACGTTCTTCGGGCCGGCGAGCCCCCGCCAGTACAGGTTCAGCGAGTCGATCGGGAAGTAGTCGTCGTTCGTCGCGACGACGATCAGCTTCGGCTGCGTCAGTTGCTCACGGTAGCTGTAGGGATCGACGATCCGTCGGAGCGTCTCGCCTTGCGGCGACGAGAGCGCGTCATGGAGGCCGCGGCGCGTGTACGGCGCGATCTGCGACGAGGGCGCGCCCCACATCGCTTCCTGGTGCGGCATGTGCGCGTCGAAGTTCAGCACATCGATGACGATCGGCACGAGCGTCGCCGCGCGCGGATCCGCGGCTCCGGTGAGCCACGTCGTCCATCCGCGCTTCGACGCTCCGACGATCGTGAATCGGTCGATTTCGACCTGCCATTCGTCGGCGGCGAACGCCTGCGCCGCATCCATCGCGCGCACGGCGGCCTTGACCATCGGCAGCAACAGCGGCCAGTCGCTTTCTCCGGTCTCGAGGTAGCGCTCGAACGTGTACGCGATCAGCTCGTCCTCGCGCAGACCGAAGATCGGCTGGAACGGCACCTGCTCGACGACCGCGACGACCGCCTCTAGCCGCCGAGCGATCGCGACGAACAGCGCGGCCTCGTCATCGAGAGCCGGCTCTGCCGCATCGTCATACTCGGCCCGCCAGCGGCCGCCGGCGATGACGAGCACGCCCTGATGCCGATCCGCAGCGAGCCCGTCCGGACGGATCAGGTGCAGGCGATGCTCCCACAGCGTGCCGCGCCACGTCTGCGAGTGAAGCCTGAGCTCGGCGACCTCGGCGCCGGGCAACGTCCGGCGGGCGCGAACGCGCCATGAGAAGGTGTCGTCCGACGCGGCGACATACGCGGCGAGCGCCTCGTCGGGCCGAACGTCCGCCGACGCGGCGCCCGCCGCGAGCAGCGCGACCGCGACGAAGGCGAGAAATCGCATGGCCTTCCGGCTGCAATCCTCATGCCACGCGAGACGCGCACGCGTCGGCGAGCTCGCGGAGCTCCGGCTCGCCGAGCTGCGGGCTGAAATAGCGCACGCGGCCGAGCAGGTCCGTCGTGCCGAAGTAGTCCGCCGCACAGCCGGCATGGATGAAGCCGGACGGCTCGAAGCGAAATTCCTCGAAGTAGACGAGCGGTAGCCGCCACGTGCCGCGCGGTATCGGTTGCCGGCAGCAGCGGCAGCGCGCGCGCCCGGTCGGGGCTTTCTCGGCGCCGTTCAGCCGAGGCAGGCGGCGATGCGCGATGCCTTCGTGCGCGGCCGCGGCGAGGTCCGACGCGCACGCGATATCCGCTCGGCCCTCGAGCGCCTCGAGGAATGGCTCGGGCCGCTTGTACGCGGCGCACTGCAAATGGAACCACAGCGTGGTCTCGCCGTCGCCGAACGCATTCGCGACGCGCTCGCCGAACCGCAGCTCGTCCTTCGCGATCGGACGGTCGCAGCCGCGGCACTTCGCACGGCCGGTCTTCGCCGGTTCGATGACGTGCGTCATCGCCGTCGCCCCACGAGCTCGCCGAGCCGCTCGAGCGCGCGGGGCAGGTCCGCGGCGCGGCTCAGCACGGCCGCGAACGGGTCCGTCTTCTGGCGTGCCAGCATCGCCGGAACCGTCTCGATCGTGTAGCGGTGCATGTCGAGCCGCGGCGTGACCTGGCTCCAGCGTAACGGCATCGAGACGCGAGCGCCATCGACCGGCCGCACGCTGTACGGCGCGACGAGCAGCCTGCCGTGTCCGTTCTGCAGGTAATCGACGTAGACCTTGCCGTCTCGCTCGTCGATCGCGCGGCGCACCGTCGCGATCTCCGGCAGCTCGCGGACGACCCAGCGAGCGAGCACCTCGGCCATCGTCCTGCTCTGATCGTGCGTGTAGCGAGCGCCGAGTGGAATCAGAACGTGCAAGCCGGTCGAGCCGCTCGTCTTCGGAAAGCTCGGCAAGCCGACCGCGTCGCAGAGCTCGCGAACCGCGCGGGCGACGCGCACGACGTGCTCGAACGGCGCGCCCTTCGGATCGAGGTCGAGAATGCACCAGTCGGGCCGCTCCAGGCTGCCGACTCGGCTCGACCAGACATGTAGCGGAATCGACGCGAGATTCGCGACGTACGCAAGACCCGCGGCATCCTCGAGCACGAAATAGCGGATCTCCCGTTCCGTGCTTTCGCTCCATAGGGTCTCGAGCCCGATCCAGTCGGGAACGAATTCCGGAGCGTCCTTCTGGAAGAACGATTTGCCGTCGATACCGTCGGGATAGCGCGTGAGGACGACCGGCCGATCGGCGAGATAAGGCAGCAGCCGCGGGGCGATGGCCGTGTAGTAGTCGACGAGATCGCCCTTCGTGTAGCCGTCGCGCGGCCAGAGCACCTTGTCGCGATTCGTGATGCGAACGGTGCGATCGCCCGAGGAGCGGACCGGCCCGCGACGAGCGCGCGGCTGCGGCGACGGTTCGCGAGAGGAGGGCGCTTCTCCGGCCGTGTCGTGCGCTTCGTCGCGCAGGCGACACTCGTCCGGCCGCTTGTCGGAGCGCACGGCGACGAAGACCGGATGGCGGAGGCGGCCTGCGGTGCTGCGGGACTTGTAGCGCACCTCGACGACGATCTCGGGCTCGGTCCAGCGCACGTCGGCGTCCTCGTCGTCGGCGCCGGCCGGCGCGGCGCCGTGCGGAGCCGTCGCGATGCGATCGCCGAGGCGCTCGATATCGCGCGACGAGAAGCCGCTGCCGACGCGCCCGGCGTACACCCAGCCGTCGGGCCCGCGCTGCGCGAGCAGCAGCGCGCCGAACGGCCGGCGGCCCGATCTTGGCGGCGCGTAGCCGACGACCGCGAAATCGTCGTGCGTGCGCGTCGTGATCTTGATCCAATCGCTCGAGCGCCGGCCGACGTACGCCGAGTCGGCCCGCTTCGCGACGATGCCTTCGAGCCCGAGCTTCTCGACCTCGCGGAACATGCGCTCGCCGTCGGCCGGGATATGCTCCGACAGCCGGATCGGGCCGACCGTCGGCAGCAACATTTCGAGCAGCCGCTTGCGGGCGACGAGCGGTAGCGCACGCAGATCGCGGCCGACCGCGAGCGGCAGATCGAACGCGAAGAGCGTCGCCGGCTGCGCGGCTGCCGCCCGTGCGATATCCGCGCGGCGTACGAGCGCCGCGCGCTCGTGCAGCGCCGCAAAGCTCGGCCGGCCGTCGTCGCCGGGAACGACGACCTCGCCGTCGAGCACGAAGTCGTCGTACGGCAGCGCGGCGACGACCTCCGCGACGTCCGGGAAGAGGCGCGTATAGTCGCGGCCGTTCCGCGACAGCAGCCGTACCGTGCCGGCTTCCTTGCCGGCGAGCAGGCGATAGCCGTCGTGCTTGAGCTCGAAGACCCAGCCCGGGTCGCTGAATGGGCGGCCGGGCGTCGCGAGCATCGGCCGAATATCGGACAGCGAGACGCGCGCGGGGCGCGCGCCGGCCGCGTCGCACTCGCGGGCGAGATCCTCGGCTGGATCGCGTCCGGCCGCGACATCCTCGACGGACAGGCCCGACAGCACGGAGTCCTCGGGCCGGCGCGCCGCGTCGCCGATGCGCACGTGCGCATCGCGCTCCTTGATCAGCAGCCAGTCCTTCGGCGCGCGCGTGGTCTTCACGAGCGTCCAGCGTCCGGTGAGCTTGTGGCCGTGAAGATCGAAGAGCAGCTTGCCGCGCTCGAGCCCGGCATCGAAATCGTTCGCCGGAGAATAGCGTCCGCAGTCCCAGACGATCACCGCACCGGCACCGTATTGGCCTTCGGGGATCACGCCTTCGAACTCGACGTAGTCGAGCGGATGATCCTCCGTCCGCACGGCGAGACGCTTGTCGGCGGGATCGAGGGAAGGTCCCTTCGGCACGGCCCACGAAAGGAGCACGCCGGCGTGCTCGAGGCGAAAGTCGTAATGGCGCGCGCGGGCCGCGTGCAGCTGGACGACGAAGCGGGTGCCCGGAGGCTTCGTCCCGCTGAACGGCTCCGGAGTTGAGCCCGGCTTTCGCTTTTCGCGATAAGTCGCTAAATCCCTACCGTTTTTCGTTGCGGCCATCCCGCTCAGCATATATGATCCGCGAATGGCCGCGCGAGCTCTCGCTTCTGCGACGATCGCCTTCGGGCTGGTATCCATTCCAGTCAAGCTCTATTCGGCCGCGGAATCGTCGGCCGCGATCCGCTTCAATCAGATCGACCGCCGCGACGGCTGCCGCGTCAAGCAGCTGCTCGTCTCGTCTCGCACTGGCGAGGCCGTGCCGAAAGAGGAGATCGTCAAGGGCTACGAGTACGTGAAGGGCCGATACGTGCTCTTCACGCCCGACGAGCTGAAAGCGCTCGAGGCGGCCGGCACGCAGTCGATCGATATCGACGAGTTCCTGCCGGCCGACAGCGTTGACCGCATTTATTTCGACAAGGCTTACTACCTCGGCCCCGACAAGGGCGGCGCGCGGGCGTACCGGCTGCTTTCGGCCGCGCTGACGGAGACGAAGCGCATCGCGATCGGCCGATATGCCGCCCGAGGACGGATGCACCTCGTCGTGGTGCGGCCGATCGGCGACGGGCTCCTCCTCGAGCAGCTGCACTACGCTGACGAGATCCGCTCGTTCGACGAGATTCCGCTCGAGAAGGTCGACGTGCGTCCCGCGGAGCTCGAGCTTGCGGTCCAGCTCCTCGCGCAGGCCTCGGGCGAAAGCTTCGAGGCGGCGCGTTATCGCGACGAGGTTCGCGAGCGGATGCTCGAGCTGATCGAACGTAAGATCGAAGGCGAGGATATTGCCGCCGCCGCCGCTCCGGAAGCCGAGCACAAGATCATCGACCTGATGGAAGCGCTGAAGGCGAGCCTCGCGGCGCCGGACGGGCGCCATCCCGCGAAATCGGCCGCCGGCGCGAAGGGCTCTCCGAAGCCGGCGAAAGGCGCCGCGAAATCCACATCGAAATCGGAAGCTAAGAGGCCGACCGCGAGGAAGCGGCGCGCGGCGGCGTCGTAGGCGGCCGTCAACTCGCTCCGGGCCGCGCGGCGGCCTGCATTCGCTCCGCGAGCGCCGGCCCGAGCGCTTCGTCCTCGTGCTTGAAGTAGATGTACGCGCGGTCGAACGCGGCGCACGCTCGGCGCCACGAGTCGAGCGCCTCGGGCGCGTAGCCCGGCGCGCGCAGCCGCAGGTAGGTCCAGCGCGCGCTTCGAGGAAGCACGTCCGGTGCCGGCGCGCCGTGCTCGTCGGTTTCGACCCACGCCGCGCCGCGGCCGGCGAGCGCGGCGAGCACGGCATCGTCTCGCCACGATGCATGCCTGAACTCGAACGCCGCGGGTACGCCGTCCGGCACGAGATCGAGGAACGCCTGGAGCCGATCGACGTCGATGCGAAACTGCGGCGGAAGCTGAACGAGCACCGCGCCGAGCTTGTCGCCGAGTGCGCGGATCGCGTCGAAGAATCGGCGCGCCTCGTCGGCGCAGTTCGCGAGCCGCTTCACGTGCGTGATCCGGCGGCTGGTCTTCACCGCGAAGCGGAATTCCGCCGGAACCTGGTCCCGCCATCGCTCGAGCAACGACGGCTGCGGCAAGCGATAGAACGTGTTGTTGATCTCGACGGTCGGCAGCCGCGTCGCGTAATGCGCAAGCATCTCCGCAGCGGGGAGGCCGGCAGGGTAGAAGCGGCCCTTCCACTCCTTGTACGAGAACCCGCTCGTGCCGCAGTAGAGCTCCATCGTGCCGCCATTCGCGGGGGACGCGCGCGTCCCCCGCGTTCTATCGGTCAGCCAGCCGGCTCGATTCGGAGCACGGCGCCTTCGTCCTCGTCCGTGACGACGTAGAGCAGCCCGTCGGGCCCCTCGGCGACATCGCGGATGCGCTGGCCGAGATCGAGAAGCAGCGATTCGCGGCGAAGCTCCTCGAAGCTCGGATTGAACAGGATGCGATCGAGCCGGCCGGTGCCCGGGATCTCGCCGTAGCGTAAGCCCCCGACGAACAGATCGCCTTTCCACTTCGGCAGCGCGTCGCCCATGTAGAACGTCAATCCCGAGACGGCGATCGCCGGCATCCAGAAGACGATCGGGGGCTCGTAGCCGTCGTGCGTCGGGATATCATCGTCGTGCTGCCACGGGCCCTGATATCTGCGGCCGAAGCTCACGATCGGCCAGCCGTAGTTCAACCCGGGGCGAATCAAGTTGATCTCGTCGCCGCCGTTCGGCCCGTTCTCGCTCGCCCAGATATCGCCGGTGACCGGATGCACCGTGAGGCCGAGCTGGTTGCGGTGGCCGAGGGTATAGAGCTCCGGCAGGTAGCCGTCGCGTCCGACGAACGGGTTGTCGTCCGGAATCCGGCCGTCGTCGTGCAAGCGAAGCACCTTGCCGCCGTGGTTCATCGGATCCTGCGCGTCGCCGCCGCTCGTCGCGACATACAGCATCCCGTCCTTGCCAAAGACGAACGGCATCGGGCCGTCGGCGCCTCGGTCGGCGACGAAGACGTCCTCGAAATCCGACAACGCTCCGTCGTTCCATCGCCCGCGGCCGACCGCGACGACCCGGCTCTGATCGGGGAGCGGCTTCGTGTAGCTGAGATAAACCCACCGATTCGTTGCGAAATCCGGATGCACCGCGAGGTTCATGTAGCCGTGGATCGCGCCCGGCAGACCCGAGATGCCGGCGTGGAACGACGCCGGCCCGCCTTCGACCGGCTGCTCGACCAGCTTGCCGCCCTGGATCATCTTCAGGCGTCCGACGCGCTCGGTCACGAGGAGCGTGCCGTCCGGCAAGAAGGCGATCGCATACGGGTAGTCGAGCGCCTTCGTCAGCACGACGACGCGGATATCCTGGCCCTCGGCCGTCGCGTACTCGAACGGGCCGTCGGGCAACGGCTTGTCGGCGATCCCGTCCGGAGCGACCGGGATGCCGCCCCGGAAAGGTACGTTCTGTTGCGCCGATGCGGCGGCCGCGGCACTCAGCGCGGCGAGCGCGGCCATCGACGTGCCGGTGCGCCGCAGCGCCTCGGGCAGCCTGAACCGATTGAACGTCATGACCTCGTGTCCTCCCCCGAAATGAGGTCCGAGTATAGAGCGGCGCGGCTGGGCACAGAACCTCCTACCCGCCGTGGCACATAAATTGCTGCTTTCAGCTGGGGGCAAGGAGGGGCAATGTCTCTATACGAAACCCAGTGCCTGGGGCGCGCCCGTTCGCGCTCACGGATCGAAGCGGAGGTCGAGCGCCGTGCGTATCGCACAAGTCGCCCCGCTGTATGAGCGCGTACCGCCGAAGCTGTATGGGGGCACCGAAAGGGTCGTCGCGTACCTGACGGACGAGCTCGTGCGCCAAGGGCATGACGTGACGCTGTTCTCGAGCGGCGGCTCGATCACCCGGGCCGAGCACGTCGCGATCGGTCCGTGCGCAATCCGTCTCGATCCGGACTGCCGGGATTCGCTGTGCCGGCACTTCGTGCTGCTCGAGCGCGTCTTCGCCCGGGTGCACGAGTTCGATCTCGTTCACTTTCATATCGACTATCTGCACTTTCCGTTGTCCCGGCGGTACGGCGAACCGAACCTGACGACGCTGCACGGCCGCCTCGATCTTCCGGAGCTCGCGGACCTATATCGGGAGTATCCCGGCATGGCCGTCGCGTCGATTTCGAATGCGCAGCGTAAGCCGTTGCCGGGCTTGAACTGGCAAGGGACGGTCTACCACGGCCTGCCGGTCGACCTTTACGAATGCGGCTCGGGGACCGGCGGCTATCTCGCGTTCTGCGGCCGGATCGCCGAAGAGAAGCGGCCAGATCGTGCGATTCGAATCGCCGAGCGCGCCGGCGTGAAGCTGCTGATGGCGGCGAAGATCGACCGGGCCGACCGCGAGTATTTCGACAGCGTGGTTCGTCCGATGCTGCACAGCCCGTGGGTCGAGTACATCGGCGAGATCGGCGAAGCCGAGAAGCGCGAGTTCCTCGGCAACGCGCTCGCGCTGCTGTTTCCGATCGACTGGCCGGAGCCGTTCGGCCTCGTGATGATCGAAGCGATGGCTTGCGGCACGCCGACGATCGCCTATCCGCTCGGCTCCGTGCCCGAGGTCATCGAGCACGGCGTCACGGGACTCATCGTGCAGAACGAAGCGCACGCCGTCGAAGCGGTCGAGCGGGCCGCCGCGCTCGACCGGCGCCGTTGCCGGGCCATCTTCGAGCGCCGGTTCTCCGTCGAACGGATGGCGTCCGAGTATGTCGAGCTGTACGATCGAGTGATCGAGGCCGCGACAACGAGCAGGACGAGAGATGAGCGCGTCGCGTGAGCTCGTGTTCGTCGACGACGAGTACTACATCCACGCGACGTCGTCCCGCGTCGATGACCGCAAGCGCGTCCTGAAGCAAGGCGAGGCCTTTGCGGTTTTCGACCGTCTCGGCGATATGCATCCGTACGGGCACGTCGGCCACGGGCTGTACTGCTGGGACACGCGCTTTCTGTCTCGTCTCGAGCTCACGATCGGCGGCGTCCGGCCGCTGCTGTTGAATTCGGGCGTCACGCACGACACGGCGATCTTCGCGGTCGATCTGTCGAACGTCGATCTCTTCGACGAAGACCGGCTCGTCGCGCCGAGCGGGGACTTTCACATCTTTCGCGGCACGCTGTTGTGGGAGCGCGAATGCTTCCAGCAGATCCGGATCACGAACTTCGGCGAGCGTCACGTGCGCCTGCCGCTCTCGATCGAGTTTGCGGCGGATTACGTCGACATCTTCGAGGTTCGCGGGCTGGAACGGCAGAGCCGGGGACGGCAGCTGCCGCCGGAGATCGGCGAGCGCGACGTCGTGCTCGGCTACGAAGGGCTCGACGGCGTGCGGCGGCGGACGCGGATCAGCTGCTCGGCGCAGCCGGCCGCGATCCGCGAAAACCAAATGGACTTCGAGCTCGAGCTCGCGCCGGGAGGCGAGACCTCGATGTGCCTCGTCGTGTCGTGTGAGCTCGGCGAGGAGCCGAGACAGCGGCGGTGCACGTTCGACGACGTCGAGCGCAACACCCGGAATGCGCTCGCGCGGCTCGCCGAGGACGAATGCCGCATTCATACGGCGAACGAGGAGTTCAACGATTGGCTCGCACGCTCGCTCGCCGATTTGCGGATGCTTTCGACCGAGACTCCGAGCGGCGTATACCCGTTCGCCGGCGTGCCGTGGTACAGCACCGTGTTCGGCCGTGACGGCCTGATCACGGGGCTGCAAACGCTGTGGCTGAATCCGCGAATCGCGCGGGGCGTGCTCGACGTGCTCGCGTCGTCGCAGGCCGAGGCGGTCGACCCGGAGCGCGACGCGGAGCCCGGCAAGATCGTTCACGAGGTGCGGCGAGGCGAGATGGCCGCGCTGAAAGAGGTGCCGTTCGGACTCTATTACGGCACCGTCGACGCGACACCGCTGTTCGTGATGCTCGCTGGCCGCTACTTCGATCAGACCGGGGATATCGATCACCTGCGACAGCTCTGGCCGCACGTCGAGCGTGCGCTCGCTTGGATCGACGAGTACGGCGACAAGAACGGCGACGGCTTCGTCGACTACCTGCGGCAATCGTCGCGCGGCCTCGCGAACCAGGGGTGGAAGGACTCGTACGACAGCGTGTCCCATTCCGACGGCACGCTCGCCACGGGAGCGATCGCGCTCTGCGAGGTGCAGGGCTATGTCTACGATGCGAAGCGGCGCGGCGCGAGGCTCGCACGGGCGGTCGGCAAGGCGGATCTCGCGGAGCGGCTCGAAGGTCAGGCGTCGACGCTGCGAAAGCGCTTCAACGAGCTCTTCTGGTGCGATGACCTCGGCACGTATGCGATAGCGCTCGACGGGGAGCGGCGGCCTTGCCGCGTTCGCTCGTCGAATGCCGGTCACGCGCTCTTCACCGGCATCGCGACGCCGGAGCGTGCGCGCCGGACCGCGGCGCGGCTGATGGCGAAAGACTCATTCACCGGCTGGGGCATTCGGACGCTGTCTCGGCACGAGCACCGCTACAACCCGATGTCGTATCACAACGGCTCCGTCTGGCCGCACGATACCGCGATCATCGGTGCGGGCCTTGCGAGCTACGGCTTCCGCCGCCAGGCTGGCCGGCTTCTAGAAGGGCTGTTCGACGCCGCGCTTGCGCTCGACGAGCGGCGCCTCCCGGAGCTGTTCTGCGGCTTCCGCCGCCGCCATGGCCAAGGGCCGACACGCTATCCAGTCGCGTGCCTGCCGCAAGCGTGGGCGAGCGGCGCGGTGTTCATGCTGCTTCAAGCCTGCCTCGGCATGTCGTTCCGGCAGGAGAAGCCGCAGATCCGCTTCACTCAGCCGATGCTGCCGAGGTTCCTGCCGTGGATCCGCATCGAGAATTTGCGCGTCGGCGACGCACGCGTCGACCTGATGCTGAGGCGCCACCCCAAGGACGTCAGCATCAACGTTCTGCGCAGCGAGGGCAGCGTCGGCGTCGCCGTCTATCTCGAGCCGTGAGGCGAGCCGCTTACAGCGGCTCGCCGTCGTCGTTCCAGATTTCGATCGGTGCGATGCCGAGCGCTTCGATCGGCTCGCGAATCTGCCGTAAGTCGCCGACGACGACCCAGACGAGGCTCTCGGGGTGCACGATCTCGGCGGCGGCCGAGCGAAGGTCCTCGAGCGTCAACGTCTCGTACCGATCCGTCAGCGTCGCGGCGAAATCGAGCGGCCGGCCGTAACGCGCCGACGTCACGAGGCTAGTGAGCACCGCGCCGGCCGTCTCGAAGCTGCCGGGCAGCTCGCGCGTGAGTTGCGCGATCACACGCTCTTTCTCCTGCTCGCTGACCGGCGCCGTCGTCTTGATCGCTTCGAGCTCGCGAATCAGCTCCGCGATCGAATCGGCCGTGCGATCGATCTGCACCGGCGCGTAGACGAGGAACGGACGATCGCCCTTCGCGCTTTGCAGCGTCGTCCGGGCGCCGTAAGCCCATCCCTTCTGCTCGCGCAGATTCATGTTGATGCGCGCGGTGAACGTGCCGCCGAGCACGCGATTCATCGCTTCGATCGCGAGATCCCGCTCGGTGCCGAGGCCCGGCGCAACATGACCGGCAAGGATGAATGCCTGCGGCGAATTCGGTTTGTCGATCAGGATCATGCGCGGCGAGTCCGGCAGCTCGACCTTCGCGACGTTTTTCGTCGGCAGCGCAGTGCTCGGCGCGCGCCAGCCGCGAAACGCGCGCTCGAGGATCGGGATGATCTCCGCGAGCGTCGTTTCGCCGACGACGAAGATCTTCGCGTTGTCCGGTCGCAGCCACGTCTCCTTGAAGCGAATCAGGTCCTGCCGGGTGATCGACGAGATCGACTCGACGGTCCCCGAGCCCGTGAACGGGACGCCGTACGCGTGGCCGGTGCCGTAGATCGCCGGCGGCAGCAGGCGCAGCGCGAGCGACGAAGGATCGGATTTCTCCTGCGCGATGCCGGCGATCCAGCGCGCGCGGAGCCGCGCCATCTCGTCCTCGGCGAACACCGGGTTCAGGATCAGGTCGGCCCAAAGCGCGACGGACGGCTCGAGCTGACTCGACAGCGCAGATAGATTCACGGCGGAGGCGTCGAGATTGGAACCGGCCGAGATGCGCGCGCCGAGCCGTGCGGCCTCGTCGGAGATCTGCAATGCGTTGCGCGTTCGCGTGCCGGTATCGAGCATCGACATCGCGAACGACGCGACGCCGAGCTTGTCGCCGGCGTCGGCGGCGAATCCGGCATCGAACTGTATCGATAGCTCGACGATCGGCAGCTGGGGCCGCTCGGCGACGATCACCTCGATGCCGTTGCTGAGCTTGCCGATATGGATCTCCGGGAACGTCAGCGACGGCATGTCCGTCGGAATCGGCGGCAGGCCGGTCGAGCGATCGACGCCATCGGAAGACGTCGAGTAGCGGCCGGCCGGCACGACGTCGACTTGATGCCAGCCGTCGCCGAGCCAGCGGCGCGCAGCGGCGAGCACGTCCGCCGGCGTCGCGGAATTGATCCAGCCGAGATACGTCTCGACGAACAGCGGATCCCCCGCATAGAGCTCGCCCTCGGCGAGCGTCGTCGCCTTGCCGCCGAAGCCGCCGACCCGCTCGAGGCCGCGGACGATCGACGAGTTGATGCTCGCAACGACGCGCTCGAGCTCGTCGGCGGTCGGCCCGTCGCGCAGGAATTCGGCCATGATGCGGTCGATCGCATCGCTGCCGACCGATGCCGGCTGGCCCGGATTCAGCACGACGGAGAGGTCGAAGACGCTGGCGAGCTCGAAGGCCGAGACGCCGACGTTGACCTGCGTCGCGACTTGCCGCTCGTAGATCAGATCGAGGTACAGCCGCGAGTTGCGCCCTTGACCGAGCACGGCCGCGGCGAGATCGAGGAGGGCGCGGTCGCGGGTCGTGCGTGGTGCGACCGCCCAGGCCCGGTTCACGAGCACGGCCGGCACCTCGTCGTGCTGGATCTGACGGGTGTTGCTCGTGCGCTCCGGCACCCACGTCTCGAACCGATCGACCTCGGGCCCGGCCGGGATATCGCCGAAATACCGCTCGACCTTCTCGCGCGCGGTATCGACGTCGATGTCCCCGGCGAGGACGAGCACGGCGTTGTTCGGCCCGTAATAGTTGCGGAACCACTCGCGCACGTCCTCCAGCGACGCCGCATCGAGATCCTCCATCGAGCCGATCGTCGGATGCCTGTAAGGATGGCCCGGCGGGAAAAGGCCTTCGTAAAGATCGTAGTTCACGCGTCCGTAAGGCGCGTTATCGCCCTGGCGCTTCTCGTTCTGGACGACGCCGCGCTGATTGTCGAGCTTCTCCTGCGTGACGGCGCCGAGGAGATGTCCCATGCGGTCGGACTCCATCCAGAGCGCGAGGTCGAGCGCCGGCGTCGGCACGGTCTGGAAGTAGTTCGTTCGGTCGAGCCAAGTCGTGCCGTTCATGTCGGTCGCGCCGACCTGCTGCATCGGCTCGAACCACTCGCCGTCGTAGTGCTCCGTGCCGTTGAACATCAGGTGCTCGAACAG
>CAYMAF010000051.1:0-16949 GCA_964388365.1 uncultured Gammaproteobacteria bacterium | reverse complement strand
TGTCGATATTGCCGCTGCCGATGAAGCCCTTCATCAGCTTGTTCGCGACGTAGTAATCCTCGGTCAGGAGCTGCCCGGACACGTAGAACGCGACCGAATCGGGACCGTGCTCGGCGATCGTTCGTTTGAAGCCGTTCGCGACGAGATCGAGTGTGTCGTCCCAGCTCGCTCTCGCGCCGCGGATCTCCGGATGGAGCAGCCGCCCGTCGAGCCCGAGCGTCTCTCCGAGCGACGCGCCCTTCGAGCACGTCCGTCCGGCGTTCGCCGGATGCTCGGGGTCGCCGGCGATCTCGATGCGCGTGCCGTCGCGAGACGCGACGAGGCCGCAGCCGACGCCGCAGTACGGGCACGTCGTCCGAACGCGCGTACCGCTCATGCCGAGCGTTGTCTCGTGCCGCGCTCCGGCACCGCGACGAGGATACGGCCGTTCTCGATCGTGACGTCGAAGCGCTCGGTCGCGCCCTCGTCCGGGCCGGTTGCCTCACCGCTTTCGAGATCGATGACCCAGTCGTGCAACGGGCACGTGACGCAGTGGCCGTGCACGATCCCTTGCGACAGCGGACCGCCGCGATGCGGACAGCGATCCTCGAGCGCGTAGACGCGGTCGCCGGTCGTGCGAAACAGCGCGATATCGTAACCTTCGACGCGCAGCACGCGCGCGCCGCGCGTCGGGATCGCCGTCATCGGCCCTGCATCGACCAGTCTCATGCGCGTTCCTCCGTCTCCCTCTCACGATGAGCGTCTCGCTCGTCCGCGGGACCGAAGCCGCGCGTAAGCTCGCTCGTCTCCTCGCGGAAGCGCTCGGCGTCGAGCGGCATCGCCGCGAGCGGCGAGAACTCGCCGCCGTCACGCCCCGCGGCGCGCTCGGCCCACGGATCGACCTGCGCGTGCTTCTGCGCCTCGAGGAACCGCTCGGCGAGCGCGCGCCGCCCGGCGTCGTCGTCGACGATGCGCCGCTTCACATGAGAGAGCCCGACGCGCTCGATCCACGTCGCGGTGCGCTCGAGATAGCGCGCCTCCTCGCGATAGAGCTGCAGGAACGCCGCCGTATGCTCGAGCACCTCGTCCTCGGTCGCGACCTTGCAAAGGAAATCGGTCGCCCGGACCTTCATGCCGCCGTTGCCGCCGACGTGCAGCTCGTAGCCGGACTCGACGCAGACGACACCGAGATCCTTGATCGTCGCCTCCGCGCAGTTGCGCGGGCAGCCGGAGACCGCAAGCTTGACCTTGTGCGGATGCCACGAGCCCCACGTCATCCGCTCGAGACGGATGCCGAGGCCGGTCGAGTCCTGCGTGCCGAAGCGGCACCATTCCTTGCCGACGCAGGTTTTGACCGTTCGGAGCGCCTTGCCGTAAGCGTGCCCGGACACGAAGCCAGCCGCGCCGAGATCCCGCCAGATCGCCGGCAGATCCTCCTTACGAACGCCGAGGAGATCGATGCGCTGCCCGCCGGTCAGCTTCACGGTCGGCACGCGATACTTCTCCGCGACGTCGGCGATCGCGCGCAGCTCCGCGGGCGACGTCACGCCGCCCCAAATTCGCGGGACGACGGAGTACGTGCCGTCGCGCTGGATATTGCCGTGAACGCGCTCATTGACGAAACGCGACTGACTATCGTCCTCGTATTCGCCCGGCCACTCGCACAGCAAGTAGAAGTTCAGCGCTGGCCGGCACTTGTGGCAGCCATCGTCGGTCTTCCATTCGAGAAAGCGCATCACGGCGGGGATCGTTTTCAGCGCGTACTCGCGGATCGCGTGTCGCACTTCCTCGTGCGTGTGGATCGTGCAGCGGCAGATCGGCCGCTGCGCCGGCGGCGTCGAATAGTCGCCGCCGAGCGTGCTCGCAAGGAGCTGCTCGACGAGGCCGGTGCATGATCCGCACGACGACGAGGCTTTCGTGTGCGCGCGCACGTCGTCGAGCGTGAAGAGCTTCTTCTCGGTGATTGCGCGCACGATATCGCCCTTGCAGACGCCGTTGCAGCCGCAGATTTCCGCGCCGTCCGGCAACGCCGCGACCGTGCCCGCGCCGGCCGTGCCGGAATCGCCGACACGCGCAGGGCCGAACAGAAGCTGCTCGCGCAGGTCGTCGACGGCCGTGCCCTCGCGCATCAGCTGGAAGTACCAGGCCCCGTCGACCGTATCGCCGTAAAGCACGGCGCCACGGATGCGGCCGTCCTTGACGACGAGCTTCTTGTAGACGCCGCGGCCCGGATCCCGAAATGTCAGCGCGTCGGCTTCGTCGTCCTCGACGAAATCGCCCGCCGAGAAAAGATCGATTCCGGTGACCTTGAGCTTCGTCGAGACCGACGAGCCCGAATAGCGCGCGATGCCGAGCTCGGCGAGATGGTTGGCCACGACCTTCGCCTGCTCGAACAGCGGCGCGACGAGACCGTAGCAGACGCCGCGATGCTGCACGCATTCGCCGACCGCGTAGATCGCGGGATCGAACGTCTGCATCGTGTCGTCGACGAGCACGCCGCGGTCGCACGCGAGCCCGCTCGCGCGTGCGAGCTCGGTGTTCGGTCGAATGCCGACGGCCATCACGACGAGATCGGCCTCGAGCTCGTCGCCGTCGTCGAATCGAACGCCGGAAACGGCGCCGTCGTGCCCGAGGATCGCCGCGGTCTTCGCCGGCATCTTGAACGCGATGCCGCGCGCCTCGAGCGAGCGTTTCAAGAGCGCGCCGGCGACGGCGTCGAGCTGCTTCTCCATCAGCGTCGGGCCGAGGTGCACGACCGTGACGTCCATGCCCCGCTTCTTCAACCCGTGCGCGGCCTCGAGCCCGAGCAGCCCGCCGCCGATGACGACGGCCCGCCGGCCTCGCCGCGCCGCGTCGATCATGAAATCGACGTCGCGGACGTCGCGATACGTCACGACGCCTCGAAGCTCCGCCCCCGGAATCGGCAGCACGATCGGCGTCGATCCGGTCGCGAGGATCAACCGGTCGTAACGAACGCGCTCGCCGTCGGCGAGGACGACGCGTCGGGGTGCGCGCTCGAGCGCGGCCGCCGCAACGCCCGACCGAAGCTCGATCCCGCGTTCGGCATACCACTCCGGCCGATGCAGCATGATCTCGTCGAGCGTCTTCTCGGCCGCGAGCACCGGCGACAGCAGGATGCGGTTGTAGTTGCCGTACGGCTCGGCGCCGAGCACGGTGATCTCGTAGCGGTCGGGCGCGAGCGCGAGCAGCTCCTCGATCGCACGCATCCCGGCCATGCCGTTGCCGACGAGCACGAGCCGGCGCCTCGTTCGCGCGATCATGCCGCCTCCGCTTCGCGCACCGCGCCGCCCGCGTCGCAGCCCGCGAGAAAGTCGAGCAGCTCGCGCCGGTAGCGGTAATAGCTCGGATGCTCGAGCAGCGCCTTGCGGCTGCGGGGCGACGGCAAGTCGATCTCGAGCACGCCGCCGACCTTCGCGCGCGGCCCGTTCGTCATCATCACGACACGGTCCGCGAGGAGGATCGCCTCGTCGACGTCGTGCGTGACGCAGATCGCCGTGACTTGCGTGCGCTCGCGGACCTCCATCAGGAGCTCCTGCAGCTCCCAGCGGGTCGGCGAATCGAGCATCCCGAACGGCTCGTCGAGCAACAGCAGCTTCGGGCTCAGCGCGAACGCGCGCGCGAGACCGACGCGCTGGCGCATTCCGTTCGAAAGCGCGCGCGCCGGCTTGTCCGCGTGCTCGGCGAGCCCGACCCTCGCGAGGTAGTAGCGGACGATCTCCTCTCGCTCGGCCCGCGTCGCGTGGCGATAGACGCGATCGACGCCGAGCGCGACGTTCTCGGCCGCGGTGAGCCACGGGAACAGGTTCGGCGCCTGGAACACGACGGCCCGATCCGGGCCCGCGGCCGAGACCTCGCGGCCGTCGACGACGATGCCGCCGCTCGTGACCTCGGTCAGACCCGCCGCCATCGACAGCACGGTCGATTTGCCGCAGCCCGAATGCCCGATCAGCGACACGAGCTCCCCCTGGCGCATGCGGAGGTTGAACCCGTCGACGACGGTGAGCTCGCCGTTCCGCGTCGGATAGGATTTCGTCACCTCGAAAAACTCGACGTAATGGTTCATCGGACGCGTCCGCGCGGCCTTCTGGTACGCGCGCGGAGGATCCTTCGGCACGATCGGCGTGACGTCGGGCAACGTCGCTCGCCGCCCGTGCGCCGCGGCCGCGGCCGCGCTGCGGCGGCCGGCCTCGAGCAGGCTGCGAGTGACCGCCGCGCGCAGGCGCCTGATCTCGGGATCGTCGTCGAGCGCCGCGCGATCGCGCGGACGCGGCAATGCGACCCGATGCGCTTCCCCGAGCGTCGCGTCCGGACCCGACGAAAGCGGCAGGATGCGGTCGGCGAGCAGAATCGCCTCGTCGACGTCGTTCGTAATCAGCACGACCGTCTTGCGTTCGCGCTCCCAGAGCGCGGCGATCTCGTCCTGGAGCTTCGCGCGCGTCAGCGCGTCGAGGGCTGATAGCGGCTCGTCGAGCAGCAGCATCCGCGGCGCCATTGCGAGCGCGCGCGCGACCGCGACGCGCTGGCGCATCCCGCCGGAGAGCGCTGCCGGCTTTCGATCGCGGGCGTGGGCGAGACCGACCGTCTCGACGTAACGGTCGACGCGCTCGCGCCGCTCGCGCGCCGGACGATCGCCGAAGACCGCGTCCACGGCGAGCGCGACGTTGCCTTCGACGGTCAGCCACGGTAAGAGCGAGTAGCTTTGGAACACGACGCCGCGCTCGGGCCCCGGCCCCGTGACGACGCGGCCGTCGAAGCGGACCGTGCCGGAGGTCGGCCTCTCGAGCCCGGCCATCAGCGAGATCAGCGTCGTCTTGCCGGCGCCGGATGCGCCGACGATCGCGACGAACTCGCCGTCCGCGATCTCGAGATCGACGTTCGACAGCACGCGGACCGCTTTCGGGCCGCTGCCGTAGACCTTCGAGACGCCGTCGAGCGACAGTAGCGGTTTCGTCACCGTTTCCTCCTTGAATGATTCCGTCATCGCTGGGACGAATGCGTGAACGCCGCCTGCAGCGCGAGCATCAGCCTGTCGAGCAGGAAGCCGATGATCCCGATCGTCAGCACCGCGACGAGAATTCGCGCGAGCGACGACGACGAGCCGTTCTGGAACTCGTCCCAGACGAACTTGCCGAGCCCGGGGTTCTGCGCGAGCATCTCGGCGGCGATCAGCACCATCCAGCCAACGCCGAGCGAGAGGCGCAATCCGGTGAAGATGAGCGGGAGCGACGCCGGCAGCACGATCTTGAAGAGCCGCGTCGCGAAGTCGAGACGCAGCACCCGTCCGACGCTCAGCAGATCCTTGTCGATGCTCGCGACGCCGAGCGCGGTATTGATCAGCGCCGGCCACAGCGAGCACAGCGTCACGGTGATCGCAGAGTTCACGAACGACTTCGGGAACAACGGCTCCTCGCCGACGTACAATGCCGAGACGACCATCGTCACGAGCGGCAGCCACGCGAGCGGCGATACCGGCTTGAAGATCTGCACGAGCGGATTCAGCATCGCGTTGACGGTCGGCGAGAGACCGGCCGTTACGCCGAGCGGCACGGCGATCAGCGCCGCGAGCACGAAGCCGGCAAAGACGGTCTCGAGGCTCGTCAGGATCTGATCGAAATAGGTCGGCCTGCCGGTGTACTCCCGGATCCGCACGACGGCGTCGGGATTCTCGGCGAGCAGCGCCGCGTTTCGCTCGCGCTGCCGCTCGTAGAACGCGTCGCGACGCGCGCGCTCGGCACGATGATCGGCAACGAGATTCTTCGCCTCGTGCCACACGGCCGCCGGGCCCGGAATCGTGCCGAGGCTCGTATCGATGCGCGGCGCGACCTCGGCCCAGAGCGCGACGAACAACGCGAGCGCGAGCAGCGGAATGCCGAGCATCCTCCACAGCGCCGCGACTTGCTCTCGAGGCCGATCCCAGATCGCAAGGCGCAATGCCGGCACGAGCCACCCGAGACCGATCGCGGCGAGCGAGCCTTCGGTCCGATCGGCGAGGGCACGACAGCGTTCGCGCAATCCGCGGCGGCTCGCGGCCGCAAGTGCGGCGGTTGCGATCACCGGCTCAGTCAGCATCGTTGCCTCCCGAGACGACGCGCGATCCGACGACGCGCTGATCGCCCTTCAGCCCGATCTCGAACCGCTCGAGATACTCGTTCGGCCGCCGCGCATCGAACACGATGCCGTCGATGAAATCATCCTGCGGCGGCCGATAGCCGTCCGAATCCCAGGGAAAATCGGCCGGATCGGCGAGGCCCTCGTCGACGAGCCGCCGCGCGGCCTCGAGGTAGATATCGGGCCGATACACCGATCGCGCCGTCTCCGCATACCACTCGTCCGGCCTCCCCTCCTCGATCTGCCCCCAGCGCCGCATCTGCGTGAGGTACCAGATCGCGTCGGAGTAGTACGGATACGTCGCGAAGCGGCGAAAGAACACGTTGAAGTCGGGCAGGCTTCGCGCATCGCCGCGCTCGTACTCGAACGTTCCGGTCATCGAGTTCGCGATGACCTCGAAATCCGCGCCGACGTACTCGGGTCGCGACAGCATCCGCGCGGCTTCGGTCCGGTTCGAGTTACCGTTCTCGTCGAGCCACATCGCGGCGCGGATCAGCGCCTTGACGAGCGCGATGTGGGTGCTCGGATGCGCGTCGGCCCACTCCCGCGTCACGCCGAGCACCTTCTCCGGATTGTCGCGCCAGATCTCGTAGTCGGTGATCACCGGCACGCCAATGCGCTTGAACACCGCCTGCTGGTTCCACGGCTCGCCGACGCAGTAACCGTGGATCGTGCCCGCCTCGAGCGTCGCCGGCATCTGCGGAGGAGGCGTCACGGAGAGCAGCGCATCGGCGAGAATCTGGCCCGTGACGTCGGCCGGCGAATAGAAGCCGGGGTGGATGCCGCCCGCGGCGAGCCAGTAGCGAAGCTCGTAGTTGTGCGTCGACACGGGGAATACCATGCCGAAGCGGAACGGCTCGCCGTTCGCGCGATACTCTTCGACGACGGGGCGCAACGCCTCGGCACCGATCGGATGGATCGGCCTGCCGTCGTCGCCGAGCGGCACGTGCGGCTTCATCGCCTCCCATACCGCGTTCGAGACGGTGATCGCGTTGCCGTTCAGGTCCATCGAGAACGCGGTGATCACCTGCGCCTCGGTGCCGATGCCGATCGTCGCACCGAGCGGCTGGCCGGCGAGCATGTGCGCGCCGTCGAGCTCGCCGGTGATCACGCGATCGAGCAGCACCTTCCAGTTCGCCTGCGGCTCGAGCGTCACGTAGAGCCCTTCGTCCTCGAAGTAGCCGTTCTCGTATGCGACGGCAAGCGGCGCCATGTCCGTCAGTTTGATGAAGCCGAGCTTGAGCTCGTCCTTCTCGAGCACGAGCGGCGCCGAGGGGTCGGCGAGCGCCGCGCAAGCGGCCGCGGCGGTCGCCGCGAGACTGAAGATTCGAGCCGGTCGTCCCATGCGATCCTTGCCTCCTCTCACAATCGGCCGGCGGGATCATGTCCGCGCTCGGGCCGCGCCCTCGGGGGCGCGAAGAATCGAACCGCCGCGCTGCCGCACTCCGTGTGGGATGCGTCGTCGCGGCCCTGCCTTCGCCCGTCATCGGGCATCGGGCCCGTCGTTGGGCCGGAATCGGAAACCGGTTCTCGCTGCACGGCTTCCGCGCGCCGCATTACAAGCCCCGTGCCAGTTTCGCCTCGACGTGCTAGATATTTGATTTGCTAAGAACTTCGCTATGCGCGGTGCACGGGATGCTTTGCGGCGCGGGCCGCTTCGCACCAGGCCGACGCGGAAACCGACGGACGATGCGCGCGGACGGTGCAGCTCGGAGCGAAACGGGCGCGGATGCGGCGCTGTCAGTCCCGGGAACCGGTGCCGCTGTCGGCGTCGACCGGCGGCGGAATCGAACTCAGCGGCGGCATCGAGCACCGCGGCGACGCTCGTGACGCGCCGCACGAGCGCCGCGGCGCAAGACACGAGCTGCGTACTGCGCCCTCGAGCCGCGCCGCGGGTGCGGGGGCAGACGGCGATCGCTCGAACCGGCGATCGCTCGAACCCGCGCTGCTCAGCTCCGGCCGCGCTCGGCGAGCTTCACGAGCCGGTCCGGGCTCAACGGCGCGCTAAAGAAGAAGCCTTGCACGGTCGTGCATCCCGCGCGGCGGACGAACCTGAGCTCGGCTTGCGTCTCGACGCCCTCCGCGACGACATCGAGCCCGAGCTCGCGCGAGATGCCGACGACGTTCTCGTACAAACGCATGCCGCGTTCGTCGCGGACGCCGGGCAGCAACGAGCGGTCGATTTTCAGCTTGCGAAAGGCAAAGCGAGTCAGATTCGAAAGGTTCGCGTAGCCGGTGCCGAAATCGTCGACGGCGAGCGTCACGCCCATCCGTCCGACTTCCTCGAGAGCCTCGACGATCGTCCGCTGTTTCTGCTCGATCGCCGTCGACTCGGTAACCTCGAGCACCAGACGACGGGCCGGCCAGTCGAACCGCTCGAGCACGTCTCTTATCCGCCCGACGAACCCAGGCTCCTTGAGCTGAAGCGCGGAGACATTCACCGCGATCTCGCCGAACTCCAAGCCCTCGTCGCGCCACGCGGCAAGCTGCGCGACCGCGGTTTCGAGCACCCAGGCACCGAGCTCCGCAATCAAACCGAGCCTTTCGGCGACCGGAACGAACTCCTTCGGGCTCACGAACCCGCGCGTCGGATGCGGCCAGCGCAAAAGCGCCTCGAGCCCGGCGATCTTGCCGGTATGGAGATCGATCTGCGGCTGGTAATAGACGAGAAAGTCTCGCGATATCGCCGCCTGCCGCAGATCAGACTCGAGCTCGAGCTGTCCTCTGAACGCGCTGACGAGCTGCGGAAGAAAGATCTGCATCGTCGCTCCGCCGCGCTCGCTGCCGGTCTTCATCGCCGCGTATGTCTGATCGACGAGCTCGTCGAAGTCGACGTCCCCGTCCGCGGCCGTCGCGCCGACGCTGACGGTCGCCGCGATGCCGCGCCCATCGATCTTCAACGGCATCGAGAACAGCGTATCGAGCGCCGCGTCGAGCGCGGCGATACGCTCCGCCGGGTTCCTCGCGGTCGTGAGCAACAGGAACGTCCCAGGCGAATCGCAAGCGAGATAATGCCTCGCCGCGAACTCTTGCCTAAGCATCCGCGCGATTCGACGAAGAAAGCGCCGGCCGAACGAATAGCCGAAGCTGCTGAGGACGTAGTCGTACTGGTCGACCTTGAGCATCAGCAAGCACACGCGCTTGCCGCGGCGCTTGGCCTCCGCCATGAGCCGCGGGAACACGGCCTCGAGCTGGCTTCGCGACGGCAGCTCCGCGTCGGTGTCCGCCGACGCTCCGACCGCGGAGGAGCGCAGCGACGCGGCGCGCGAGAACGCCTCGGTCACGTTCGCCCGAAGCAGCGCGGGATCGATCGGCTTCGTCAGGAACTTGTAGATCGCGCCGCTTTCCATCGCGCGAGCGACCTCGTCGATGTCCGCGGCGCCGCTCAGAATCATTCTCACGGTGCGCGGATACAGCCGCGCGACCTCGGCGAGAAGCTCGGTCCCCATCTTCTTCGGCATCCGCTGATCGGAGACGATCACGTCGATCGGATGCTTCGCGAGAATCGCCAGCGCGTCGTCCGGCCCGTTCGCGGTATGGATGCGATAGCCGGCACGGTACAGGATGCGGCGAAGGCCTTCGCAGACGTGCGGCTCGTCGTCGACGAGCAGCAGACTGCCCCCGTTCCGCCTCATCATGCCCGCTGCCCGGACGACACCGCTCGGGCCTCCTTGCCGGATCGACGAGTGTACGACGTCCCGATCATGCGGACACGGCCTCCAGATAGTCCGCCTGCCGCTCGCCCGCCGATCCGGCTCGCCCGAGCGGCAAGCGAATCACGAATCGCGCGCCGGTGCGTCCCGTCACGGGCTCATACGTCAGCGTGCCGCCGTGCATCTTGTGGATCACGCGGTGCGAGATCGCGAGCCCCTGCCCGGTGCCCCTGCCGACCTCCTTCGTCGTGAAAAACGGATCGAAGATTCGGTCGCGGATCTCGGCCGGCACCCCGGGGCCGTCGTCCTCGACGGCGATCTGGACGTGATCCTCGTGCGACTGCGACGAGATCCGGATATGCCCGAGTTCGCCATCCGGCTTCGACGACTCGACGGCATGCACCGCATTGACGACGAGATTCAGCAACGCTTGATTCACCGCGGATAGGTTGCACGGCACCGCCGGAAGGTTCGGATCGAGATCGAGCGTAACCTCGGCGACGTGCTTCCACTGGTTCTTCGCGACGGTCACGGTGCCCTCGATCGCCGCGTTCAGGTTCCCCGGCTGCATCTCCTCGCCGCCGGGGTGCGAGAAATTGCGCATCGCGGCCACGATCGCGCCGATCTGCCGGAGGCCGGCCGCTGCCTGGTCGAGCGCGCTCGGCACCTCCTCGCGAACGAAAGCGACGTTCGCCCGCTCGAGGATCTCGCGGCTACGCTCCGCATCGAGAGCGTCGCCTCGTACGATCCGCTCGTAGTCTGAGATCAACGGCTCGAGGTCTCGCCAGACGGACGCAAGAAAGCTGACGTTGTCGCTGACGTACTGCGTCGGCGTGTTGACCTCGTGAGCGATGCCCGACGCGAGCTGTCCGATGGCCTCGAGCTTCTGCGCGATTCGGAGCTGCGCCTCGACTTGCTCACGCTCGGCGATCTCCGCGCGCAGCGCGTCATTGACGCTCGCGAGCTGGTCGGTGCGCTCGCGCACCCGATCCTCGAGCTCGTCGTTGTGCCGCTCTATCATCTGAAGATAGCGCCGCACACGAATCGCCATCGCGGCGCTGAACACGAGCAGCAGCACGCCGACTCCGAACAGCATGCTGCGATAGCGTCCGGCCTTCGCGACCGATGCGGTCAGCTGCTGTGCGAGCAGACTGCCCTGCTCGTACAGCAAGACGGGAAACTGAGCGAACACGTCCGTCGCGAGCAGCACTTCCCCGACGCGGTTCGAGTACTCGATCAGCGTCTCGGCGTGAGCGACGAGCGCGCGCCACTGCTCGAGCTCGGTGAGCGGCGCTCCGGCGGCCGCGCCCCGCGCGAGCGCCGCTAGGAGACGCCGCTCGGTGTCCCGATCGCGGCGGCCGACGAAGTCGAGCAGCGCCCGTTCGACGTCGAATAGGACCTTTTCCGCCTGCTCGGTGGACGTCGCAGGATCTTCCCACAGCTCCGCGACGAGCTGCCCCGCGATCGCGCGCGAGTTGCGAAAGACGGCATGGCTCGACTTGAACGCCTCGATCGCCTCGAGCTTGCGCTCGATCAGCGGCAATACCGTATCCCCGGCCGCGGGAAACACTCTTGCGAGCGCTTCGCCCGCCTCCCGCATCTCCGCCTGCAGCTGAGCAAGCAGGTCGAAGTCCATCTGCAGCTCGAACAGCGACATGAACAGCGCGCCGTCGATTCTGACGTTGACCGCCTCGAGGCTGTCGAGCTCCTGCTTCGCGAGCTCGAACGTGCGCTGCCCGGTCCGGCTCGACATCACGAGCAAGAACACCATCAGCAGCAGCATGCCGATCGCGATCGCGAGCGGGCCCTTGACCGAGCCCATTCTCCTCGTCGCCGACGTCACAGCAACGCACCGTCGACTTCGCCCGTCAGCGCTTCGAGGAACGCGACGATCTTTACGACTTCGCCGTCCCGAACGGGGCGGCCGAGCTGCACTTTCACCATCGTCCGCACGGCATCCTCGAGCGTCTCGGCGCTTCCGTCGTGAAAATACGGCGCCGTCTGCGCAACGTTCCGCAGGCTCGGTACCTTGAACTTGTATCGGTCGTCCTCGCGGCCCGTGACGTTGAAACGGCCGAAATCGGGCTCACGCGGGCCGGTCCCGCGAACCGCGAAGTAGTCGTCCATCACGCCGATTCGCTGAAAGAAGTTTCCGCCGACGTTCCTGCCTTGGTGACACGATATGCAGCCGAGCTTCGAGAACAGCTCGTAGCCCTCTACGGCGTCCGGCCCCATCGCGCTGCGGTCGCCCGAGATGAAGCGGTCGAACGGCGCGTCGACGGTGATGAGCGCCCGCACGTACTCCGCGATCGCTCGCTTGATGCGCTCAGCGCTCGGCTCGGCGTCGAATACCGTTTCGAAGCGTTTCACCATTTGCCTGTCGGCACGCAAACGCTGCTCGACGACCGCCCAGTCGGCGCCCATCTCGAGCGGGTTCCGTACCGTCTGGTCGATCTGCTGCTCGAGGGTCGGTGCGCGCCCGTCCCAGAACTGAGCAACGTTCAGCGAAGCGTTGAGCACCGTCGGCGTGTTGTACGGCCCGACGCGGCCGCCTATGCCGATCGACCTTGGGCGTCCGTCGTCGCCGCCGGCGGTCAGATCATGACAGCTCGAGCACGCGATGCTGCCGTCGGCCGACAATCGCTCGTCGTTGAACAGCACCTTACCGAGCGCGACCATCTGCCGGTCGAGCCCTTCGGGTCTCGTTAACGGCATGATGCTCGCGAGGGGCGGCGGCCCCGGCAGTCCGAACTCAGGCCCCTCGTCGATGCGCCCGATATCGGGCTCGCCGCACCCGCCGACGCTGCCGCCGAGCAACACGGTCGACGCCAGCAGCGACAGGCGATGCGCAGAGCGGCGCTTCGTCGGCATAGTCCCTCTTTTCGCTCCAGGCGATCGCTCGCCCGGGTGCTGCAAAGCGACGAGCGCGCCGTCGCCTCCCGTTGCGACGCGAAGTGCATGCCCCGACCCTGCCCGGCGCTTGCTTTCGGCCGCACCGAATTGGGCCGATAATATGTTGAGCGCAAAGCATAATTCCGTGAGATCGATCACGATCGCACGCACGAAAGAAGCAACGTCGAGCGAAGCTTGCGTAGAGCAACGAGAAATGGAAGTCTCGATCCGCAGAGCCTGCCCTTAATGATGCTGGGCGCCTGCTAACAATCGGGACTTGGCCGCTCAAGCGTCGCCGAAGTTTCGCTGCCAAACCGCGGCGAGCTCGGGCAGAGCGTCCGCGGCGCGCGCGATCGCGGACAGCCTCGGCGCGTTCTCCGCGAACCAGGCCGGGCCGGGACGCCAACGCGTCATCGTGCAGATATAAATATCGAGCGCGGAGAATCTCGCGCCGAGGAACCACGGCGCGTCGGCCGCCGTATCGACGATCGAATAAAGCCGCTTCGCGTAAGCGCCGACCTCGTCCCTGAACCCTTGCCGAGCGGCTTCGTGCTTCACGAATCGCGACGGATCATCCGCGTACGTATAGGTCGGATAGACGTTCGTCACGAGGAAAATGAGCCACCGCAGAAATCTCGCGCGCGTCGCGTCGCCGGGCGGCGGCACGAGCAAGTCGCTTGCAGCGACCTCGGCGAGGTAGAGCGTGATCGCGGCGCTTTCGGTCATCACGGTGCCGTCCGGCAGCACGAGCGTCGGCACCTGCGACAGCGGGTTGAAGGCCGCGACGCGGCGGCGAGCCTCCGCGGACTCGAATAGATCGCCGACGCGCTCGAAATCATGCTCGATGCCGTAGAGCACGAGCTGCGCCTCGACGAGAACCGAGCCCCAGCCGTGCTCTCCGAGCAGCTTCATACGTGCCGCCACGTCGTCCTCCGGCGGCCGCGGGCGTCAGCCGTCCTCCCGGCCCCGCGCGCCTCTCGGCGCGCCGTCGGCGATACGGTATGTGACGGTGACGCTCGCCGAGACGCCGACCTCGCCGGGCTGCACCGGCGTCGCCGCCATCTCCGCGACGGCAAAACGTGCGCCGACGTAAGGCGCCGGCGGGCGAATGTCGTAACCGCCGGCGACGGCCTCCTGCACCGGCCCGAGCCGCACGCCGAGCGCGCCGGCGATCGCCGCGGCCTGCTCCGCGGCCGCGGCGACGGCCTGGCGGATCGCCTCGGCCCGCGCTTCGACGTCGTCCCGCAAACGGAACGAGATGCCTTGCAGCTGATTCGCGCCTGCGCCGATACCCGCGTCGATGATCTCGCCGATGCGGGCGAGCTCCGTGACCTCGACCGCGACGACGTTGCTCGCCCGATAGCCGACGATGCGCGGCTCCTGCGGCTCGCGGTCCGGCGCCGGCCGCTGATCCCCGTATACCGGCGACAGCGAAAGATCCTCGGTCCGTACGGAACGCTCCGGAATGCCGAGCCCGGTCACCGCCGCGAGGATGCGCTGCATCGCCTCGTTCACGCGCTGCTGCGCGTCGGCGGCCTCGGGTGCCTGCGCGAGCACGCCGAGCCGGACGACGGCCGTGTCCGGCTGCACCGAGACTTCCGCAGACGCCGACACCGTGATCACGGGAGCGCCGCGGGAACGCTCGGCGTCCTGCGCGAGCACGAGCCGCGAGCCGAGGAACGCGGCCGCGGCCAACGCGGCCCCTCCGAGAAACGACTTCGATCTCATGCGTTCTCCCCTGCGAATTCCCGTCTCTGTTGTCTCACGGCGAAGGCATCGGTGCAATCGGTGAGTCGACGCCGACCCAGATCGCGACGACGGCATAGAGCATCAGCACGGCGACGATCAGCCCGAGGTAGTCCCTCCAGCGCGGCGCGCCGAGCCCGCGGTGCAGCGAGAAGCCGAGAAGCGCCCACGCGCCGATGCACGGCAGGCCCACCGCGGCGAACACCCCGCAGACCGCTGCGAGCGCGAGCCAGCGAGGCTCGATTCCCGGCGCGAATACCGATACCGCCGTCAGCGCCATGAGCCAGGCCTTCGGATTGACGAACTGAAAGAGCACCGCCTCGACGAACGTCAGCGGCCGCGGCAGGCGGCCGGACGCGTCGGCCGCGAACGCGTTACGCATCACCCACGCGAGATAGAGGAGGTAGCCCGAGCCGACGAGCCTCATCGCGAGCGCGACCTCGGGGAACGCGGCGACGAGCGCGCCGACTCCGCTCGCGCAGACGATGAGCATCGACTGAAAGCCGACGAGCACGCCGGCGAGATGCGGCAATGTGCGCCGCAAACCGAATGCGATGCCGGACGCGGACAGCATGAGGTTATTCGGGCCGGGCGTGATCGACGACGCGAACGCAAAGCCCGCAAGAGGCAACAGTGTCTCCATGGCGAGTCCTCCTCACGGGACGCACCGTATCGCGCCGATAGCTTGCTGGTACAGATCCAGCTATCTTGTTTTTCAACTGATACAGATGCAGCCCACGATGAGCCGAAGAAGTCCGCGTTACGAGCAGGTCGCAAGCCTCGTCGAGCGCCAAATCCTCTCGGGGTCGCTGAAGCCGAGCGACCGCGTGCCGTCGCTGCGCACGATGAGCCGCTCCGTCGGAGTCAGCGTCGGCACCGTCGTGCAGGCGTACTTGCATCTCGAGCGGCGCGGTCTCGTCGAGACACGGCCTCGGTCAGGGTTCTACGTCGCGGCCCGCGCGCCGGCCGCAGCTTCGCCTTCCGCGCTGGCGGCGCGATCACGCAAGCCGCGGCCCGTCGCGCCGAAGGTCGTCGATACCGTGCTCGCCGCGCTCGGCCGCCCCGACCTCGTCGCGCTGAACAGCGCCGTGACGGATCCCGCATCCCGTTTGAACGGGCGCCTGAACGGCCTGACGCGCCGGATCCTCCGGGAGCATCCGGAGCTGCCGAACGTATTCGTTCCGCCGCCCGGGCTCGAAGCGCTCCGGCGCGAGATCGCAAAGCGCATGGCGCTGACCGGCGCATCCGTCGACCCGGACGATATCGTCATCACGAACGGCACGATGGAGGCTCTCGCGCTGTCGCTCGGCGTCTTGTGCAAGCCCGGAGACGCCGTGCTCGTCGAATCGCCGACATATTTCGGGATTCTGCAGCTCCTCGAGCACCTCGGGCTCAAGGTCGTCGAGGTCCCGAATCATCCGGAGCACGGCATCGACGCCGACGCGCTCGAATATGCCGTTTCGGGGTCCCGGATCGCGGCCGCGCTGCTGCAATCGGGCTTCAACAACCCGACCGGCGCCGCGACGCCGGACGCCGTGAAGGCGCGCATCGTCCGGATCCTCGCGAAGCGCGGCATCCCGCTCGTCGAGGACGACATCTACGGCGACCTTCACCTCGGCGGCGAGCGCCCACGACCGTTCGCGGCGTTCGACGACTCGGGCGCGGTGATCACGTGCGCGTCGATCTCGAAATCCGTCGCGCTCGGCTTCAGGGTCGGCTGGGCGGCGGCGCCGCGGTACACAACCGAGCTGGTCCGCGCGAAGTTCTGCACGTCGGTCGCGACGCCGACGCTGCAGCAGCACGTCGTCGCCCGCTATCTCGCCGAAGGTCTGCACGACCGCCATCTGCGCCGCGTGCGAGAGGAGCTCGCGATGGG
This sequence comes from uncultured Gammaproteobacteria bacterium, assembly GCA_964388365.1. Classification (GTDB taxonomy): domain Bacteria; phylum Pseudomonadota; class Gammaproteobacteria; order Steroidobacterales; family Rariloculaceae; genus ZC4RG20. Next base: position 674 of record CAYMAF010000051.1, on the reverse strand, counting down.
CTTCGAGCGTTTCGGCAATGCGATCGTCTCCGCGTTCCCGCCCGGCACCCGGATCTCGCGGCCGCGAGGCGGCGTCGTGCTCTGGCTCGAGCTGCCCGGCGAGATCGACGGACTTTCGCTGTTTCGGGCCGCGCTCGCCCACCGGATCGGCATCGCGCCCGGAATGATCTTCTCCGCGTCGGGAAATTACGGGCGTTTCGTGCGCTTGAGCGCAGGCGCGCGCTTCACGCCGGAAGTCCGGCGCGCGATCGAGGTTCTAGGCCGGCTGGCCCGCGGCTGAGCGCGCGAAGCTTCCAAGCGAACCGAACGGTCCGGGTCGACTCGGCGAGGCCACGATCGCCCCTCGTCGAAGCCCGAAAACGACGTTCCGGCGCCGCGCCGGACGCCTTTTTTCCCGGCCGGCGAAGCCGCTTTCGTCCTGCAGTTTCGCTCTGTCGATGCCGCGCCTTTACAATCGCGCTCGAGTTTTTGGCAGACAGGGCCAAGGGACATGGCAGAGACCGAGGCGAGAATCCGACGCATCATTGCGGACGTCTTACGCAGAAATCCGGGAGAATCCGAGTTTCATCAAGCCGTTACGGAGGTAACGGAGACGCTCGCCCCGGTGCTGCGCAAGTATCCGCAGTATGCCGAGCACAAGATCATCGAGCGAATCTGCGAGCCCGAGCGGCAGA
>CAYMAF010000050.1:0-17307 GCA_964388365.1 uncultured Gammaproteobacteria bacterium | reverse complement strand
CGCGCGCCGCGTGGGTCGAGCGCCGTCGCAAGCTGTTCGGCTTCGAGCCGGATCCTCGCTACACGCTTGCGCCGTTTCACCCGGACGCCGTGCACGGCGCGCTCGGCGTCGTGATCGTGCATGCCGACGGCCGGCAGTCGACGGGTGTCGTGCCGCTGTGGGTCGAGCCGCCCGGCCGGCCGCTTTGCGTCGACGACGAGCGTGCCGAAGCGGTGATCGAGTACCTCGATCGGATCACGTACGAGGCCGGGCTGCCGGCGTTGCGTTGGCGCCGTGCGTCGAGGCTCCTGTGGCTGTGCGATCCGCTGCACGAGCGTTAGGTGAGGGGCTAGACTCGTGCCGGGGACCGATCATGGAACGCATCCGCGCGCAGCGATACATCGAATCTCGTTGCGAAACTGCGCTGCCTCGACGTTGATACGAAGATGATGAATCGCACGATCACACTCAGTCTGCTCCTCTTTGCTTGCACCGCGGCAACGCATCTTGCGGCCGAAACCCCGTCGAGGAGCGCGGAGAAGCTGCGTGAGTGGTGGTGGGCGCCCGGCGACGGTCGCGCGTTCCCAGCGTATGTCGAGTACGAGAACGAGCTCGGGCGGCTCGGCATCGTGAACGCCGACGGTCCAATCGAGACCGCGGGACACCCGTTCTTCGAGCCGCTGGGCACCAACGGGCGCGCGTGCGTCTCGTGCCATCAGCCGGCCGACGGGATGTCGCTGTCGGTCGCGACGATTCGGCAGATCTGGGAGGTCACGAACGGCACGGACCCGATCTTCGCGCCGATCGACGGCATGAATTGTCCGAATCTCCCGCCGGGCGATCCGGCGTCGCACTCGCTGCTGCTCGAGCGCGGCCTGTTTCGAATCGCGCTGCCGTGGCCGCCGGTCGGCGCCGATGGGCAACCGATCGAGCCCGAGTTCACGATCGAGGTCGTGCGTGATCCGACGGGCTGCAACACCGATCCGGTGTATGGAATCAACGGCGAGCGGCGCGAGATCTCCGTCTATCGACGTCCGCGGCCGGCCGCGAACTTGCGGTACGTCGTATCGTCGAGATTCGGCGTCTCGCCGTTCATCGGCAAGACCGGCATGCTCGCGGCCGTCGATCCCGAGACCGGGCTGCCGGTCAACATGAACATGATGGCCGATGCGCGCGAGCCGACGCTGAAGACGCAAGCGCAATCGGCCGCGTGGACGCATATGGAGATCGAGAAGCCGTTGACGGCCGAGCAGCTCGAGAAGATCCGCGAGCTCGAGCTGCAGCTATATGCGGCACAGGCTTACTCGAACGGCGCCGGCAGATTGGACGAGCCGGATGGGCCGTCCGGGCTCGGGCCGCGGGCGATGGAGAAGGGTCAGGACGGCGTGCTCGGCAACAACACGACGCGCTACGTGATTCCGATGGAAAACAAATGGGCGAGCCTGCCGGAAGGTGATAACGCCGAGGAACGCGAGCGCAACGGCTTTCGCGAGTCCGTGCAGCGCGGCCACGACGTGTTTTTCTTCCGAACGTTCTGGATTCGCGATGCGATGCACATCAACACGGTGGGGCTCGGCAATCCGGCGAAGCGTACGTGTGCGACGTGTCACGGCATGCACATGACCGGCATGGATACCGCGAACGGCTGGATGGATATCGGCACGACGAATCATCCGTGGGCACTCGAGCCGCCGGAAGACCCCTGGGCGAAGAAGCTCCCCGAGCTGCCGCTGTTCAAGATCACGTGCCGCGACGATCTGCCTCCCCATCCGTTCTACGGCCGCGTGATCTATACGCAGGATCCGGGGCGGGCGCTGATCTCGGGCAAGTGCGAGGACGTCGGCGCGATCGTGATGCAGCAGTTTCGCGGGCTCGCCGCGCGCGCGCCTTACTTCTCGAACGGTTCCGCCGCGGACTTGCGCGAGCTGGTCGACTTCTACGATCGGCGCTTCAACATGCGCCTCACGGAGCAGGAGCGCGTCGATCTCGTGAACTTCTTGAGTGTGCTCTGATGACTCGTCGTGTTTGCAGAGGGGCCGTCCTCCTCCTTCTGATGTCCTCGGCCGCCCAGGCGGCACCGGCGCCGGGCGAGCGCATCAGCTTCGTGAGCTGTCCAATCGTTCGTGACACGCGCTCGGTGCCGTGCTGGCTCAGCGAGTACGAAGGTGAGACGTACTACTTGACGATTCAGACGGACGTCAGTGCCCCCGTCACTCCGCCGATGCTCGGTCATCGTGTCCTGGTCGAGGGCGTCGTTTCGGATGCGCCGCGGATCTGCGGAGGGATCGTGCTCGAGCCGATCCGTCTCTCCGTGATGCCGGAGATCGACGCCAACTGCAACACACTGTTGCCCGCCGACGAGCGCTACACGATCGACTTCAATCCGCGGCCGCCGGGACCGAGCGCCGGGCGGCTCGCGTTCGGGCGAGATCCGTCGACACAGCCTGCGCCGCCGCCCCCCCTCGACGGGCCGCAAACGGTCGACGTCTATTTCGACTTCGACCGAGGCGTATCCTTCCGACATCCGTCCGACCTCCTGTCGATCGTTCGAATCGCGCGCGACCTTCCCGCGCGCCGCGTGCGGATTACGGGCGTGCGCGGCGCCCATCTCTTGAGCGACGGCACGCTCCTTCGAGAATCCGCCGGTGTCGGCCAGCGGCGCGCCGAGGAGGTCGCTCGCTTACTGCGCGGCGCCGGTCTCGAGCTGGAGCCGGAGATCGACTGGCTCGACGGCGACGCCGAAGCGGACGGAGTCGACGACTGGCGGTCACGCCGCGTGACGGTCGTGCTGATCCCGTAGTGCGGCAGGTCGATGGAGCGGCTGAGAAATGTGCTCGTGTGGATTGCCGGCGGCGCTTTGCTCGTCGTCGTCGCGGTCGATTCGCTCGCGATGATCGGCCGGCAAATCCGGTTTCCGCTGCTCGGCTCCATCGAGATCATCGAGGCGGTCGTGCTGATCGCGGCGGGCGGCGGTCTGATCGTCGCGACGCTCGACCACGCGCATGCACGCGTGAATCTGCTTCTCGAGCGCCTGTCGACGAGGTCGCGAGGACGCGTGCTGCGTCTGCACGCGTTGGCGGGAGCACTGCTCTTCGCGGCACTGCTCGCGGGGACGGTCTGGATCGCGGCGGATCTCTGGCACGGCTACGAGGAAAGTGAGCTGCTCGGCATTCCGTATCGACCGCTGCGCATCGCTTGCGCCCTCACGCTCCTCGTGCTTTTCGTGTTGTCGCTCCGTGCCGCGATCGGTCGGGGGGCACGATGATCGGCGAGCCGAGCCTGGGACTCGCCGGTGTCGTCGTGCTTCTGGTCCTGCTGCTCAGCGGCATGCCGATCGGCATAGCGCTCGGCCTGACGGGGCTCGGCGGTTTGATTCTGACGCTCGGCCTCGAGCCTGCGTTGATCAAGTCCGGCGTGCTCGTCTTCGAGACGATGTCGCGCTACGAGCTCGGCACGTTGCCGCTGTTCATGCTGATGGCGCACCTGTGCTTCATGGCGGGCGCGAGCGGGGATTTCTTCGGCTTCGCGTCGCGGCTTTTCGGGCACCGTCGCGGCGGATTGGCCGTCGCGTCGGTCGCCGGATGCGCAGGCTTCGGCTCGATCAATGGCTCGAGCCTTGCGACGACTGCGACGATGGGGCTCGTGGCCGTCCCCGAGATGCGCGCACGCGGTTATTCGGATGCGCTTGCGACCGGGACCGTCGCCGCCGGCGGCACGCTCGGACAAATGATCCCGCCGTCCGGCGCGCTGATCGTTTTTGGGATCATCGCCGAGCAGTCGATCGGCACGTTGTTCACCGCGGCGATCGTTCCGGGCCTCACTCAGATGCTGAGCTACTTTCTCGTCGTCGCGCTCGTCGTCGGTTGGCGGCCGCAGCTCGCGCCGCCGACGCCGCGGGCGAGCTGGCACGAGCGCGTCGCGGCGTTGCGCCGGGTCGCCGACGTCGGTTTGCTCATCGTCGTCGTGATCGGCGGTATTGTCGTCGGTTGGATCACCGCCTCGGAAGCGGCCGCGGTCGGAGCGGCCGGAGCTCTGCTTATCTGCTTCAAACGGGGCAAGCTCGACCGCGCGAACCTGCGCCGTGCCCTCGAGGAGACGCTGCGGACGAGCGGCTTGATCTATCTCGTCGTGATCGGCGCGCTGATCTTTGCGGCGTTCATCGGCGTCACGGGCCTCGCCGATGGGATCGGAAACCTCATCGTCGAGCTCGGCCTGGGACCGATCGCGACGATGGCGCTCGTCGCCGTGTTCTTGTTGCTGATCGGCTCCGTGCTCGACGGCCTCGCGTTAATGCTGCTGACGACGCCGATATTGCTGCCGCTCGTGACGGGCATGGGCCTCTCGCCGATCTGGTTTGGGATTTTTCTCGTGCGCGCGATGGAGATCGGCTTCATTCACCCGCCGATGGGCATGAACCTGTACGTCATACAGCGCGTCGTCCCCGATGTTTCGCTCGGCCGCATCTTCAAAGGCGTTTTGCCGTTTCTCGCGGCGGATATCGTGCATCTCGCGCTGTTGATCGTCTTTCCCGCTATCGTCCTGGCATTGCCGAATTGGTTGAGCTGATGAACGACATGGTTTCGGTGGCCGAGATCGACTTCCGCTTGCGAGAACCGCTCGCGGCGTATCGCGACGGTTCCGGCGGCGTCGGTTTCGTCGGACCGGATATTCCGATCGAAGTGCTCATTGCGAGCGATCGACCGTTCGGTCACTTGCCGTGGCGAACGGACCGCGCGACGCCGTGGGCGGATCGCTGGCTCGAGTCGAGCTTTCCGTACTGGTCGCGCTCGATTCTCGAGCAATGGCGCGAAGGCGTTTTCGATGCGCTCGAGACGGTCGTCTTCTCGCGCAGCGACGACGCGAGCCATCGGCTCTATTACTACGTTCGCGAATTGCAGCAGCGCGGCAAGCTGCGCGGACCGAAGCCTCTGATCTTCGACATCGCGCTCATTCCGCGCGAGTCGAGCCTCGCGCACACCGAGACCGCGCTGATCCAGCTGATGCGAGTGCTCGATGTCAACGTCGGCATGCTGCCCGACGCGATCGAGCGCGCGAATGCGCTTCGCCGCGGCTTCACGCGGCTCGAGCGCTCGCGCGTCGCGAACGGCCCTTTGTACGAAAGGCTCGGGCGGGCGGCGCTTTGGTCGAATCCGTGCGGCTGGATCGAGTCATTGCGCCTGCCGGAATCGCCGCCGAGCGCGACGAGGCTGCTTCTCGCGGGCACCACGCCGCCCGACGAGCGCCTGCATGAAGCGGCGGAGGCGTCTGGCGCGAGCATCGTTGCGGAGGCGCATGCGCTCGCGCTCGATCGGCTGGGCCCGGAGCTCGACGGGGCGTCGGTCGACGAGCGCGAAGGCCCGACTCGGATGCTTGCAAAGCATCTGCGCGCGGTGTCGATCGCTCCGCGCGCGTTCTTCGATCGCGGAACGTGGATCGTCGCCCGCGCCCGCGCGGCGCGTGCCGCGGGCGTCGTCGTCTGGCTTGCTCGCGAGGACGAGGCGCTCGCGTGGACTGCGCCGTCGTTCGAGCGGGCCCTTGCTGCCGCGGGATTACCCGTGCTGATGCTAACCGCGCGACGTTGGCAAGCCGACGACGATACGCCGGAGCGCATCGCGGAATTCATTCGGAGGTGTTCGAGTGCGACCGCTTGAAGATACCGTGGTCATCGCGGATGAGATGATGGCGGCGCGGCCTTTGTGCCGCTTGCTCGCCTCGCTCGGCGCAGAGATCCGCGTGGAGCCGATCGACGCCGAGCACGTCGGGCGTGCGGATTTTCTCGTCGACGCACAGGGCTTGGAGCGTCTCGCGGACCGCGGCATCACGCGCGAGCGGCTCGAAGCGTGGAACCCTGCGCTCGTGCACGTTTCCGTGACGCCTTTCGGCAGCGGCGGCGAGCGGGCGCGCTGGCGCGGCGGCGAGCTCATTGCTTCCGCGATGGGCGGCACGCTGCGCATGACCGGCGAGCCGGACAGACCGCCGGTCAAGGAAGCGCTCGATGCGTGCACGTTTCATGCGGACATGGTAGCCGCGGCAGGCGCGATGGCTGCGTGGTACTCGAGACTGAGGTCCGGTCGCGGGCAGCACGTCGACGTGTCCATTCAGGAAGTCGCGTTCAGCCGCAACGTCAACGGTGTGATCGCGTGGCAGTTCGATCGCCGCAAGCTCCACCGGATCGGCAACGCGCTGAACTACGGCCGTGCGACCGTGCGCTGTCTGTGGCGTCTCGCGGACGGATGGTGCTTCCACAGCCTGATGACCGGGCGCTTTGGAGCGCCGGCGAACGAGGCACTGTCGAAGTGGATCGACGAGGCGGGGTTGCCGAATCCGCTCCGCGGCGTCGACTGGCTGCGATACGACCGCTCGGCGCTCGATGCCGAGACCCGCGCGACGTGGGAACGTGCGATCGATGCGTTCTTCCGTACACGGACGCGTGAAGAGATCCGTACGGAAGGTCGGCGCCGCGGCATCAACGCCTGCGTCGTCGAAGAGCCGGGCGACGTGCTCGCCGATCCGCACCTCGCCGCGCGCGAGTTCTGGGAAGAGCGCGACGGCATCAAGCGGCCCGCACGCTTTGCCCGGATCACCGAGGCGGCGGCCAGCGCGGCCGAACGAGGCACGGCGCTCCGGGAACGCGTCGCCGATCTGTCGAACGAACGGCGCCGAGGACCGCTGGCCGGCGTGCGCGTCCTCGATTTCTCCTGGGCGCTCGTCGGCTCGATCACGACCAAAGTCCTCGGCGATCTCGGCGCCGACGTGGTCAAGGTCGAGAGTCGTACGCGTCCGTGTCTCTCGCGGCTCGACGTGCAGGTATCGGTCTCTCGCCGCGGCGATTTCGACGACAAGCCCTGGTTCGCGCATCTCAACACGTCGAAGCGAAGCTTGTCGCTCGACCTGAAAAGACCGGAGTCGCGCGAGATCATTGATCCGCTGCTCGGCTGGGCCGACGTGGTCATCGAGAACTTCTCGCCCGGCACGATGGAGAAGCTCGGGCTCGACTACGCATCGTTGTCCGCGGCGCATCCCGGCCTCGTCATGGCATCGGGCAGCGTCTACGGTCAAACGGGGCCGCTCGCGCGCGAGTGGGGCGTCGATGGCACGGGCGCGGCCCTTTCGGGGCGGACGTTTCTCACGGGATGGTCGGATCGCGATCCGGTCGTGCCGGGCGCCGTGCCTTACGGGGACGTGATCGTTCCGTACGTCATGGCCGCGTGCGTGATCGCCGCGCTCGGCCGCCGTCTTCGCGGAGGCTCCGGCTGTCATATCGACGCGGCGATGTACGAGATTTGCGTGCAGCAGATGGCCGACGCGATCGAGAGGGCGCAGCGGGGCGACACGCCGCGTCGAATGGGTAATGCCGATCCCGCCGTGCGGCTGCAAGACGTCTATCCCGCGCGCGGCGAGGATCGGTGGATCGCGATCACCGCGTTCGACGACGAGGACCACGCACGTCTCATGCGTCTTGCGGGCGGCCGCCCAATCGCCGAGTGGACGCGGGAACGCGACGAATTCGAAGCCGTCGAGCTACTGCAGCGCGAAGGCATCGCGGCCGGCGTGGTCCAGGATCTCGAGGATCTCGTCGAGCGCGATCCAACGCTTCGCGCTCGCGGAGCGTTGATCGAGTTGCCGCATCAGAAGCTCGGGCCTTTCGGTCACGTGCGGACGCCGATCTCGTTTTCGCACGACGCGGCGACACCGTACCCGGCTCCTGCGATCGGCGAGCACACCCGCGAGATCGTGCGTTCGCTGACGGGCCTCGACGATGCGCGCATCGCGGAGCTCGAAGTCAAAGGAGTTTTCGAATGACCGCGAAGGCCTACTCGGCCCGCCGGCCCCTCGACTGCACCGCCGCCGCGAAGGCCTTTCAGAAGGCATTCGGCGCCGAGCTCAAGACCCGTGTCATCGAGCGGGGCGAGCCGTTCGCGCTCGCGCAGGCGGACACGCCGCACGAGATTTTCCATGCGATGAATATCCCCGTCATCGCGAATCAGTGGTGGTCCGCCTACATCTCCGCGAAGCGGCTGTCGGAGCGCTACTTCGATGCGCTCGACGAGCAGGGATTTCCGCCGAACCGGTGCAGCTACTGCTCGTTGGGTCTTGCCTGCACTCTCGCCGCGGATCCGGCCACGGCGCCGTGGGGCGGACTGCCTCGTCCGACCGTGCTCGTCGCCCGTCTGACCTGCGAGTGCATTCAGCACGTCTTCTCGATCTGGGCCGAGGCGCTCGGTACCGACTTCTTCCCGATGGAGGCGCCGGCGTGGGTCAACACGCTTCCCGAGTGGTACCGTCATTCACGGAGCCGTTGGAACGAGGTCTACGACGTGCGCCGCATTGGCCTCTTGACCGCGGAGATGCGGGAGCTGATTGAGCTGCTCGAGCGCAAGACGGATCGCAGGTTTGATCTCGACCAGCTCGCTCGACTCATGGAACGTATCAACGAGCAGGAGCAGCTGCTCGCCGAGACCGCCGAGATCGTCGGCAGCGCGCGGCCGTGCCCGATCTCGCTCAATGATCAGATGACCAACACGATGATCCCGCAGTGGCATCGAGGATCGGATTGGGCCGTGGAGCATGCCCGTCGTTTCCGGGACGAGGTGCTCGAGCGCGTGCGCGCGGGCGCGAACGGCTTCGACGAGCGCGTGAGGCTCATGTGGATCGGAGCGGGACTCTGGCACGATACATCGTTCTACGAAGCGCTCGAAGAACGCGCGGGCGCTGTCTTTGTCTGGTCGATGTATCTGCCGTTCGCCGGCGCGCAATACATTCGCGAGCTTCAAGGCCGGCCGCTCGAGGCGCTCGCGAGTCGGATCTGCTCGATGAACGAGGTGCTGCACCTCCCGCCGTGGATGACGGATTGGCTGGTGAGCGAGGCGGAGCGATGCGGCATCGACGCCGCCGTCGTCCTCGTTCCGCCCGACAACCGCTTGTCACAGTCCGGTACGTTGCTAGCCGCCGAGGCATTGCGCGCGGCGGGTGTGTCGACGCTGATGCTCTCCGCGGACATGGTGAATGCGGCGAAGTGGAGCCGCGATAAGGCGGTCGGCGTCGTCGAGGATTTCCTGCGCCGCGAGGGGTTGGCATGAGGCCGCTCGTCGTCGTTATGCTCATTCTCGCCGGTTGCGCTCGCGATCCAAGCAGCGCCGCTATCGTCGATGCGGCGGCTGGGTCCGGGGTCGTCGAGCTGCTGTATGCGACGCCCTATAGCCCGACGCACCCTTTCAGCCGAGCGGATCTGCGTTGGATCGAGTTCGTCGAGCGCGAATCGAACGGCAGCCTCAGGATCCGCACGAGCTGGTCGGGAGCGCTGCTTTCGTCAGAGCACTCGCTGATCGAGCTCCGGCACGGCATTGCCGATATCGGGCTGATCACTCCGATCTACGTCAAGGGCGGTGCGCATCTTATCCGTGCCCAATCCGGTTTCTACAGCGGCGTACACGATATCGAAGAGCAGGTCGCCCTCTACTACTGCTTGGCCGACCATCATCCCGAGTTCGAGCGCGAGCTCGAGGGCCTCAAGATCCTTGCGGTCCAGGGAGGAAGTCTGCCGGGTCTCATCACGCGCGAGCGGCCTGTGACGTCGCTCGACGAGCTTAAAGGCATGCGCATCCGTGTGCCGACCGAGCTGCTGCACGTGATGCGCGCGCTCGGAGCGGATCCGGTGATCACCCCGATGGGCGACGTCTACTCCGCGCTCGCAAAGGGAGTCATCGATGGTGTCATCGCTCCGCCGGATACGTTTCGCGCTCTCCATCTCGCGGAAGTCGCGAGGTACTATACGCCGCTCGCCGTGCCGCGTGGCGCGTACCCTGCCAGGGCGATGAGCATCGAGCGTTGGTACGCGCTCTCCGAAGCTGATCGCCGCGTGCTCGAAGCCGCAACTTCCGTGTGGGAGGCGGCGCTCGCCGAGGAGAACCGTCGCGCGGTCGACGAAGGCTGGCGCTATGCGCACGAGCAAGGCGTCGTCGAGGTGCCGATCGGCGCCGAGGGTCAAGCGAGATTCGATGCGCTGTACTCGCGTGAAGCGGAGCGCAGCGCCGCGGCGCTCGCGCGTTACCGCATAGACGGAGAGGCGGTGCTGGCGACGGCACGCACGAGTATCGCGTCGGACGGCACCGTCCATTGCGCGGAGGCAATTTGATGAGACGTGCGCTCGAGGGCATCCGGGTCGCGGACTTCAGCCACGTGATGGCGGGGCCCTATACCACTCATTTGCTGCGGCTGCTCGGTGCGGAGGTGATCAAGGTCGAGTCGCCGACGGGCGATGCTATGCGTTATTACGGCGCGGACAGGCGCTACGACGGCATGGCTCCGGCGTTCATTGCCGTCAATGCCGGGAAGAAGTCCGTCGTGCTCGACCTGAAGCAACCTCGAGATCTCGAAAGAGCACGCCGCCTGATCCAACGTTCCGACGTCCTGGTCGAGAACTTCCGGCCGGGCGTCATGGAGCGGCTGGGATTGAGCTACTCCGCGGTGAAGGTGTTGAAATCGGACATCATCTACTGCTCGATCTCAGGGTACGGTCAGTCCGGACCGCGGCGCGACTGGCCCGCGATCGACAACATCGTGCAAGCGACGAGCGGGATGATGAGCCTTGGCGGCGAGCCGGGAGGCCCGCCGGTACGCGTCGGATTTCCCGTCGTCGATACGCTGACGGGTCAGACCGCCGCGCTCGCCATCATAGCCGCTTTGTTGCGCCGGCAGCGAAGCGGAGAGGGTGAGTATCTCGATATCGCGATGTTCGACTCGGCAGTCTCATTCATGACTTCGGCGGTCGTGCCGTACCTCGTGACGGGCCGGGCGCTGGAGCGAACCGGCAGCGTCGGCTATAGCGGACAGCCGACGTCGGGCATCTTCAGGGCGGCCGACGAACGTTATTTATCGCTCGGCGTCGTGCAACAGCACCAGTTCGAGCAGCTCGCGCGCGTGCTCGGGCGCGAGGATTGGCTCGTCGATCCCCGTTTCAGCGATCCGGATCGCCGGCGAGAGAATGCGGCGGACCTGCTGGCCGAGCTCGACGCGGTGTTCGCGACGCGCGATGCCGCCGTGTGGGAAGCGGAGCTGAGCCGTGCGGGTATTCCGTGCGGAATGGTGCGAACCGTCGGTGAGGCGGTGGAACTGCCGGGGCTCGAGAATCGCGACCTGCGAATTCCTCTGACGATTCCCGGCCTGCCGGACAAGGAGCAAGTCGACATCGTGGGAGACGGGATCCTCGGAAGCAGCCGCTGCAATGATCAGCCAGATCCGCCGCCGACGCTCGGTCAGCACACGGAAGAGATCGTCGAATGGCTCGACCGCGATCGATAGCGGGCTTCCAATGAGCGCGAAGCGGGCGCGCAGGTTCAGCCGACCGCAAGCCTGTTCTGCGGGCTTGCTCGAGCCGCGACGCATTTGGCCCGCGGCACTTCGCCTTCCAACTGTGTAGCACGTCCTCGCGCTGATCCCATTTTTGCGGGCAGATCTCCTGCACCGGTACACCTGTCGCCTGCCTTCAGGAGATCGGTTCAACCTCGCGCGACCGGCGCTGGCGGCGAGCGGCGCGTCGCGCCGAAAAGCCGGCGTGCCGCGATTTGACAGCTGACGCCCACGAGCAAGCCTGCAACATGACCTGCCGTCGCAGCAGTCGGCGACAGAATCTCCGAGCTTACGATTCCGAGAAGGGCGATGCCGCACAGAAGCGTTGCGAGACCTCGCGGCAGCAGCCGTCTGTTCGAAACGCCGGCCCCGATCAAGTAGCCGAACAGCGCATACAGCCCGAAGGAGATGCCGCCGCAGTTGTCGAATGCCTGCTCGCCGAGGGCGAATTGCGCGAACGCTCCGAAAGCGTTACCTAGGAGGAACACGGCCAAGCTCGTGCCCCGAACGAGGCTCCACGAAAGCGGCCCGATCAGCAGCAGCAGAACGAAGTTGTTGAGGAAGTGAACCGGCGAATAGTGCAAGAATGGCCCCGTCAGCAACCGCCAAAGCTCGCCGTCTTCGATCCGGTCGTACATCACTCCGTAGGCGTGGAATACGGCAGCATTGCCGCCGAGCGCATCCGCCAACCCGACCTGAAGGCCGGCCGCGAGCAGGCCGATGCTCGCCCATAGCACGAAGCCGACGCGCGCACGGCGGGAACCATGGAACCATTGAAAGAACAGCGCACGCTCGAAAATGCCGGCAGTATGACGAAGGGCGTAGTAATAATCGGCGAGCAGGATTCCCGATAAGGACGCGAAGGAAGCAGCCCAATAGATGGCCGGCTCGGGTGACGCGGCGGCGGCGCCCAGCGCGAGAAAAAGCGCTGCGGGGACGAGTAATCCGAGCGGTAGACGCAGGTGGTTCCTGCGAATGGACTGCTTCAGCGCTCGACGAAGGGCAAGGACGCGGATCGGCGGGTAAAAGCGCTTGAAGCTCGGCGATGCAACCAGTAACGGTGCGGCGGGTTGCCAATCCGAAACGAGCGTCCTGACTTCCTCGAGCCCCTCGCAGCGAAGGATTCTCTGCTTCGGCGGCCAGCACTTTCGCTGCTGCGAGACCGCCCATGCACGCTCGCCGTTTCGAGGAAGGCGGCGCAGGGAGCGCCAAAGCGGCATGTCCAAAGACGGAAGAGACGGGGCCGACTAGGGAAGCCGGCCCCGCCAGGTCCAAACCAAGGCGCGAAGCGTTGCTCTGCTCAACAATGATCTGCCCACCATTGGGCAATCGCCAAGCCCGCGACGGCACCTATGGCGATGCCGGCCGTGATCGGGCCGATGGGCGTAAACAGGGAGCCGAAACCCACGACCGCCATGATCGCGCCCGCCCCTTCGTATCCGGAGATCCTGTCGTCTCCCCCGCCGGACACGAGGCTCAACTCTTGCATGGTAAGCTCACGCACGTTCATCTCCTTCTGGAAGTCGTGTGATCGCGAAATCGAGACGGTTTGCATACTAGCGGCAAAAGCTCGCATGCGCAATGAGCAGAATGCCGAGGCCGTGGCTTCTCGTTTGCAGCGTTTGATCGAGCTGCTGGCGGAGAGTTTGCGCGCCGGCGCCGGATTTTCGACGCGTCTATCGTGCAGCCGTTCGCGCTCGTCTTCATGATCTTGATCGCCCGTGTGCGCTTCGGTCGATTTTCGTTCTGGTCGTCGACACAGTAGAACGCGTGCAGCGACGTCGTGATGTGATCTTAGTTCGCGAATGCGAATGCTTTGTGAAATATCCTGTCGCGCGGCTCTTCGTCGCGGGCTAGCGTTCGCGGAATACAAGAAAGGCGGTGCGTCAAATGAGAAAGGAATCGGTCTACACGATCATGGCCGTTTGCTCGATCGCAGGATTCTGGGGTGTGACACCCGCGGTCCATGGCCAAACCGACGGTGGAACCACGGAGGACGATGTCTGCAGGCAATCCACAGGCATGCAAAGAATAGCGTGCGGACACAGCGCGGTCGCGGGCGAGACGCGCAGCACGACTATCGGATTCGCAGCGGAAGCCCCGGGATCCTCGGACGTGGCATTAGGCGCCTATGCTCGGACGATCCCCATTTCCGGTGGTTCGGTGACTCAGGAGAACGTCGCCATCGGAGGCGTCGTCCCTGTGGGAGGCGGAGCCGGTCGACTCACGATTGCGGCCGGAGGCGGCGCGGTCGCAGTCGGAGCCGGAGCTGTTTCGCAGGCCGCAAGGGCGACCGCCATTGGCAGGCTAGCGACCGCGAGCGGGGCCGATTCAGTGGTTCTCGGCGCCGGCAGCACGGACGAAGGGCATTCGAATGTCGTGTCCTTCGGCAATTCGAGTCTTCACCGCAGCCTGATCAATGTCGCCGATATCACCAGCTCCGGCTCGCTCGTCACGAGCGGCAATATCACGAGCGGCGGAAACGTAGAAGCGAATGGGCTCTCGGACGGGACGGCAGTTCTTTCCGGCGGCAACCTGACGACGACAGGTGCCGTCAACTCCGGATCGCTAGGCATTACCGGAAGCGCGGCAGTCGGTAATGGTCTCACCGTGTCGGCAGGCGGCGCGAGCATTGCCGGAGGGATCGACGCGAACGATGCCAAGATCACGGGAGTTGCAGGCGGCACGATCTCCGAGACGAGCACGGACGCGGTCAACGGCAGCCAGCTCTACGCGACGAATCAGAATGTGCTTGCCGCACAGGCGACGGCTGGTGCGGCCCAGGTAACCGCAGATGCCGCCCTGGCGACCGCCGACTCGGCCCAGGCGACCGCGGATACGGCCCTGGCGACTGCCACTACGGCCCACGCAACTGCCACTGCGGCTCAGGTCAGTGCCGATACGGCCCAGACGGACGCGCTCGCCGCGTTGGCCGGGCTTCAGGACGCGATCAACCAGCTCGTGCAGATGGGCGTATGCGACCTCAGCGGCGGGACCGTGAGCTGCGGCAATAACCTCCAGCTGGCGGGGGGCGCTGTCGAGGCGGGCGCGTCCGACGCGATCGCAGTCGGGTCGGGCGCCAACGCGCAGTCCACGGCGGCGATCGCCGTCGGCCGAGATGCAAGAGCCGTCCAGTCCAACTCGATAGCGATCGGCGCGGGCGCGACGGCACTGTCTTCGGTCGCCGTCGGCACTGGTGCGCAGGCAACGGGCATCAACACGACCGCCGTAGGAGATAACGCGGTCGCTTCTGGCGCCTATTCGGCCGCATTCGGCAACGAGGCCCGCGCGACGCACGCAAACTCGGTAGCGATCGGAAATGGCTCGACCACTTCCGGCCCCAATACCGTGTCGGTGGGCTCGGCAGGCAATGAGCGGCGCATCACGAACGTGGCTCCCGGCGTCGCGGGCACGGATGCCGTCAACGTCGACCAGCTGAACGCCGCGATCGCCAACGCGGACGGGTTGTCTTTGGGCGTCGCGAACGCCTATACCGATCGCCTGGTCTCCGAGGCGCGAGCTCATGCGGCGCGTGGAATTGCTGCGGCCGCCGCCATAATGAACGTGCAGCCCTCCGTGGTCGGCAAGACGGCCCTCGGTGTCGGCGTGGGTCACTACGACGGCCGGACCGCGATCGGGCTCTCCCTCTCCCGCGCACCGCGCGCAGGTATGGTCTGGTCCTTGGGCGTCGGTGCTGCCGACGACAAGCCCGTCGCTCGGGGCGGGTTCGCGTTCGAGTTCTAATCGAATACGGGCTGACGCCGCCGGGAAGGCGGCGTCAGCCCTGCCCAGACGTCGCGCTCGATTTTTCGCGCGCGCTCGCGTCGACCGTGCGGCCGAGAGCGACCCTCAGCTCGAGGCCGCCGGCGGCGCACCGGCAGTGTTCACCATCCACGGAACGCCGAACCTGTCGATGAGGCTGCCGTAGCCGGGCGACCAGAACGTCGCCCTGAAAGGCGTGACGATCCTCCCGCCCTCCGCGAGGGCGTCGAATGCGGCTTTCGCCTCGTCAGCGTCGTCGAAATGCAGCGTGACGTCGAAGCCGTTCTTGGGCTTGTCGATATTGGGCGCCCAATCCTTGGCCATGTCCGCTCCCATGAGTGCCTGATCGCCGATCTCGAGCCAGCAATGCATTAGCCAGTTCTTGTGCTCGGGACCGACCGGCATGTCCGGCGGGCCTTCGCCGTACGGCACCGCGGCTGTGATTTTGCCGCCGAGCACCGCGGCATAGAACTCGAACGCCTCCCGGCACTGCCCCTGAAAGGATAAGCTCGTCACGATCTTCATAGCGGCGGTTCCCTACAACGCGGCGTCATCAGACGGCGGGCGAATCGGGCGAGACTTCGGCAACGTTTCTGCGCCCTGATGTCATTCTTACCGAGGCGAAGCGATGGGCAAACAGCGGAATAACGTGTGCCGAGTGGATCGAGCGGGTGCCAGTCGGAACGAGACAGGCTGTTTTGCTTCCGTATTCGCGTCTGCTTCACACCGCAAGCTCGACCGTTGCGGCAATGTTGGTAGCATGGCGCGCATATCAGCTTGAAGTTATAAGGAGATGGCGATGGCTGATGAAACGACATTCCCACCCGAAAAGAATTTGCCCGCCGGGTACGTGCCACCGAAGGTGTGGACGCCGCCGGCCGCTTCGGGCGGCACCTTCGCCTCGATCAACCGGCCGGTTGCTGGGCCGACGCATGAGAAGGAACTGCCCGTCGGCAAGCATCCGCTGCAGCTCTATTCACTCGGCACGCCGAACGGTATGAAGGTCACGATCATGCTGGAAGAGCTGCTCGCGGCGGGCCATGCCGGCGCCGAGTACGATGCGTGGCTGATCGATATCGGCAAAGGGGACCAGTTCGGCTCGGGCTTCGTTGCGGTTAACCCGAATTCCAAGATCCCGGCGATGGTGGATCATGCGCCCAACGGCGGCGGGGCGCCCGTGCGGATTTTCGAATCGGGCTCGATCCTCCTCTATCTCGCGGAGAAGTTCGATGCGTTCCTGCCGCACGACCTCCGCGCGCGAACCGAGACGATGAGCTGGCTGTTCTGGCAGATGGGGTCGGCGCCGTTCGTCGGCGGCGGCTTTGGCCACTTCTTCGTGTACGCGCCGATGAAGATCGAATACGCGATCGATCGCTACGCGATGGAGACGAAGCGCCAGCTCGACGTGCTGAATCGCCATCTGGCGGACAACGAATTCATGGCCGGCAGCGAATACACGATCGCCGATATCGCGATCTGGCCGTGGTACGGCCGGCTTGCGCTCGATCAGTCCTACGAGAATGCCGGCACATTCCTGTCGGTGCACGAGTACGAGCACGTACAGCGGTGGGCGCGGCAGTTGGCCGAGCGTTCCGCGGTGCAGCGCGGCAGTGTCGTCAACAGGACCTCCGATCCGACGACGCAGCTACGCGAGCGCCACGACGCCTCCGATTTCGAGACGATCACGTTAGCCAAGATCTGAAGCCGCAGCGCGGCGCGCGGAACATCCGACCGCGCGCCGCGTGCTGCCCGTCAGTCCAGCGCGAAGACGTGCAATCGCCGCTCGGTGCCAGGCCGGACCTCGGGCGTCAGGCGCCCGAGGCCCATCGCCTCCGGCGCGGGACCGGTCGCGACCGCGACGTATTGCTTGCCGTCGAGCCCAAACGTGATCGGAACCCCCGAGACCGCACCGCCCAGCTCCGTCTCCCACAGCACGTCCCCGCTTCGGGCATCGAACGCACGGAACCGGCCGACGACATCGCCGACGAACACGAGGTCGCCGCCCGTCGCGACGGTACCCATCACGCCGAAGCGTTGGCTGAACATCCACTCGGTCTTGCCCGTCGAAACGGAGATCGCGCGCACCTGGCCGACCTCGGTCTCACCGGGCTCCAAGCGCGCCTCGTAGTTGATGCGCATGCCGAGCAGGCCTTCCCCGGTCTTCGGGCCGGCGCTCGTCACGGTCGAGCACAAGTTCGCGACCGGCATGTACATGAG
>CAYMAF010000049.1:0-17732 GCA_964388365.1 uncultured Gammaproteobacteria bacterium | reverse complement strand
GGGCTCGCCGGGGTGCAACAACAACGCGTACAACACGTTCCCGCAGTACTACGACGTGCTCGGCCGACGTGCATATGTCGCGCTCAAGATGAGCTTCTGATCATCGCGAGACGACCCTTGGACGGCGGGCTTCGGCCCGCCGTTCTTTTACGCGATCGATGAAGGCGACCATTCGTATTTCCTGTATCCAGCCCGCCCCCGGTGCCGTTGCGAGGACGACGATCGTTCGATTTAAACCGTCGAGCGGATTAAACTCGTCTCATCAGGACCAAGGAGCCGCTCATGTCCGTACGCCGGAAGAATCTGACCGTCGAGGAATTCACGACACCGAACCCCGTCACCGCAACCGAGGATGCGGGGGTTGAGGAGATGGGCCGCCTGATGAGCGAGCACGCCATCCGGCATTTGCCGATCGCGCGCGGCCAACAGGTCGTCGGCATCGTCAGTCAGCGCGATCTTGCCGTGCTCGCGGGGCTCGAGCTCGAGCATCGGGCACAGGTGCGCGCCGGCGATCTGATGTCGCCGGATCCGGTCGCCGTACGGACCACGGATCTGCTCGACGAGGTGGCTCTTCGCATGTCGGAGCTGAAGATCGGCAGCGTGATCGTGCTCGACGAGGGCGACACGTTGTACGGAATCTTCACGGCAACGGACGCGCTGAACGCGCTCGTCGAGGTGGTGCGCGGAGACGGGTGACGCGTCCCGCGCGCCGCTCGCCGGGACCCCTGCGACGATAACAATGCGAGTAAAGGATGGGAGAATGACCGTCGCGAGCAGAAACGCGTTCGTCCCGGCCGCGCTCGGAGTCTTGCTGCTGAGCCTCGCAGGCTGCGATGCGACTGCGGAGAAGAAGCCGGGCGTGGCGCTGATCCCGCATCCGACGTGGGATTGCTATCTGCCGCACGGCATACCGGCTCCGGAGGCCGGCGTGCCGATCTTCGAGGTCGAGATCCCCCTCGACCGCTTGGCGACGCTCGGCACCACGCCATACGGCGAGAGAAGCGTGGCGGTCGGGCTCGAAGGCTCCGTCGACGGGCCGAGATTCGGCGGTGTCGTCATGGGGGGCGCTCTCGATTTCATGCTGACGCTGCCGAACGGCACAGTCGAGATCGAGCAGGTTTTCGTGCTCCGGGCCGCGGACGGAAGCTACGTCTACGCACGCAGCGCAGGCACCGGACCGAGCGCGGATGACGTGCGCATCGTGATGGATTTCGAGGCGCCGAGCGACAGCGCGCATGCGTGGATGAACTCCGGCACTTATGTCGCTCGCCGCGAGCTGAGCTCGTCCGCTCGGGCGTTGACGCTGCGCGTTTACGACGTGTCCGACGTGCCGATCGACACGGCGGACGCGATCGTGATCGAGAAGCCGCAGGGCCTGCCCGCGCAGCCTTGGGAATACCGCGAGAAATCCGCCTCGGAGCGCCCGGGAGACGAGCTGATTCGCGAGACCGTGACGCTTGGAGCGAGCCAACGCGTCGGCGAGAGCAAGCGGGGAGGCCGTAACGTTATTCCGATCACCGGAGGCGAGCTCAGCGGCCGCATCAGCGGCGAAGTGCTGATGGGCGGAGCCGACTACCAGAGCCTCGCGCCTCCGGCGACGCTCGATGCTCGGTATCTTTGGCAGACCTCGGACGGCGAGATCATCATCGTGCGCAACGGCGGCAGCTTCGGATCGCTCGTGCCGACGTTCGAGGCGCGCGTCGACGGACCGTACGCGTATCTGAACGACGGCCTCTATTTGAGCTCTAATCCGGCCGTGGGTGAGGGCAGCGTCTCGCTGACGTTCTACGAAAGCGTGAACTGATTCGGAGGCACCGTCCAACGAGACGGCGCCGAGCGAGACCGTTGCGAACGCGCCGATCGGGACCGATGATGGTCCTCCGGCCTGAGCGTCGACCGGGGAGGTTCGCAAATGGGGAAGCTCACTCGCCGCGACGCGCTGCGTCTTGCTGCCGGCACCGCAGCCGCATTCTCCGCCGCGGGCGCGCTCGCGCAGAACGGACGCGCCGACGTCGGACCGTTCTCGACCGCAACGCAGATGCTCGACGCGCTTCGCGCGCGACGGATCTCCGCGGTCGAGCTCTACGACCTGCACGTCGAGCGGATCGGGCGCTTCAACCCGGCGCTGAATGCGATCGTCGTCGAAACGTTCGAGCGCGGCCGGCGCGAAGCGGCGGCCGCGGATCGACGCTTGGCGGCCGGGGAGCGCGCGGCGCTGCTGGGCTTGCCGGTGACGCTCAAGGAGTCCGAGCAGGCCGCCGGCCTGCCCCAGACGGCCGGCATGGAGGCGTGGCGCGATCATCGGCCGGCCGACGACGGCCGCATCGCGGCGCGTATGCTCGCCGCCGGCGCGGCGCTGCTCGGCAAGACGAATATTCCGGTCGCGCTCGCCGACTGGCAGGCGAACAACCCGATCTACGGACGCACGAATAACCCATGGGACCTCGAGCGTTCGCCCGGCGGCAGCACCGGCGGCGGCGCAGCGGCGCTCGCCGCGGGCTTGACACCGCTCGAGATCGGCAGCGATATCGGCGGCTCGATCCGGGTGCCGGCGGCGTTCTCGGGCGTGTACGGGCATCGGCCGTCGGCGACCGCGGTGCCGCGCTCCGGCGACTTCCCTGGAGCGAGCCTGCCGAATCCAGCGCAGATCATGGGCGTTCAAGGGCCGCTCGCGCGGAGCGCGTTCGACCTCGAGCTCGCGCTCGATGTGATCGCGGGCCCGGATATCGGCGAGGACAGAGCCTGGAAGCTCGAGCTGCCGGCGGCGCGCCGGGAGCGCCTTCGCGACTTTCGCGTCGCGATACTGCCGGCGCTGCCGTGGGTGCCGGTGCAGCCCGAGATCAGCGCGAAGCTCCAGGCGCTCGCGGGCTGGCTGAGCTCGCACGGCGCCGAGGTCCGTGAGGCTTCGCCCGCGTTCGACTGGCGCTCGCATCTCGAGGATTACACGCGGCTGCTGATCGCGCAGACGAGCGCCGCGACGCCGGCAGAGGTGCGGGCCGAGAGCGCCGCGGCGCTGCGCCGCGGCGGCGGTCCGTCGGCGTCTTTGATCGCCGATGGCATGACGTTGGACTTCGGCGGATTGATGCAGCTTCTTGGCCGGCGTGCGGAGCTGCAGCGGATCTGGGCCGGATTTTTCCGCGACTGGGACGTGCTCGTGCTGCCCGCGTTCCCGCGGACGGCCTTTCCGCACCGCGACGACTCGTTACGCGAGCGCACGTTCGTGATCGATGGCCGGGAGAGCTCGGGCCTCGACCTCGCGTTCTTCCCGCAAGTCGCGATCTTCTGCGGCCTGCCCGCGACGGCTTTTCCGGCCGGCTTCGACGAGCGAAATTTGCCCATCGGGCTGCAAGCCGTAGGACCGTATCTCGAGGACCGCACGCCGCTCAGGTTCGCCCAGCTCCTGGAGCGCGAATGGCACGCCTTCGTGCCGCCGCCGGGCTACCCGGGCTGACGGCGGTCGCGACGGAACGGTCTCTTCCCGATACGCGTCATTGCTCTTTCCTCGAGCGTAGAAACCAGGATAGAGTCCTATCTGTCCGAAAGATCGCAGAGACGCAGCGATAGTGCTGCGGCGAAGGTCTTACGCGCACGGGAAGGGGGGAGAAGCAGTGGGAAGGCTGGAACGTACCGGAGGCCGCTTGATGCGGTCTCCGCTCGCTCGTCATGTCCTGCTCGGCATCGTCGGCGGCACATTGGCCGCCGGCTCGGCCGAAGCTCAGCTCGAGGAGGTCGTCGTCACCGCGGAGCGGCGCGAGATGGCGCTGCAGGACACGCCGATCTCGGTCATCGCGTTCACCGGGGACAACCTCGAGCTCAAAGGCGTGCGCGATATGATGGAGCTCGCGAATATCGCGCCGAACCTCGACATCAAGGGCTCGCGAGGCACCGGCAATACATCGCCTAACTATCAGATTCGGGGAATCGGCGGCGGAGGAGGCGCGACCGGCGAGCGCGGCGTCGGGTTCTATATCGACAACGTGTTCATGCCGCGGACGACGGGGCCGGTGATGCGGGTTCTCGACGTCGAGCGGATCGAGGTGCTGCGCGGGCCGCAAGGCACGTTGTTCGGCCGCAACAGCACCGGCGGAGCGATCCGGGTGTTCAGCCGGCAGCCGCACGACGAGCGGGAAGGATACCTTCGCGTCACCGGCGGCAACTTCGATCGCTTCGATCTCGCCGGCATGATCAACGTGCCGTTGAACGACGAAGTATTTCTACGCGCGCAGGCCGCGCGACTCAGTCAGGACGGCTACGTTCGCAGGGGCCCGCAGAAGCTGGGTGACTCGGAGGACACGGTGCTCCGGCTGCAGGTCGCGTGGGAGCCGAGCGATCGGGTCAGAGCCGTGTTCGGCGCGCTCCGCACGGACTCCGAATCCGATGGAAGCCCGACGGATATGGTTCGGTTCAACATGGAGCCGGCTTGTCCTTCGGACCCGACGAATCCCTATATCTGCTGGGAAGGCAACTATGCCGACTGGATGTCGGATTTTCTCGAGCTCCATGGGCAGGAGCGGCTGCGGCACGACGATCCGCGGCTCGTGCTGGACGATTTTACGATGCCGGACTTCTGCTTTCTCGACGGCCCCGATCCCGACTGGGATGATCTATGCCGTCAGTGGAACAAGAACGATTATACGCAGCTCGACGCGAACGTGACGTGGCAGATCGGGGACCGCGTCACGCTGATCTCGACGACCGGCTTCTCCGAGTTCTCGAGCGACGGCGTCAGCGATTGGCAGCTCCTTGGCATGGAGCACCGCAGGGAACGGGTCGAGTCCGAGGTCCTTTATCAGGAGCTCCAGTTCAATCTCGAGCTTCTCGACGGCCGCACGACGCTGATCACGGGCTTGAACTATTTCCGCGAGGACTCCGAGTCGCCGCGGAATGCGCTGCTGACCGCGTTCGGCTCGAGCACCTTCAGCCCGGCGAACGGCGGCAGCCCGAACGGGAATCAGTGGGGCTGCCCCGCCGGCGATCCGTTCTGCGCCGAGCCGAGGCTGCGGGTCAGCGGAGACACCGAGCTGCGGCAGCGCGCGGAGGCCTACGGGGTGTTCGCGAACGCGACCTGGCACGCGACGGACCGGCTGAACGTCACGCTCGGCCTGCGCTATTCGCACGACGAGAAGGATTTCGTCAGCACGGAATACGCGTCGGATCTCTTCATCCCGCAGGACGGCGTCTCGACGACCGTGAGCGGCAACGACAGCTGGAGCGAGGTCGATCGCCGCGTGACGATCGACTACCGAATCACGGACGACGTCATGGCCTACGTCACGCATTCGAAGGCGTTTCGTGCCGGATCGTTCAGCGTGCCGGCCGCCGCATGCACGGTTTCCGGTCCGCCGGGAGCGCCTTGCCCGACGTATCACGCCCGCCCGCCGGTCGCAGCGGTGCCGCCCGAGAGGCTCGTCAACCACGAGCTCGGCTTCAGGACGGAGTGGCTCGACGGGCGAGTGCGGTTCAACGCGACCTATTTCGACATGGATTTCACGAATCGGCAGGGCGCCTCGGCCGTCGCGGACGAATCGGCGCCGACCGGATTCATCATCCAGCTCGTCAATCAGGGCGACGTCGATCTCGACGGCGTGGAGCTCGAAGCCTCGTTCGCGGTCACGGACCGGCTCGTCATCGACGCGGCGGCAGGCTGGGTCGATTACAAGATGGAAGATCCGTGCGTCAACAACGGCTTCTTCCTGTTTCCGCCGCCGATCGAGCGGAGCGTGACGTGGGGAGGCCGGTATGTGTTGCCGGTTGCCGGCGGCGGCAATGTCTCGATCGGTCTGAATTATGCGCGCGTCGGGGCCCAGGAGACTCACTCGGGCGGCATGACGATGGAGCAGGCGGAGGCCCTCGCTTGCCCGCCGGGGCCGAACGGTGCGGCGCCGGTGCCGACCTGGTTCCGGGACTCGCGGTACCGGCTCGACGGCTACGGGCTGCTGAACGCCGCCGTGCGCTACACGAGCCGGGACGGCCGCTGGATGGCGTCGCTGTACGGCAACAATCTGACCGACGAAGTCTACGCGAACAATGCGCAGTCATTCGGCCGCGGCTACTGGACCGCGGGCGGACCGCCGGTCGGCCTGAATTCCGTGATGCGCAGCGCGGTCGCGGAGTATCGCGGCCGGCCTCGCGAGTACGGGTTGACGTTGCAGTACAACTTCCAGTGAGGCGCAGGGCGGCGCGGGCCGATCGGCGCGCGCCGCCCTGGCACCGCGCGTGCGAGCTCGGGTAGAGTGAAGACGCCGGTCGGAAGGAGCGGGCCATGGCGTCACCGTTCGAGAAGCTGGTCGCGACGCTCGACTATCCCCTCTATGTCGTGACGACCGCCGTGCAGGGCGAACGGGCGGGCTGCCTCATCGGTTTCGCGACGCAGTGCAGCATTCATCCGCCGCGCTTCCTCGCCTGTATCTCGAAGAAGAACCACAGCTTCTCGCTTGCGCGCAGGTCGGAGATGCTCGCGGTGCACGTCGTCGAGGAGCGGCACAAAGCGCTCGCCGAACTTTTCGGCGGCGAGTCCGGGGACGAGGTCGACAAGTTCGCTCGGGTGCGGTGGCACTACGCGCACGGCGTGCCGATACTCGAGGATTTCGAGCGCTGGTTCGCGGGCGCCGTGCTCGAGCAACTCGATCTCGGCGATCACGTCGGGTTCTTGCTCGATCCGGTGGATTCGGAGAAGGGCGGCGCGTCCGAGCAGCTGACTTACCAGAAGGCGCGCGATATCGAGCCGGGCCACGAGCCTTGATCGGAGTCGCTCGCAAGTATTCGACGCCGTGATGCGGGGCGCCGAGGACGATCGCCTGCTGCGAATTTTCCCGGGCCCGGCGGTGCACGTCCCGCTGCGAGGGCTCTACCTGACCGAGCGCTACGGTCCGCCTGCGAGCGGCTCGGAGGCCTTCGTCTACGCAAATTTCATCGCGAGCCTGGACGGGCGCATCTCGTTCCCGAATCCCTCGCGCGAGCGGCTGGACGTTCCGCGGGCGATAGCGAATCCGCGCGATTTCCGGCTTTTCCAGGAGCTCGCTGCACGCGCGGACGTGCTCGTGACGACCGGGCGCTACGTGCGCGCGCTGCCGCACGGCGTCTCGACGCACAGCTTCCCGCTCAGCATGAAGCCCGAGTATGCGGACCTGCATCATTGGCGCCGAGCGCGGGGGCTCGCGCCTCAGCCGGCTCTCGCGATCGTCACGGCGACCCTCGAGCTGCCGTCGTTAGAGGCGCTCGTGGCCTCCGGCCGTACGGTCTACGTCGCGACCGGCCGGGCGGCCGACACGCGTAGGACCGCGAGAATGGAGTCGGAGGGGGCACGAGTGCTGCGAGTCGGCGAAGGCCGCCGGGTCGAAGGCGGCGCGCTCGTCGAAGCTCTGTCGCGAGAAGGGCATCGAACGATCGCGATGATCGGCGGCGGTGAGATCCTGCGAGCGCTGCTCGTCGACGATGCGCTGGATCGGCTGTACTTGACGGTCGCGTGCCGAGTGCTGGGCGGAGCGAGCTTCGACACGTTGCTGACCGGTCCGGCGCTCGAGCCGCCCGCGTGCTTCGAGCTCGGCGCATTGCACTACGATGCGGCGGGCGCGCCGCCGTCCAGGGTCGAGCAGCTTTTCGGGATCTTCGATGCGACGCGGCGATAGGCGCGCGGGACCCGCCCGCCCGAGAGCCGGGCGGACGGTGTCGAATGCCGCATCGTGTGACGTTATTGGTCCGCGTCGATCACGACGCCGGGACGAGCGCCGCTTATGAGCGTCATGCGCTCGATGTCCGGGTCTTCGAGCTGCGGCTCGGCGAGCCCGATCCGCTGAGCTCGGCGCAGGCTGTCGATGCGCGCCTGACGAACCTCTTCCTCGGCCTTGAGCACGTCCATGCCCCGGTGGGCGAGCTTGAAGTCCTCGAGCAGCGCCTGATCGCCCTTCAGCGCTTCCATGAAGATCTGCCCGGTCGGCAGGACGATCTCGGACTCGTAGCCCGGATTACGCATGCCGGCCCGCAGGATCAGCGAGGCGAGCTGGCTGCGCTGCTCGTCGGTGAGGCCGACGACGGGGTCGTTCCAAACGCTCTTCGCGTACTCGAGCAGATCACTCGCGCTGTACGATGCGTCGAGCGCCGGGTCTCGTACACCGAAATAGCCGTCGAGGTAGCCGACCGTCATGTAGTCCGTGAGCAGTGAGCTCTTCTTCAGCGGGAAGATGACGTAGTTGCCCTTGAAGCCGAGCGGGCGATCGACGTCTGCGATCTCGATGAGCCGCCTCTTCGGCAGATCGTCGTAATCCGGCACGGCGGTCGCGGGATGGATGTCGACCATGTAGAGCTCGCCGTCGATGACGACGCCCGGCACCTCCTGGTCGAGCTCGTCGTCCGTCGGCTTGCGCAGGCGGCACTGACCGGACATCGGCTCGAGAAACGGCACTTCGAGGTCGTAGAGGCTGAAGAACAGATCGTCGTGGTCGCGATGGCGCCAGATCGCATGCATGTAGTGGAAGATGTTTGCGCGAACGTGCAGGCGGAGCTGCAGCAGCTTCTGATCCGCCATCGCCTTCGCCGCCAGAGCCGCGCTGTATTTCTCCGTCGCGCTGTTCAGCACGGCGATCGCTTGGTCGCGCGCATCCGCGGCGGCGGCGAGCTCGGCTTCGAGATACTCGAGCGACTTCTCGACGGCCTCGCGTTTCGCGCGCAGGATATCGTCGGTGTTGCTCTGACCGCCGCCGAACAGCTCGGTCAGGCCGCCGCTGAAGATCGCGGCGGCGACGCGCTGCTCGTCGCTCGCCTCGCCGGCCTTCGCGATGTCCTCGCCTTGCATCAAGCTCACGATCGACTCGCGGCGGGATCTCGCTTGCTGTGAGAGGCGCTCGAACTCGAGCTCCGCGCGGCTGTGTACCGCTCTCGCCGCATCGTAGTTCGCCTTGAGCAGCGCGAGCTCCGCTTGGTCCTGAGAACGGTTGTCTTCGAGAAGGTCGAGCGCCTCCTCGAAGGCGGGGTCGAGCAGAACGCTGCGAATCACCCACGCATGCTCGAGCAGCCACGCGTCGTTGATCTCGATCGGTGCCGGCATGTCGAGCGCGACGAGGATCACCGGCTGCACCGCTTGAATATGGCTCGACACCCGATAGCGGCGCTCGAGCTCATAGAGAAGGTACGTGACCGTGAGCTCGTCGTTCGTGTTGCGGAAAGTGCGCGTCGTCTCGGATACGGCTTCCTCGACGGTTTCCTCGTCGAACTGCACCTCGACCTCGCGCCGTACCTCCTGGCTTGCTTTGCGCGCGATCTCGGCGAAGGATTTGTGAATGCTCTGCGCTTCGCGGCTCTGGTTGACGTTGAACTGAGTCGTTCCGCCGATCGAGCCGATGCCGATATTGAACTGCGCTTGCGCGCCGGTTTGATTGGACATCGCGAGCGCGGTCTTCTCCATCGCCTCGATCTCGGTACGGCTGATCGAGCTCGACTCGCTGAGGCGCTGAAGATTGCTCTTCTCGCGGCTGCTGCGTTTCGCCGTCCTACGAACCGTACGCGTGATTTTGAGCGTGCGCGTTTCGCCCGGCGCAAGCGGCACGGTCTCGGCGAGGCGGCCGACCTGGTAGCTCAGCGGCGTCCACGACTGTCGATACGTCAGCAGGATGCCGTAGTTGATCGAGCCGGGTGCGAAGTACTTGAAGCTGTACGGCTCGGCGAGCCGGCGCGACAGATCGAGCGCGAGCTGCCCAACGCGCCGAAGCTGGGGCGAGGCCGAGCCGCGGGACGCCGAGACGATGTCGCTCAGCATCTCTCGAAGCTGCTGGACGTTCTGCACGTCTTCCAACGGGCGCAGTGCGCTGCCGCATGCGGCCTGAACCTCCTCGTTCGCAACCTCGCGGTAGAGATCCTTCGCCTGCTGCTTCAAGTCGTCGTCGAAAGCGGCCGTCCACGCGGGCTCGAAGGCCACTTGCAGCAGCTCGACGTCATGCATCGCGGCGACATTCGCGACGCCCGAGTTCTGCTCGAGCTTCTCGATAGTCTGCTTGATCCGCGACAGATCGTGCGCGGGATCGGCCTCGCCGCCGCTCCGTGCGAGCCCGTCAAGCTGCTCCTCGAGGCGCTTGAGCACGTTGTCCCGAACTGAATCGACGGAGACGCTCGAAGGAGGCGTATCGGCGGGCTCGTCGGCACCGTGATCTTCGGATGGCGCAGCGGCGAGCCGGGCCAGAGCGCGGCGGCCCTCGATCTGGGAGAGCAGGTCTCGGTTGCGGTAAGGGCCGGCCGCATATCCGATGTGGTTCAGCAAGCGCGCGAACTCGATCTCCTGCCCGGCGCCGCTTTCGATCGCGGCACGGGAAAGACCGAGCTGGCGCAGATCGCGCTCGTTCAGATAGACGCGCCCGGTGCGCGGCACGCTCTGCGGCTGGCCGGGCTGCAGCCAGGGAATCAGCCGCAGGTTCTCCCATACGCGGCGCGAAAGAACGTCGTACGAGGGCGCGAAGCCGACGAAGTTCGCCATTGCGCCGATGCGGCCCTGGACGAGATTCGGCAGAACCTTCGAGAAGGTCCGCTGCTCCTTCGTCACGCGCGGCAGCTCGTAGGTCCGGTAGAGCTCCTGCTTGACCGACGAAAGCTCCGCGGCGTTCTTGTAGCTCAACGCCCGCGCAGCCCTGTACTGCTCGGGATCGGCGAGCACGACGGTGCCGTCGCTGCCGCTGAGCGGGACGTTGAACGCGGCGAGGCGCTCTTCGCCGATGCGAATGATATAGCTCTCGGTCCGCCCGGCTTCGAAGCGGATGGGCTGGGTATGGAAGATCAGCCGCTCGCGGAGCGTCCTGCCTTCGCCGTTCTTGCCCGGCCGATCGGGCGCGAGCACGAGCAGAATGACGTCGGGACGGCGATCCGCGACCTGCTGATTGGCTGAGGCGTCGTCATCGCGGAAGAGGTCGTCGTGGTAGACGAGCTCGAACGAGCCGTCGGCGCGCGTCAGCACGGAGCCGAGCCGCTGCGGCTGCGCAGCCTCGTTGAACGGCGCCTGCTCGAGCAGCGCCAAGGCATCGTGCACGCTCTCGATCGGAGCTTCGGGCTTCGGGCGGGGATTCGGCACATGCGTCGCCGGCGGAGGCTGCTGCGATGGCGCGGTCTGCGCCCAGCGCAGCGCATCGAAATCCATCGCGACGACGAGCAAGTCGGGAATCCCGACGCCGGTGCTGTCCGCGACGATCTTTCCATGGAGCCTGTTGGGCAGTGAATTTGTCGATACCATCTTGCACCTATCTTTCGAGAATCTGCGTCCGTCGGCGATACGAACCCTTCAAGGTGAAAGCGGAGGCTCGCCCCCCCGGGGCGAATCGGCGGCGCCCGACGGAGGGGAGGGCGGGTTCTGAAAGCGGTCGTTCTCGCGGATGAACTCGAGCATGCGGCTGTTCTCTCGTGCCGGAACCATCCGCATCCCCGAGCCGTCGATCGCGCGCCATGGCGAGTCGGCCACGCGGTCCGTGTGCTCGATCGAGAGAACTTCCTTAGTTCCGTTCGGCAGCCGCCAGAACGGAGCCGTGGTCGGCCCGCCTTCGAGCACGAGCCCCGCGTCGCGCAGCATCTGCAGCAGCTCGGGATGCCGGCGTACCCGCTGCCAGAAGCGATTGCGATAACTGTCGTACGCGTCTCGAGCGAGCGCGCGCGCTTCCGCATGCCGGCCGGCATGCCATAGCCGCCGGACCTCTTGCATCCTCCGGCGATCGATGTCGCGCTCGAGCGAGCGCCAGACCGCGAGGAAGCTCGGCGGAAAGCGATTGACGAGTCGCTGCGCCGCTCGCCTTTGCCGCTGCGGCAGCGTCTCGAGCAGGGTATCGAGGCTCTGGTAGCTTTGCCCCGCGAACGGGCCTCTGCGGTGCCGCGGGCGCTCGGCTCGCCTCAGCCGCGATGTCTGGAACGGTGCGTTCTCGTCGAACGCGGCATCGATATTGAGATCATCGGCCGGCGAGCTTTGCGAATGCGGCCGTGGTCGCGTTCGGGGCCGAGCCTGCGGCTGCGCGCGTCTATGCGGCCGGGTTCGCATCTGCCGCGGTGCCCGCGTCTGCCGCGGCGGCCGAGATCGGGGGGCAGGCGGCGGCGCCTGCTCACGCGGCGGCGTGCCCCGCGCGGCCGTTCCCTGCGCCTGCGGACCGGTCGAGCGCTCGCGCGGCGTCGGGGCGCCGCGCGCCGCGCGCGCGTCGGGCGTGATGCTCCGCTCGACGGCGGTCGGCGAACGCGACGGAGCCGAACGGCTCAACGATCGGTGGGTTTGCCGCGCCTGAAGTGCACCGCCCGCGCTCTCGATGATCTCGCCGAAGGTCTGGCCGATCTCACCGGCGTCGAACGCGCGGTCCCATTCTTCGGGCGTCGCGTTCATCCAGTCCTCCGCGGTCGCGATCAAATAGGCCGTTGCGGTGAGCCCTCCGAACAGGTCGGTCATGATCTCCCCGCCGCGCTCGATCCTTCGCCGAACGACGGCGATATCGTAGAGCCAGGCGGGAAGGGTGCCGACGGGGCCCGTCGAAGGCCGGAGCATCTGCTCGACCTGCCGAGGCGCGTGCGGAATCGTCCCGTAGCCGCGCATCAATCGCTCGACCGCGGCGCGCGGCGGCTCGCCGGCCGCGATTCGGCGCTCTATCGCGGCGCGATACTCGCGCCAGCGGCGTCTCGCGATGCGGTCGATATCGGCGCGGCGGCGCCGAACGTCGATGAAGCCGAGAAGACCGTCTTCCTCGAAGCGAATCCACTGCGCGTCGCGTCCGGCCAACGCCAGGCTTCCGCCGAGCCGGCGCAACAGATTCGGATGAACGTCCGACGTGACGCCCTGAACGTATAGCCGGCCGAGCCCCGCGAGATATTGCTCGAATGTCATGACGACGCGACGAAGCGCAGCGAGCGGCGAGAGTCACGAACGATCTCTTCGGCTCGAGGCGCGGAACGCGGGCGGGAAGGGACGCGAAACGTTACCGGACGTTGTGTTGCATCCATTGCAAGTCGATCCATTCTCGAGCGAGGCCTGCGCGCTCTAGCGACCTCTCCGGCGAACCGATCCTACCGTAAGGTGTCAGTGTATGCTAGAGCTAACTATCGGGCCGGCTCGTCGGAACGATCGAGCGCGCGGAAAGGCAGGAGGCGGATCCCGGAAGCGAGTAGGGCGAAAGATGCAGGGCGATTACGGGTTTAGGCTATGCTGGAGGCCGTGTCCTGCTCGATGCGGAGTCGGCGTTCCGAGGAATATGCTTCGACCGATTTCGTCTGGCGAAGGGTAGGGGCGCAGCGTACGCTGCGTTTGGTAAAAATCCGTTAACGGGAGGGCGCCATGGCGAGCATCATCGACGAGTACCTGAAGAACAACGAGCGCTATGCGGCGGGCGAAGCCGTGCACGAAGCGAAGCATCCCGGCAAGCAGAGAATACAGCCGGCAAAGCGTCTTGCGGTAGTCGCTTGCATGGACGCCCGTATCGACGTCGAGGATCTGCTCGGCCTTCAGACCGGAGACGCGCACATCATTCGCAATGCCGGCGGCGTGATCAACGAGGACGCGATTCGCAACCTCGTGATCTCCCATCACCTGCTCGATACGAAAGAATTCGTGCTGATTCATCACACCCGCTGCGGCATGCTCGCGTTCACCGACGATCTGCTGAAGGCGGGTCTCGAGGGCGACGCGGAAGCGGAGAAGGTGCTCGGGCAAGCGACCGGACGCACGTTCGTGAGCCCGGGCAAGTCCGCGTCGGCGCCTGCGGCGTTCCATGCGTTTCGCGGCGGCCCGCATCCGCTGGATGCCGACGACGATCTCGCAAGGGAGCGTCTGCGCTGGGACGTGAGGCGCGGCATCTCGGCGATTCTGAACCATCCGTGGTTGCCGACGAGCGGGCCGGATGCAATCTCCGTCCGCGGCTTCATCTACGACGTCGATACGGGCAAGCTCGAGCAAGTGAGCTATCCGGGGCCGATCGCAGCCTCCGAATAACGGTTCCGCGAGGAGCGCGCGGCGGACGAGACCGCCGCGCGGCGGAGCGGCGCTCGGGGGCTCGTTCTAGCCGGCGGCGGTCGGCGAAAGCCGCATGCTCAATCGACGAAGAGAGATTTCCACAGCATCGCGTGGACTCCGAGATTGCCGTCGACGAGCTGAGTGATGCGCAGATCGACCGCGATGCTCGTGAGCATATAGGCATCGTCTGCGGACAGGCCCTTCTCGGTCTCGAGGAAAGCGATCATCTCCCGTACGGCGATCCGCGCCGCTTCGAGCAGGTCCTCGTGCATTCCCATCGTGATATAGGCAGCCGGAGTCTCGGCTCGCGGCCACTCGAGCGGGCCCATATCCTTGCGCACGACGAACTCGAGCGTGCCGTTCAGCGACGTTTCGAGCGCCGTCAGGCTGACCTCGCCGTCGCCTTGCGCCGCATGGCCGTCGCCCGCGAGGAACAACGCGCCCGGCACGTGCACTGGGATGAACAGTTTCGTCCCCGCGACGAGCTCCTTGTTGTCGAGGTTTCCGGCGTGTTTCCAGGGCGGCACGCTGCTCAAGCGCCCGACCTCGGGCGGCGGCGCGACGCCCATGCTGCCGAAGAACGCCCGTAGAGGAATCTCGATGCCTTCGCCGAATGCCGCGACGCCTCGCTCGAGATCGAGCTCGAACAGTCGTGTCTTGCTGTGAGGGAACTCGTCGGGCAGGAGCCCGCGGCCCGCGAACGTATTCGTCGCATACGGCACGGCCGGCCGCACCGACAGGATCCGCACTTCGAGCACATCCCCGGGCATCGTGTCTTCGACGTAGATCGGACCGGTTAGGATATGCGGACCTTCTCTCGGCACCTCTCGGTGGATGTCGCGCAGCGCCTGCTCGACCTGCTCGGGCGGCACGCCGATCGCCTCGAGCTCCTCCGGACCGGTCACGATCAGGGTGTGCATCTCGACGGTCTCGCCGGAACGGATTCGGAGCACCGGCTCCGACGCGCTGTCGTAGTAACCCCAAACCACCGTTTCCGGCGTCGCCGGCAGACGATGCTGCGCAGCGGCGAATGGGATCGGCGCAAGAAGCACGGCGATCGCGAGGCACGTTCTTTTCATCTGCGAGGCCCCCCTCCAAGTCCTGCAGCTCGCTCGAGCGGATCAGCGGGTAAGATGTCGCCGCAGCGGCAGTATAACCGGGGTCGGGTACCGAGGCCCGAGGTGGCTGCGCCATGTGCGTACGTTCGATGTCATTCCTGAGGCCGTTAGGCGTGGGTGGTTGGCCGCCGCCGTGAGCAACGACTTCACCGTCGGGCCGATCCCGCGGGCGCTTTTTTTGTTCTCGCTGCCGATCCTGCTCGCGAATCTGTTGCAGGCATCGATGCAGCTGATCAACGGCCTGTGGGTCGGCAATCTCCTCGGCAGCGAGGCCTTCGCCGCGGTGACGGTGGCCGCCACGGTGTTGCTCGTCGTGCTCGCCTTCGTGTTCGGTCTGAACAATGCGACGCTGACGATCTTCGCCCAGCTGCGCGGTCTAGGCGACGAGGGCGGAATCAACGCCCACCTCGGTGCGTTCATCGTCCTGCTCGCCGCGCTGTCGGCCCTCATCGGGGCCGCGGGTTACGCGCTCGCCGAGCCGCTGCTCGTGTTGCTCGACACGCCGCCGTCGATCCTCGAAGAGGCGAAGACCTATCTGCGGATCAACTTTATCGGCACGCCGTTTCTGATCGGCTACAACTTCATCGGCACGATGCTCCGAGCGTTCGGAGACAGCCGAACACCGCTCTATTTCACGCTGCTCGCAACGCTGCTCGTCGCGCTGCTGGCGCCGCTGCTCATGACGGGGCTCGGCATCGGCGTCGAAGGTGCCGCGTGGGCAATGGTGCTCGCGCAAGCCGCGGCATTCCTCTCTTGCGCGGGCTATCTCGCGAGAAGGCCGGACAGATACCCGTCGAGGCTACGACGCCCCGGGCTCGGCGAGTTCCGCACGATCATGGAACTCGGTATCCCGTCCGGTATCCAGATGGTCGTCATCTACGCGGGCGGCGCCGTCATCCTTTCGGTCGTGAACGCGTTCGGCGAGAGCGTCGTCGCCGGCTTCGGAGCCGCCCAGCGATTGGACAATATCATCCTGCTGCCCGCGGTCGCGCTCGGCATGGCGGTCAATGCGATGGCGGCGCAGAACATCGGCGCCGGGGAGTGGCGGCGCGTCGCGCGAATCACCCGCGTCGGCGTCGCCTTCAACGTGGGCATCATGGCGGCGATTGCCGCCGTGCTGCTCGTCTGGGCCGAGCCGCTCGTCACGCTGTTCATCCAGGACCGGGCGAGCGTCGAGTTCGGCGTCTCTTACCTGCGCACGATCGCGATGTTCTATCCCTTCATCGGCCTGAACTTCATTTTCAATGGCGTCGTACGCGGCTCGGGCGCGATGTTCCAGGTATTGATGCTGAACATCGTCTCGCTATGGATTCTGCGTGTGCCGCTCGCGTACGTGTTCGCCGTGTTGCTCGACGAGCAGGGAATCGCGCTCGGTATCGGTATCAGCTTTCTTTTGAGCAGCATGTTCTCGATGGCGTATTACCGGTGGGGGCGCTGGAAGGAGAAGGAGCTGTTTCGCGACGCCGCCGGGGCCTTTGAAGAAGGAGCGCGCGGCTCGTAATGTTCTCGGAGGCGGTGGCGGCCGGCCGATTCGTCGGTCGACGTCCGAGGGCCGCTCGAGACAGGATTGGAGAGGGTACACATCGATGAGAAAGCTGACGCCTATCGCCGCAGCGCTCGGTCTTCTGACCGTCGCGGCCGCCGTTCCCGCGCAACCGACGGACGACAGCGCTGTCGGCGAGGGGCTGCCTGCTCACCTGCGTGGACTCCTGATTCAGGAGATGCTTGCGATTCTCGATGCGAGCAAGACGATCCTGGATGCGATCGTGCGGGGTGACGACGAGCGCGTCGCCGAGCATGCGCAGGCGATCCACGACAGCTTCATTCTGGCGCAGCAGATGACCGACGCTGACAGCGAAGCGCTGCACGAAGCGCTGCCGCACGCGTTCCTCGAGCGCGACGAGGCCTTTCACGAGCTGAGCGCCGAGCTTGCCGTCGCCGCCCGCGCCGGAGATCGCGCACGTCAGCGCGAGCTCTTCGCCGATATGCTCGAAGCGTGCGTCGACTGCCACGCGGCGCACGCGGCGAACCGCTTTCCGGCGCTCGCCGGGGAAGGGACTGCCCGATAACTAACTGCGGCTGATACGCTCCTCATTCGACCGCGAACGCGAACAGCACGTTGCCGGGACGTCCGACGAAGCCTGCGTTGCCGGAAAGCACGTAGAGCATGCCGTCTGCAACGACGGGCCCGGGGCCGTCGAAAGACGCGCCGCGCCCTTCGATGCCGTTGATGGTCTCGTGCTTACCGTTCGCGTCGAAGGTCCAAATCACCTCGCCGGTATCGGCCGCGTACGCACGCAAGCCGCCGTCGGCGGAACCCGAGAAGACGGCCCCCGGGATCGCCGTGACGGCCGCAGATTGCGTCGGGCTGCATCCCGGGCCCGGCGGCGAGCAGAGCAGCGGCTGCGGCGGCGTATACCAGAGTCGCTCGCCGGTGCGAATATCGATCGCGTGCAAGCCGCCGGTCTCCTCGTTGAAGTAGCCGCCGACGGCGACATACATCCGATCGCCTTCGACGGCGCTGCCCCATACGCCCCCGACCGGTCCGCCGGGCCCGGCGCGGTAGCTCCACAGCGTCTTGCCGTTGTCGTCCGGATCGAGCCCGTAGACCATGCCGGACTTTTGCGGGATCACGATGATGTCGTCGCCGCTCGAGGTCGTCG
>CAYMAF010000048.1:0-17842 GCA_964388365.1 uncultured Gammaproteobacteria bacterium | reverse complement strand
CCATGCCGTGCGACAGCGTGCCGATCACGATGCCGCCGAGCAGGTTGATCACGAGGATCAAGAGGCCTGCGACGGCGTCGCCGCGAACGAACTTGCTCGCGCCGTCCATCGAGCCGTAGAAATCGGCTTCCCGCGCGACCTCCTCCCGCCGGCGCTTCGCCTCCTCCGGCGTCAAGATGCCGGCGTTGAGATCGGCGTCGATCGCCATCTGCTTGCCCGGGATCGAGTCGAGAGTGAACCTGGCGCTGACCTCGGACACGCGCCCCGCGCCTTTCGTGATGACGACGAAGTTGATGATCACGAGGATCGTGAACACGACGAGGCCGACCGCGTAGTTGCCGCCGATCACGAACTCGCCGAACGATTCGATCACGCGGCCGGCCGCATCCGTGCCTTCGTGGCCTTTGAGCAGCACGACTCGGGTCGACGCGACGTTCAGCGCGAGGCGCAGCAACGTCGTCACGAGCAGCACCGTCGGGAAGACGCTGAAATCGAGCGGCCGGCGCGTATACACGACCATCAGCATCACGATCAGCGACAGCGCGATGTTGAACGTGAACAGCACGTCGAGCATCCACGCCGGCAGCGGAATCACGACCATCGCGAGCAGCGCGAGCATCAGCACCGGCGTGCCGAGGCCGACGAGCTGCAGGCGGCTGATCGATTGCGTCGCGACGCTCATGACGCAGCACCTCTAGGCTCGGTCTTCAGGCCTTCGGGAACGGGCAGCTCGGCCGGGAACTCGGGCGCGGCCCTGCCGCGCTCGCGCGCCGCCTTGAGCTCGAACACGTAAGCGAGGACGCGCGCGACCGCGAGATAGAGCGCAACCGGAATCTCCGCGCCGAGCTCGGTGTTGAAGTAGATTGCGCGAGTCAACAAGGGCGTTTCGCAGACCGGCACGCGATGCTCGTCCGCGAGCTCGCGAATCCGCGCGGCGACGAGACCCTGGCCCTTCGCGACGACCCGCGGCGCGCGCTCGGGCCGATCGGTATAGCGCAGCGCGACCGCGTAATGCGTCGGGTTCGTCAGCACGACGTCGGCGAGCGGGACCTCGTGCATCATCCGGCGCTGCGCCGCCTCCTGCTGGAGCCGCCGTATCTTGCCGCGGACCTCGGGGTTGCCCTCGGTCTCCTTGAGCTCGTCCTTGACCTCCTGGCGCGTCATCTTGAGCTTGCGCAGGTGATTCCAGACCTGGAACGGCACGTCGACGGCCGCGATCAAGACGAGCCCCGCGGCGAGCACGACGAACGCGAGCTTCACGTGGGTCGCGGCCGCAACGAGGCCGTCGAGCGGTGACATCCGCCCGAGACCCAGCAGGTCGTCCGCGAGCGACGCGAGCAGCGCGGCGGAGAGCCCCGTCAGCACCGCGAACTTCAGCAGCGTCTTGCCGAGCTCGACGAGCGCCTGAATCGAGAAGATCCGCTTCAGCCCCTTTATCGGATTCAGGCGCTCGAGCTTCGGCGCGAGCGCCTCCGCGCTCCAGACGAGACCGCCGAGCAGTGCCGGCCCCGCGAAGGCCGCGATCAGCAGCAGGACGAACAGCGGCGCGAACGTCACGAGCGCGTCGCGGACGGGCTCGCCGAGCGCGCCGGCCGCGGTGTCGATGCCGAGCGAACGATGTGCCGGCGCCGCGAGCCCGGAGATCAGCAGCGCCTCGAGCCGCGCGAACATCCACGGCCCGAGCACGGCCATCGTCCCGGCGCCCGTGAGCATCACGGCCATCGTGTTCAGCTCGCGCGAGCGCGCGACCTGCCCCTTGCGCCGCGCTTGCTCTCGGCGTCTCGGTGTGGCGGATTCGGTGCGCTCTTGTGCCTGATCGTTCTGGCTCATCTCGCGGCTCCGAGCACGTCACGCATCTGCACGAACACCCCTTCGAGCACGGTCTCGAGCTGCGGCGCGAGGCTCGGCAGCGTCAGCGCGAGCAGCACGAGCCCGAGCGTCAGCGTCAGCGGGAAACCGACCGCGAAGACGTTCAGCTGCGGCGCGCTGCGCGCGATCATGCCCATCGATACGCTCGCGACGAGCAACGACGCCGCCGCGGGCAGCGCGACCAGCACGGCCGCTTGAAACATCTCGCTGCCCCACGCGGCGACCTCCCAGAAGCCGGCCGCGGCGAATGCATCCGCCGAAGGAGGCATCAGCACGAAGCTCTCGAAGAGCATCGCGACGAGCGCGAGATGGCCGTCGAACGCGAGGAAAACGAGCGTCGAGAAGATCACGAAGTACTGACCGACGAGCGGAACGCTCGCGCCGCGCTCGGGGTCGACGACGCTCGCGAACGCAAGCCCCATCGACAGCGCGACGATCTCCCCGCCCATCGCCATCGCGCCGAAGACCATCTGCAGCAGGAAACCGAGCACCGCGCCGATCAGCACCTCGCGGACCGCAACGAGCGCACCGGGAAGCGACAGGGGATCGACGGCGGCGTACGCCGGCAGCACCGGTGCGACGACGAGCGCGAGCACGAGCGCGAGCGCGACCCGGATGAGCGCGGGCACGGTACGCGCGCCGAACAGCGGCGCGGCGAGCAGCACCGCGCCGATGCGCACGAACGGCCACATCACCGCGGTGATCCAGCTCATCAGCTCCGAATACTCGATCGTCAACAACGCCATCGTCAGCCGAGCATCAACGGAATATCGAGGAACAGCTCGCGGACCCAGTCGACGGCGAGCGTCAGCATCCACGAGCCCGCGAGCGCAAGGACCGCGACGACGCCGAGCAGCTTCGGGATGAACGACAGCGTCATCTCCTGGATCTGCGTCGCCGCTTGAACCATGCCGATCAGCACGCCGACGGCGAGCGCCGTCAGCAGCACCGGCGCCGCGAGCAGCACGGCGATCCACATCGCCTGCGTGCCGACCTCGAGTACCGATTCCGGAGTCACGCGCACCTCCTCGTCAGATCTGGAAGAAGCTGCCGGCCAACGTCGTCATGACGAGCGACCAGCCGTCGACGAGGACGAACAGCATGATCTTGAAGGGCAGCGAGATGATCAGCGGCGACAGCATGACCATGCCCATCGACATCAGCACGCTCGCCACGACGAGGTCGATCACGAGGAACGGAATCAAGAGCAGGAAGCCGATCTGGAACGCCGTCTTGAGCTCGCTCGTGACGAACGCCGGCAGCAGCAGCGAGAACGGCACGGCCTCGGCCGCGCCGTCGAGCGGCTCGCGTCCGGCGAGCGACGCGAACAGCGCGAGATCGGCTTCGCGCGTGTGCGCGAGCATGAATTCACGAAGCGGCCCCGCGGCGGCCTCGAGCGCCGCGGGCGCGGTGATCGCTGACTCGAGATACGGCTCGACCGCATCCGCATAGACCCGCTCGCCGACCGGCGCCATGACGAAGAAACTCAAGAAGAGCGCGATGCCGACGAGGAGCTGATTCGACGGCGTTTGCTGCGTGCCGAGTCCTTGCCGAAGGATCGCGAGCACGATCAGGATCCGGGTGAACGACGTCATCGTGATCAGCAGCGCCGGCAGCAGGCTCAGCGCCGTCATGAACACGAGCACCTGCAGGCTCACGGACCAGGTCTCGCCGCCGTCCGGCGCCCCCTGGACCGTCAGGATCTCGACGCCCTGCAGCTGTGCGAGCGCGGCCGCAGCCGGCGCGAGCACGCCGGCGAGGACCGCGAAGGCGATCCGCGACGACCGCCTCATCGCGCCCTCCCTGCGAGCACGCGCTGCAGCCACGCCGCCGACGCGTCCGTTCCGGGCCGGCGCACGCCGATATCGAGCGGCTCGTCGAGCACGTGGAGCGCGCTGACCCGGCCGGGTGCGACACCGACGACGATTTGACGGTCCCCGGCCTGCATCAGCACGATCCGCTCCCGCGTGCCGACCGGCAGCGACGCGAGCACCTTGAAGCGGTCGTGACCGCTCGGCAGGAGGCTCGTGCGCGAGAGCACGCGCGAGAAGATCAGCACCGCAGCGACGACGCCGACGAGCCCGACGAGCAGCTTCACGAGTGACGCGGCCGCGGGCGAGGCTTCGGCGCCGTACGCGGCCGCGGACGACGCGGCGAGCACCGCGCCGGCGGCTGCCGAGGCGAACGGGCGAATCCTCGCTACGAAGCGCGCGTGCATCGTCGACGAGCTCACTTCAGCTTCTGCACGCGCTCGGCAGGGCTGACGACGTCGGTGAACCGGATGCCGTAGCGCTCGTTGATCACGACGACCTCGCCGTGCGCGATCAGCGTGCCGTTCACGAGCACGTCGAGCGGCTCGCCGGCGAGCCGCTCGAGCTCGACGACCGATCCCTGATTGAGCTGCAGGAGGTTGCGGATCGGCAGCTTCGTCCTGCCGATCTCCATCGAGATCGTGACCGGAATATCGAGGATCACGTCGAGGTTACGGCCGTTGCCTTCCCCAGCCGCATCGGCACCGGAGTCTTCGAACGTCGGCAGCTCCATCGCCGCCGCCTGCGCATACGCGCTCTCTCTCCCTTTCTGGTCGCTCATCGCATCAACTCCCCACGCGCGCGGCACCGGCGTCCGCGGCGGAACTGGTGGAAACGGGCGCCGCCGGCTTCGGCGGCGCGGTAGCGTGTTGCGCTGGCTGCGCGGCTGGACGGGGCTCGGCGGCACGTCCGTTCGCCGCCCCCCCTTGCCGCGCCGGCGCCTTCGTCCCGGCGGCCTCGGCCGCCGTCGTCGAGCCGTTGCCCGCGGCCGCGCCCAGGGCTTCGGCCGGATCGAGCTCGCGCCACGCTTCGCGTTTCACGGGCTCGACGATCTGCACGGCATTGATGCCGTTCGAGACGCCCATGCGGCAGCGAAACAACGGAACGCCTTCGGCGCACAGCGTGACGAGCTGCGGCAGCTCGATCGGCACGATGTCGCCCGCCTCGATGCGTAGCAGCTCGGAGAGCTTTATCGTCGCCTCGACGAGCGTCGCGTGAACCTCGATCGGGGCGAAGCCCATCTCTTCGCGGATCGACGCGACCCAGCGCTCGTCGCGGCCGGCCCGATCGCTCTGCAGGCCGGTATCGAGCAGATCCCGGATCGGCTCGATCATCGAGTACGGCAGCGTCACGTGAAGCTCGCCGCCCGCGCCGTCGAGGTCGAGCTTGAACGCGGAGACGACGACGACCTCGGTCGGGCTCACGATGTTCGCGAACTGCGGGTTGATCTCCGAGCTCAAGTACTCGAACTCGACCTGCATCACCGGCGACCACGCTTCTTTCAGGTCGGCGAAGACTCGCTGCAGCGTCAGCTGAATGACGCGGTTCTCCATCAGCGTGAAATCGCGTCCCTCGATGCGCGGATGGAACCGGCCGTCCCCGCCGAAGTAG
Organism: uncultured Gammaproteobacteria bacterium; assembly: GCA_964388365.1. Taxonomy (GTDB): domain Bacteria; phylum Pseudomonadota; class Gammaproteobacteria; order Steroidobacterales; family Rariloculaceae; genus ZC4RG20. The sequence goes on along the minus strand of CAYMAF010000048.1, from coordinate 12,551 downwards.
TTGTCGACGATCGCGAACACGAGACGCGCGTCGATCACGAACAGCGCCGTGCCGCGAAGCGGCCGCATATGGACCATGTTCAGGCTCGTCGGCACGTGCAGCGTGTGCGCGTACTCGGAGAACTTGCAGAGCCGGACGCCTTGAAACGACACGTCCACGGCGCGGCGGATCAGGCCGAACAGGCTCGCGCGCAGATGCCGGGCGAAGCGGTTGCCGATCATCTCGAGCGTCGGCATGCGCCCGCGCACGATGCGCTCGTGCGCCGTCAGGTCGACGACGCGAGGCACGCCGTCGCGAAGCCGGTACTCGTCCTCGACCTCGACCGCGCCGCTCGCGACGCCGTGCAGCAGCTCGTCGATCTCTTCTTGGGAGAGAATGTCGTTATCGGCCATGCTCGGCGCTCACTGCATGACGAAGTTCGTGAAGTAGAGCGTCTCGACGACCGGGCTACCGTGGCGCTCGGTCATCGTGTTGCGCACTTCCTCGAGCGCGGCCTCGGCGAGCTTCTCCTTGCCCTCGCGCGTGATCAGCTCCTCGTACGTCTTGTCGCTCAGCAGCAGGATCAGGTTGTTGCGCAGCGCGGGCGCGTGAAGCTCGAGCGCGGGCAGCGCCTTCTCGTCGAACGTCATCAGCTCGACGCCGAGCTGCAGATAGCGCGCACGGCCGCCGCCCTCGAAGTTCACGATCAGCTCCGGACCGAGCGTGAAGTAGAGCGGCTGCGGCGCCTTCTCCGCTCTGCCGCTCCCGGCCTGCGGTCCGAGCCAGCCGAGTTGCCAAGCCGCGCCGGCCGCGACCGTAGCCGCGAGCAGCAGCGCAACGACCGCCCATCCTCCGCCGCGGCGCGGCGCATTCGGGCTCGAGCTCTGTGCGTCACTCATCTCTCAGTCCGTTTGCAGAAGGGGTTCTGCACGGACCCGAAGCAAGTGTCGTGCCATCCGGCAATGGCCCGGATATCGTATTGATGCGTCTAGAAAATTTTTCCGAGGACGGAGATTTTCGGAGGCCGCGCTTCGGCGCGTGACGGGAATTTGACGCCGCGGCTTTGTCGGGGGGCGGCTGCGGGCGAGCCGCGGGCCGGCTCGCTCCGCGATCGCGGCGAGGTACGCCGCTCAGGCGAACGTGTCGACGAGACCGTGCGTGATCGCGACGCGGCGCTCGGGCTCGCCGGCCTCGGCCGGCGTGTCGGCGCCCGCCTCGCCCGCGGCCAGGTCCGCAACGCTCGCGCCGCGCGCGTCGTCGCCGGACGCGCCGAAGCCTTGCGGATCTCCGGCACCGATATCGACGTGATCGAGCCCGAATCCAGCGTCGGCGAGCAGCTCGCGCAGGCGCGGCACGGCGTCGGCAAGCGCGTCACGCACGGCGCCGTGCGCGGAATGGAATGTCACCTGAGCACTGTCGCCGTCGAGACGCACGCGGATCTCGATCGGCCCGAGATGCTCCGGATGCACCCTGAGGCGTGCATCGTTCACGCCTTGCTCGACCATCGTCACGACGCGGTGCCCGAGCTCGGCGGCGAACTGAGCGCGCGGCTCGGCCGAAGCCGCGCCCGGAGACGGGGCCGGCAGCTCGCGCGCCGGCGCCGATTCCGCCGGCGCGGCGCCGAGAAACGACAGATCGAGCGGACCCAACGCGCGTGCCGAGGATTCGCTGCCTTGCGTCGGCTGCGACGGCACCCCCGCCGCTTCGGCCGGCGTGCCAATCTCGGCCGAAGCGATCGAGAACACGGCGCGCGCGAGCAATGCGTCGCCGGCGGTGCCGGCCGACGCGTCCGGCGCAGCGCTCGTCGCGGGCGCCGCATGGACCGGGCCCGCCGCCGAGCGCGCGATCGTCTGGAACCCGGCGGCCGGACGCTCGCCGGGCGCGCCGGCGGCCGCGTCGGCCCGGGTCTCCGCGGGCGCGACTTGCATCAGCCACGCGACGAGCGCGGCGAAACACGCTTCGGCCGAGCCCGGTGCGGCGTCGCCGTCCGCGACCGCGTCCGGCGGCGCGCCGGCGGCCCGTGCCGAGCCGGCCGCCCCCGTCTCGCCGGCGCCGCCGACGGTGCTCGGAAAGAGGTTCATCTCGATCGTCATGAATCCGTCCTTACGCCGACGTTCAGCGCGCCGTGCTCGCGAAACGCTCGCGCATGTAGCTCGCGCGATCGTCCGTCTGCTTCTGCTCGATTCGGTCGCGCCGCCTGAGATCGTCGGCTTCGCGCTCCTCGACGAGCCGATCGAGCGCATCGCGCTGCAGGCGTGCCGAGATCCACTGCGCGCGCGCCGCCTCCGTCACCCGCCGCTGGCGCTCGACGGCGGCGGCCTGGGCATCGAGCCCGGATTGGAGCTGCTGCAGGAAATTGCGCGTCTCGCGCAGCTGCTGCGGACGCCCGCTCGCAAACGTGCCGCGTTGATACTCCTCGACCATCGCGCGCATCGCTTCGAGCCGCGCCTCCTCCTCCGAGAGGCGCTGCTCCGCGGCTTGGAGCGCCGCCGCGGCTTCGCGCTCCGCCGCGCCCTTCAAGCGCGCGACCACGTCGAGATTTCGTCCCTGTCCAGACATCCGCCGTTACCCTCCTTCCGGCGCCGCGAACGTATCGTCCGCAAGGCATGCCTCGAGCTGCGCGAGGCTCGCTTCGAAATCCACGGCCTCGTCCGGCGCCTGCGCGAGGAAACGCTCCATCCGCGGGAACAGGTCGATCGCCTGATCGATTGCCGGATCCGTGCCCCTCTTGTAGGCCCCGACGCTGATCAGATCCCGGTTCTGCTCGTATCGAGCGTAGATCTGGCGAAACCGCTGGGCCAGTGCATGGTGCTCGCTTTCGACGACGGCGCTCATGACCCGGCTGATCGACGCCTCGACGTCGATCGCGGGGTATCGCCCCCGCTCGGCGACCCGGCGCGACAGCACGATGTGCCCGTCGAGCACCGCACGGGCCGCGTCGGCGACCGGATCCTGAACGTCGTCACCCTCGGCCAGCACCGTATAGATACCGGTGATCGAGCCGCCGCCGGGCCCGGCGTTCCCGGCGCGCTCGAGAAGCTGCGGCAGGCACGCGAACACCGACGGCGGGTAGCCGCGGGTCACCGGCGGCTCGCCGATCGCAAGCCCGATCTCGCGCTGCGCCTGCGCGTAGCGCGTCAGGGAATCCATCAGCAGCAGCACGTGCTTGCCCTGATCGCGAAAATGCTCGGCGATCGCCGTCGCCGCGCGCGCGCCCTGCAAACGCATCAGCGGCGGATCGTCCGCGGGCGCGACGACGACGACCGAGCGCGCGAGCCCCTCGGGGCCGAGAATCTCCTGGATGAAGTCGTTGACCTCGCGGCCGCGCTCGCCGATCAGCCCGACGACGATGACGTCGGCGCTCGTGTAGCGGGCCACCATGCCGAGCAGCACGCTCTTGCCGACGCCGCTGCCGGCGAAGAGCCCGATCCGCTGCCCGCGGCCGACGGTCAAGAGCGCGTTGATGCCGCGCACGCCGACGTCGAGCGGCCGACGCACCGGGTCGCGGCCGAGCGGATTCAGCAGCCGACCCGTCAGCGGCACGCGCTGCCGGCAGCGCAACGCGGGCAGATCGTCGAGCGGCTGGCCGAGCGGATTGATCACGCGCCCGAGCAGCTCCTCGCCGACCTGGATGAACTGCGCATGATCGATCGGCAGCACGCGTGCGTTCGGCGTGAGGCCGGCGATCGGCCCGACCGGCATCAGATACGTCCGATTGCCGGCGAAACCGACTGCCTCGGCCTCGACCGGATCGTGACCGCGGCCGACGATTCGGCAGCGGCCGCCGACCGGCACCTCGCACCCGACCGCCTCGAGCGTCATGCCGACCATGCGAACGAGCCGGCCCTCGGCGACGAGCCGCACGGGCTCCTCGATCAGATGCTCCCAGCGCTCGAGCCGCTCGCCGAGGCGCGAGCGACGCTGCTGCAGCGGCGTAAGCGACGCGCGCGCGGTCATCGCGGCTCCTCGAGGCCGCCGCCCGGCTCGCGACGATCACCGCCGAGGATTCGCGCGGCGATCGCGCTCATCCGGGACTCGACGCTCGCGTCGACGACCGACGAATCCGTCTCGAGGCGCGCGCCGCCGCGCGTCATCGTCACGTCCTCGACGAGCTTCAGCGGCCGCTCGAGCGCATCGGGCGCGAGCGCGTCGCGCACGAGCGCGACGTCGTCCGGATGCAAGTGCACGAGCACCTTCGATTCGGCGCCGGGCAATGCGAGCAGTGCCTCGCGGACGACGCGCACGACCTCACCCGGCTGACTTTTCAGCTCGCGGCGGACGAACTGCCGCGCGACGGCGAGCACGAGCGACGCGAGCTCCAAGAGCAGGGCCTCGTCGAGCACGCGAAGCTGCGGCGTCAACGCGTCGACGACGGCATCGAGACGTGCGGCCGCGCTTCGCATCTCTTCGCGCCCCGCTTCTAGACCCTCGCGCCGGCCCTCGTCGAAGCCAGCCTTGTAGCCTTCGGCCCGCGCCTGCTCCTCGATCGCCGCGAGCTTGTCCGCGGTCAATAGCGGCTGCGGCTGCGGCTCCGGCCGCGGCGCCGCTTCGGGCTTCGCACGCTCGGCGCCGACCGGCGGCGCCTGCCAGCGCTTGACCTCGCCCGCCGACGCGGCGAGCGTGCCGCGCGCCTCGCGGGCCGTCATACGTACTCCTCGCCTCGCCCGGTGATCGCAATCTCGCCTTCATCCGCGAGCCTGCGCACGACAGACAGCACCTCCTTCTGCGCGCTTTCCATCTCGCTGACCCGGACCGGCCCGCGCAGCTCGAGATCCTCCTCGAGCGCTTCGCGCGCGCCTTTCGACAGGTTGCGGAAGAAGTGCGCCTTGATCTCCGCGGTCGCGCCCTTGAGCGCGACGACGAGCATCTCGCGCGGCAGCTCTCGAAGCAGCCGCTGCATGCTGCGGTCGTCGATCTCGAGCAGGTTCTCGAACGTGAACATCAGCTCCTGGATCTGCACGCTGAGATTCGGGTCGTGGTCGCGGATCTCCTCGAGAATCGCGTTCTCGGACGCGGAGTCCATGTAGTTCAAGATGTCCGCCGCGCGCTTCAGCCCGCCGACGACCGACGCCTTCGATGAATCGCCGGCAAATTGACGCTCGAGGATCTCGTCGAGCTCCTGCAGCGCGTTCGGATGGATCGTATCGAGCGTCGCGATCCGCATCAGCACGTCGCTGCGCAAGCGAGCCGGGAAGTGGCTCATGACCTCGGCCGCGTGATCGCTGTCGAGATACGAGACGACGATCGCGATGATCTGCGGATGCTCGTTGCGGATCATGTCCGCGACCGAACGGCCGTCCATCCACTTCAATGACTCGAGGCCCTTCGACTGCCCGCCGACGAGAATGCGGTCGATCAGCGAGCGAGCGCGGTCCTCGCCGAGAGCCTGCACGAGCACCTTACGCACGTAATCCTCGCTGCCGAGCCCGATCGCGGTCTGGTCCTCGACCGTCGCGCTGAACTGCTCCATGACCTCCGCGAGCTGAGCGCGGCTCACGCCCGGCAGATTCGTCATGGCGGTGCCGATCGTCTGCACCTCCTTCGGCCGCAGGTGCTTCAGCACCTCGGAGGCCGCTTCCTCGCCGAGCGTCATCAGGAGCACGGCGGCGCGGTCGGTGCCGCTGAGAGAAGCCAGCTCACTCATCGTCTTGCATCCATCGACGAACAACCTGCGCGACGAGCCGCGGATCTTCGCGCGTCAGCAGCCGTGCCTGCTCGAGGCGGCCTTCCAGCGTCCGCGGCGCCTCGCCGTCTTTGTCTTCCGAGCCGTCTTCGTCTCCGTCGTCGACGACCGCGAGCGCGGGCGGCCCGAGCGCCGCGGCGGGCGCGTGAGGAAGCTGCGGCCGCATCAGCGGCTTCAGCGCCGGACGAAGCACGAGCAGGATCACGAGCAACAAGCCGAGCCCTGCCATGGCCTGCCGCGCGAGCTCCTGAATCCACGGCTCCTGCCAAAGCGGACGCTCCGCGGGCCGGGCGTCGACCGGCTCGGTCGCACGGAACGACGCGTTCACGACGTTCACGCGGTCGCCGCGCTCGGCGTCGAAGCCAACGGCTTCGCGAACGAGCGCGGTCAGGTGCGCCATTTCCTCGTCGGAGCGGGGCACCGCCACCGTCTCGCCGTCCTCGTTCGTCGTTTGCCGGTCGTCGACGACGACCGCGACGGACAGCCGCTTGATCGCGCCCGGCGTCTCGCGGATGTGGCTGATGCGGCGATCGACCTCGAAATTGCGCGTGCTGCTGCGGCTCGAGCCGCCGGCCATGCCAGGGGCAGCGATGCCGGCGGCGTTGCCGGTTCCGGCGACGATCGCGCCGTCGGGCGGCTGATTCGTGAGCGCGCCGGGGATGCCGGCCGCGCCCGGTCCGGTCTGCTGCTCCTCGCTGACCTGCTCGCTCCTCAGCACGGCTCGCTCGGGATCGTAAGCCTCGTGTGTGCTCTCGACCTCGGTGAAGTCGATCTCAGCCGTGACCTGCGCACGAATCCGATCCTCACCGACGAGCGGGCTCAAGATATCGTGCACCCGCCGGCGCAGCGCCTCCTCGATCTCGCGTGTGTACTCGAGGCGGCGCGACGACGCGAGCGCGCCGTCCTCGCCCGGCCCGCTCAGCAGCCGCCCGCGCTGATCGACGACGGTCACGCGCTCGGGCACGAGATCCGGCACGCTCGACGCGACGAGATGCACGATGCCCGCGACGCGCTTCTCGTCGAGCGTGCGTCCCGGATGCAGGTTCAATAGCACCGACGCGCCGGGCTTCCCGCGCTCACGAACGAAAACCGACTCGCGCGGCAGCGCGAGGTGGACCCGCGCAGACTCGACGCTGTCGAGCGTCATGATCGAGCGAGCGAGCTCGCCTTCGAGGGCCCGTTGGTAGCGTGCCGCTTCGGCGAACCGGCTCGAGCCGCCGAGCCCGGTCGGCTGATCGAGCAGCTCGAAGCCGACGGTCGTGTCTCGCGGCAGCCCTTCGGTCGCGAGATGGAGCCGCGCCTCGTGGGTCTTCTTCGCCGGCACCATCAGCGCACCGGTCGCCGTGTCGAGCTCGTGCTCGATGCCGTGCCGGTCGAGCACGCTCATCGCCTCGACGACGTCGCGCTCGCCGAGCCCGGGCAGCAGCACCTGATACGTCGGCTTGAATCCCCACAGCGCGAGGCTCACGACGAGCGCGATCGCCATCGCCAAGCCGCCGAGCACGGCGATCTGCCGCTGCATCGGCAGCGCGGTGAACGCCGTCAGCGGCTTCATCACGGTTTGAGGAAGTGCCTCTGTCATTGCCGTTGCTTTCCGTCAGTTGTGTCTTGCGGGCGCAGCCGCCAAATGCCGCGTCTGCGCCGATTCAAGGCCCATCAGGCCTGCATGTTCATGATTTCCTGGTACGCGGCGATCACCCGATTGCGCACCTGCGTGATCGCCTCGAACTGCAAGCTCGCCTTCTGCATCGAGACCATGACCTCGGCGAGGCTCACGTCCGGCGCGCCCTGCTCGAAGCGCCGCGCCAGATCCGCGGCCGTGCGCTGCGCCGACGCGACCTCGGAGAGCGAGCTCTCGAGCACCTTCGCGAACCCTTTCGCTTGTGCCGCCTGCGTCTCGCCCGTACCGGCCGCCGCCCGCGCCGACAGCGCGCGCATTGCATCGAGCACTTGCCTGATCTGTACGTCGCTCATCGTCGTCTCCGCGCTCTCGATGCCGGGCCTCCCGCCCGGCGTTCACCGTATCCGCCTCCGATCGGTCGTCCGTTCGGCACGCGCTCGCTCGCCGCCGTGCCGCTTCAGTTCAACGGCACCGCAACGCCGAGCTCGCGCAGACGCGCGAGCTTGTAGCGCAGCGTGCGCGGGCTGATGCCGAGACGCTCCGCGGCCGCCTTACGCCGTCCACGCTCCGCGCGCAGCGCATCGAGGATCAGCTCGCCTTCCGAGGCCCGCATTGCGCGATCGAGTGCGCTCGGCGCCCGATCGAGCGGCAGCGCGGCACGCGGCGGCGCGTCCTCGAGCCGAATATCCTCGATATCGATGCGGTCTCCTTGCTGCAGCACGAGCGCCCGCTGTATCACGTTGTCGAGCTCGCGCACGTTGCCCGGCCAGTCGTGCGCTTCGAGCCGTGCGAGCGCGGCCGGCGTCGGCCGCGGCCGGGTCGGGCCGCCCTTGTAATGCCGCCGAATCAGAAACTCGGCGAGCGGCACGATATCGCCGGGCCGCTCTCGGAGCGGCGGGATGTGTAGCGGGAAGACGTTCAGCCGGTAGTAGAGATCCTCGCGCAACGCGCCCTCGGCGACCGCCTCGCGAAGATTGCGGTTCGACGTCGCGATGACGCGCACGTCGACGCGACGGCCGCGCGTCGCGCCGAGCCGCTCGATCTCGCGCTCCTGGAGCACGCGCAGCAGCTTCGCCTGCAAACCGAGCGGCATCTCGGTGACTTCGTCGAGCAGCAGCGTGCCGGTATCGGCCTGCTCGAACTTTCCGGGCCGCGCGTCGGATGCGCCAGTGAACGCCCCTTTCTCGTGACCGAACAGCGTCGCCTCGAGCAGCGCCTCGGGGATCGCCGCGCAGTTCAGCGCGACGAACGGACCCGCGCGGCGCGCGGAGTGCGTGTGGATGAAGCGCGCAAAGACTTCCTTACCGACGCCCGACTCGCCGGTCAGCATCACCGAGACGTCGGACTCGGCGACACGCCGAGCCAGCGCGGCGATTCGCTTACTGGCGTCGTCCTCGGCGACGAGCGAGGAGAAGATCTCGGGTTCCTGCATACCGCGGTCCAATCACATTCGGTCGGACCGCTTTCAGCAATTCTCGTGCCAGAACTATTTCCTTAACGGAATCAGTCTGTTGCAGGAATATTACGGCGCGCGGACGCGCGGCGCGTCAAATTTCCGTCGCCTCCTCGCAGCGGCCGATCTGGAACTTGCGCATCTTCTCGACGAGCGTCGTGCGCCGGAGCCCCAGCCGCTTCGCCGCCTGCGCGACGACGCCTTCGCTGCTGTCGAGCGCCTGACGGATCAGCCGCATCTCGATGTCCTCGAGCAGGTTCTTCAGCGGCACGCTCGCGCCCCCGGGCGCGAGCGCCGACACGCCGATCTCGCTCATCAGCGTGTCGACGACGTCTCGGTCGGACGGCGTCTCGTCCGGCGCGGGCGCGAGCCGCCGAAGCGGCTCGGGCAGATCGTCCGGCGTGACGTCGCGGTCGCCGGCGAGGATCGCGCAGCGCTCGATGAGGTTCGCGAGCTCGCGCACGTTGCCGGGCCAGTCGTATCGGACGAGCGCGCGAAGCGCGCGGGTATCGAACCGGCAGCCGGGCATACCGCGCCGCTGGAGCTGCGAGTTGATCTCGGCGATCAGCAGCGGGAGATCCTCGCGCCGCTCGCGAAGCGGCGGAAGCTCGATCGGCACGACGTTCAGCCGGTAATAGAGGTCCTCGCGGAATTTCCCCTCGCGGCACATGGCCTCGAGATCCCGGTGCGTCGCTGCGATGATACGCACGTCCGCCTCGACGACACGGCTGCTGCCGAGCGGCTCGAAGCGCTTCTCCTGCAGCACGCGCAGCAGCTTCACCTGCATCTCGAGCGGCATATCGCCGATCTCGTCGAGGAACAGCGTGCCTCCGGCGGCCAGCTCGAACCGGCCCTTGCGCGCAGTCAGCGCACCGGTGAACGCGCCCTTCTCGTGACCGAACAGCTCGCTCTCGAGCAGCTCGCCGGGGATCGCGCCGCAGTTCACCGCGACGAACGGGCCGTCGCGGCGGGCCGAATGATAGTGAATGTTCCGCGCGACGACTTCCTTGCCGGTGCCGGTCTCGCCGCGCAGCTGCACGGTCGCCTCCCACGGCGCGACGCGCAGGATCATTTCCCGCACGGCCTGCATCGCCGGGCTACGGCCGACCAAGGAACGAAACCGAAGCCGCGAATCCTCGGCCTTGAGCCCGCCCTGCGCGTGGATCAGACGCAGATCACGGACCAGCTTGATCAGCACGGAGTAGCTGACGGGCGCGCGCAACGTCTTATAGATACGCCCCTTCGGATAGCGGCCGGCCTCGTCGTCGCCGCCGGATTCGGCGTATACGCAAACCGGGAGATCGTTGCGTGCGAGCGCGACCTGCATGACCTCGCGCCGCACGCGCTCGGCCTCGGGCCCCGGGACCGCTACGGCCAACAGCGCGAGGGGCTGCTCGATCCGCTCGATCTCGCGCGAGATCTCTTCCGGCTCCGCGATCACCGGCTCGACGCCGAAGAACTCGAGCTGCTGAGCGATGCCTTGCGCCGACTCGGCTGACGGCGCCGCAATCAGCAGCGTCGTCCCGCTGCCCGCGATGCGGGACAGCAACTGAACCGTCGTCGTTTCCATTCGAATGAGATGCAGCGTTGTTGTCTGTCTTCGCAAAGCGCGGTGCACGCCCGCGGCGCCGCGCCTCCCCGCGCTCGCCTCGAGCTACCGTGCACTGCCCCGACCATACGCCGTCGCCGCGTCCGCGGCGCGCGGCTGGTTCACAATTGGCGCGACAATGTACTTGAAGTTTCGTCTCGCGGCGAACTGCGTCTCGTCACGAACCGCGCGGTACGGTTGACCGTGGCGAGCGGAACGCGCCGAACGGCGCGGCATGAGGTCAGTCGCGCGTGCGCCGCTGCGCGATGGCCCGGCGGTGACGGCGGAAAACGAGCTTGTCGAGCCAGATCGCCGCGCCCTCGCTGAGCCCTTCGAGGGACGCGCAAATGCGGTGACGGGCGTTCGCGGGCTCGACGCTCTTCACGCGCGCATAGAGCTTAAGCGGCACCGGCCACGCGGGAAGCACGTAGCATTCGACGAGCAGCAGCACATCGATCTCGATCGGCTCGTCCGCAAGCCAGCACAGACCGTGGCTATTGAACCGAATTGGGCGCGGCGGCAGCGGCGACGTGCGCTGGGTCAGCAGCTCCGCCAGCAGCTCGAGCGCGAGGTTCACCTTCGCCTCGAGCCGATGCATTTCCGCCCGCTCGGCGTTCTCGGCCTGCGTCTCGTCGTGCTCCTCGACGAGCGAGAGCGTGCGCAGCACGACCTCGTTCCGCGCGTTCAGGCGGGCGAGGACCGGAGCTGCCGGCAAGTCTTGCGCCGGCGACCAGGCAAGGCCGAGCTCGTCGTCGCAAAACACTTGTCGGCCCAGCACGGCGATCTCGCCAGGAGTCGCCGCACCGCCGGCCGTATCGATCATCGCCGCGAATCTCCGTCCGGCTCCTGAGCGGAGAGGTAGCTCGCCGCGGCGCGGCGCCCCGCGGCGAGCGTGTGAAGCTCGGCGCGCACGCCGGCGTGCGCGCGCCTCAGGCTCTCGAGCGCCGCACCGTGCACGGCCTGCACCGCGCCGAGCCGCGCCGCGGCCGCGCGCAGGACATGAGGCTTCGCGCCGGCGAGCGCGGCGCCGAGCGCGGCGACGGCCTGCGCGAGCGCGGCGTCGTGCGCGCCCGCCGCGGCCCACTCGCCCTGCTCTGCAGCGGAACCGAGCGCGGCCGCGGCCGCTTCGGTTCGGGCGACCAGCGTCTCGATGCCCGGCGGCAACGCCAGGTCCGAGGTTTCGGTCTCCGGGGACAGGTCGTCCATTCGCATTTCGCGCCGCACATCCGCCTCCGGTCAGTGGCCATCCGTTACGCCGGCGGCCGCCGAGCCGATCGTATCGGCAATCGCCCGCCAACCGCTTTGCAGCTCCCGCAGCAGGCTCGACACCTCGTCGAGCAGCGCCGGCTCGTCGCGCAGGTTCGCCTCGAGAAGCCGACGGCCCATGTACTCGTAAAGTGCATCGAGATTCGCCGCGAGATCGCCGCCCGCTTCGGCATCGAGCGCGGCGCGGAGGTGCGCGACGATGTCGATGACCCGGCCGATCAGCTCGGCCTTGCGCACGGTCTCGCCGGCTTCCATCGCGCCCTTCGCGGAAGCGACCCTCGCGACGGCGCCGTCGAGCAGCATCTGCACGAGCCGGTGCGGCGTCGCGTCGGCGACCTGCGCCTCGACGCCTACCTCGTGGTAGTGCCGCATCGCGCTCCGCTCACGGTAAGGCCCCATCGTCGTCTCCATGTTCATTCGTGTCTGCTTTGCACCCTTCGCGCTGCCGTGCCTTCGAGTTCCTAGGCTCCGCTACAGCGTCAGGTTGGCCAGCCCGCTGAGCTGCGATGCCAAATAATTGCTCGTGCTTTGAAACTGCGCGAGCAGCGAATCGAGCGCGGTGAACTGCGCACGCAGGCGCGCCTCGAGCTGCTCCATGCGCCGGTCGAGCGCGTCGCGGTCGTTGCGCAGCCGTCGGAGCTCCGTGTTGAGCCCGTCGGTACGCGCATCGAGCAAGCCGTCATCCGCGGTATAGGCGTCGAGCATGCCGGTGAAGCGCTCGGCGAACGCGCCGACGAGCGCCTCGACGCCCGCCGAGTCGGTCGCGAGCGCGTCAGCGAGCTTCTCGGCGTCGAGCGATGCCTTGCCCTGGACGTCGGTCGAGAAGCCGAGGTCGAGCAGCCGCTCGAGGCCGCTGCCGGGCTCGCCGAGCGCCGCGCTGAAGATGCCGGCAATGCCCGACTCGACCGCCCGCAGCGTCGAGTCGCCGACGAGCGGGCCGCGCTGCGCGCCTTCGACGCCC
>CAYMAF010000047.1:0-17941 GCA_964388365.1 uncultured Gammaproteobacteria bacterium | reverse complement strand
TGAAGCCGCCGACGACGAACTCGCCCTGCTGCACGCACTTGATCTTGAGCCAATCCGCCGACCGTCCGCTTCGATAGTGCGATGTCCGGCGTTTCGACATGATGCCTTCGAGACCGAGCTGGCAGACCTCGTCGAACAACGCCTCGCCCCTTCCTTCGAAGTGATGCACATAGCGAACCTGGCCGCGATGGCTCAGCACGCCGCGGCTCGCGAGAAGATCGCGAAGCAGGCGCTTTCGCCCCTCGAGCTCGACTTCGCTCAAGTCGTAGCCGTCGAGATAAAGCAGATCGAAGACCTCGTAGATCAGTCCCGCGGTGCGATTCGCGGACAGCGCCTCCTGCAGCAGCCTGAAGCTGCTCGTTCCGTCGGGCTGAAGCGCGACGAGCTCCCCGTCGAGCAGCGCCTCGCCGATCTCGAGGTCGGCGAGCACTTCGACGAGTGATGGGAAGCGGGCCGTCCAATCCTTGCCGTTGCGGCTGAAAAGGCGAATCGCTCGGCCCTCGACCCGCGCGATCAGCCGATAGCCGTCGAACTTGATCTCGTGCAGCCAACCGTCTCCGCTCGGCGCCGCATTCGAGCGGGTCGCGAGCTGCGGCTCGAGGCGGCGAGGCATCGGCATGCTCCGCGCACCGCCGATCGCCGCGGGATCGAGCATCGCGCGAGTGTCGCGGGCCCCGCGTGCCGGACCGCGCCGGTCAGCACGCCCGATTCCCCCGTTTCGGCGCCGAGGGAACGGCTGGTCCTGGCGTTGAGTCGTTCTAAGATTGGCCATGGGTCGGCGAATCAGGAGAGCCTACCGACCGGCGGTTGCAGGATTTATGCCACGCGGCGAGCGACGAGCCGGATTCCAGCTCTCGCGGCTCGCAGCCCAAAATCGGGATTGCGAAAGCCAAGGCGAAAGCAGGATCACGGCGCATGCCGGGGCGCGATCGGCTCAACCTCTTGAATGCACGACGTTCGATTGCGCGGGTCGAGCCTCGAGCGGAGTTGGCACGCCAATTGCTTTATTTCCCGTGAAGCGACGCGCGAGGCTGTAAGCCCCCCCATGCTCGGCCTCCCGTCGTCATTGAGCCCGGCGCGCTGGCCGGGCTTTTTTTTTGCCGGCGCGCCGGGCGATCGGCACGAGGGCCGACATCAGTCGATCAGTTCAGCGCGTCGGCCGCGTCGTCGAGCGCGTCGTCGATCTCTTCGCCGGCCTCCTCGACCGGTCCCTCCTCGCAGCCGACGAGTATCGCTCCCGATGCGAAAACGGCTGCAAGCAGCAACAACTCGATCCCTCGAAGGACTTTGTTCTTCATCGCGGATTCTCCCTGATGCGGTGCATTCGTCACCGATCGAGCAAGATCCATGCCATGCATGGCATGGATCTTGCTGAGGACCGCGACGGCCATGACCGCGCATTCGATGCCCGCCTCTCGAGCTCCGATTCTCCGGGGGAGCTCACGTGCAGCGCTTACGTCGCCACCTTTGCCATGCCTGGCGCTGCCGCGATCGAGCTTCGTGTCGCTCGCCGCCGGTCTCGCGCTGCTCGCTGGCCATTCCGAGGCCCGCGCGCAAATCGAGTTCGTCAGCGTCCCCCCGCAGCAGGCCGAGGTCGGCACACCCTATACCTATACGATGCGCGCGACGGTCGACGACGACGACGACGACGACGACGATGACGATGGTGATGGCGGCCCGCCGCTCCGATTCGCGATCGAGGCCGCTCCGGGCTGGCTCGAGTTCGACGACATCGACACGCTCTTCGGCACGCCGGGACCCGCCGATACCGGCTCGCATCCCGTCCGGGTCCGCGCGTCGCTCGGCCGCCGTACCGCGACGCAGAGCTTCACGATCGACGTTGCGCCGTCGAATGCCTCGCCTCCGGACGAGCCGCCGCCCGACGATTCGCCGCCGGATGACCCGGCCGACGACCCGCCTCCGGACGATTCGCCGCCGGATGACCCGACCGACGAGCCGCCGCCCGACGATTCGCCGCCGGATGATCCGACCGACGAGCCGCCTCCGGACGATTCGCCGCCGGCCGATCCGAACTCCGCACCAGTATTCAACGGCATGCCGACCGTCGACGCGGCCGCCGGCGACGCGATCGACGTCGATATCGGTCGCGCGTTCTCCGACCCGGATGGCGATTCGCTGACTCTGACCGCGATCGGCCTGCCGGGCTGGCTCGTGCTCGACGCGAGTCGCCTCGTCGGCATCGTGCCCGCGGACGCCGGCGGAGCGTCCATCCGCATACGCATCGTCGCCGCCGACGGCGACGGCGCATCGGCGCAAGGCGAGCTGCGGATCGACGTGCGCCCCGGCGACGAGCCCCCGGTCCTGCCCAATCCTCCGCCGATCTTGTCGACGCGCGAGGACACGCCGCTCGAGATCACACCCGCGCTGCTCGGCGTCGTCGACGACGGGGCGAGCCCGCTGACCGTCCGGCTCACGCCGCCGGCCGACGCAAGCTTCTCGCTCGACCGCGGCGGAACGACGGTCGTTCCGGCCGCGGATTTCCACGGCACGTTGACGGTCGAGGCGCGGGTGCGCGACGCGCACTCGACGAGCAATGCGGTCGTCGTGACGATCGTCGTCGAGCCGGTGAACGATGCGCCGCGGATCGCGGCGATTCCGCCGCAAACGGTGACCGAGGGCAGCCCGTTCGCGCTCAACGTCGGCGAGTTCGTCAGCGATCCAGAAGACGATCCGCTGTCGTTCGCGGCCGAGAACCTGCCGTCGGGCTGGTCGATCGATTCGGGCACCGGCCGGATCGGCGGCACGGCGCCGCGCGCCGCGCGCGGCGATCGCACGATCCGGATCGTCGTCGACGACGGCGCGGCGAGCACCGATGCGACGTTCCGGCTGCGCGTGCTCGCCGCGGACCGTGCCGATCTCGCGGTCGAGGCCGCCGTCGCGCCGAATCCGGTGCGGGTCGGCGAGCCTGCGACGTTCTCATTCACGGTGACGAACCTTTCCGACGTCGAGGTTCCGACCGCATCGTTGTCGGCCCGCTTTTCCGCCGATGCGCCGTTCGTGATCGACGAGGCCGGCACGCGCGACTGCGACGTTGCGGGCGAAGGGGCCGATATCTCGCTGAGCTGCGCGATCTCGCCGCTCGGCGCGGGCTCGAGCCGCTCGATCGAAGCGATCGCGCGCGCGGAAGCCCCCGCGGAGATCGGCGCTTCGGTCACGGTCGCGATTGCGGAGCCGCCGATCGACGACATGCCCGACAACGACGCCGCGGCCGTCACGCTGATCGTCGGCCGGGAGTTCGGCAGCGGCGCGAGCCAGCAGCTCGTCGCACCCGGCGCACGAGCCGCGGCAACGGGCGATCTCGACGGCGACGGCTTCACGGATCTGGTCGTCTCGTCGGGCGATCGAGCGCCGCTCCTCCTCTTCCGGAACGAGGTCGATCCCGACGCTACGCCGAAGCGCATCCTCGCTGCCGATCCCGTGCCGATCGGCGAGCCGCACGACGCGGCCGACGTCGCAACCGGCGACCTCGACGGCGACGGCCGCATCGATATCGTCGCGGCCGCGGCAAGGGGCGCCCACCGCGTGCTGTTCAACGACGGCACCGGCGGCTTCGCGGAGCAGACGGTCGCGGCCGGGGGCGAGACGCGCGCCGTCGCGCTCGCCGATCTCGACGGCGACGGTCTCCCCGAGCTCCTTTTCGCCGGGGTCGGCACAGCGAATCTCGTCTATCGGAACGCGGGCGGCAGGCGCTTCGAGCCGCTCGAGCCCCCGCCGATCGATGCGGCCGTCGATATCGTCGCCGCGGACCTCGCCGGCGACGCCGTCGCGGAGCTCGTCGTCGCCGCCGAAAGCGGCGAGTTGCTCGTGCTCGCGCGGCGCAACGGCGGCTTCGAAGCGACGGCCGCCGTCGGGATCGGCGGTGCCGCGAGCGTCGACGCGGCGGATTTCGACGGCGACGGACGCATCGATCTCGTCGTCGGCCGCCAGGCGGCGGGCGCCGACGCGATCTACCTGAACACGTCGTCGTCGTCGCCGAGCTTCTTTCTCGTCGAGGAGCTCGGCGCATCTCCGACGGCGCGCGTTCTCGCAGCGGATTTCGATCTCGACGGCCGCGCCGACGTCGTCTCGGTCGATGCGGCCGGCGGCCACCGGCTTTACAAGAACGGCGGCGCGGCGAGCGGCGCATTCCTGCTTCACGAAACCCAGTTCGTCAGTCCCGGCGCGCTCGGCGCGACGAGCGACGACTTCAACGGCGACGGCCGCGCGGACGTCGCGGTCGTCACGGCCGATGCCGTCTTCGTGTTCCTGAATGACGGACGCGGCAACCTCGGGCGCGGCGACGTGACCGCGCCCGTTCTCGAGCTCGTGGGCGAGCCGGCCGTGACGTTGATCGTCGGCGACGAGTACGTCGAGGCCGGCGCGATCGCGGTCGACGACGTCGACGGAGACCTGACCGAGCAAATCGTCGTCGGCAACGAGGTCGACGCCGACGTCATCGGCACGTACGCGGTTACGTACGACGTCACCGATTCGTCCGGCAACCGCGCGCCGACGCTGATGCGCTCGGTCGAGGTCCGCGCCCGGGATGCCGGCGGCGGCGGCGGCGGCGGCGCTGCCGGCGCAGCGCTGCTGCTCGCGCTCGCCGCGGCGCTCGCGCGGCGGGCCGCGGAAGCGGAGCCCCCCGTGAGCAGCGACGATTCGCCGCCAGCCGGTCCGATCCGGATTCGACGACGAGAGGACACGCATCGATGCAACCCATAACAACGATTCCGCCGTTCGCACTGCTTGCGCTCGGCATGTCGGCTTCGGCGTCGGAGCTGAGCTATACGTACGTCGACTTCCGAGTGCTGTCGAACAGCGTCGACGGCAGCGGCGAGCGGTTCCCGACGCCGAACCAACGGGTCGAAGCACAGACCGGCGACGGCGACGGCATCTCGGTCGCCGGCGCGCTCGCGCTTCCCGGCCGCTTCTACCTCGTCGGCGCGTTCAGCAGCTCGATCATCGACGTCGAGAACCGGATCACGAGCCCGCTGACCGAGCTCGTCGTCGACGACGAGTTCGACCTGATCACGTCCCGGCTCGGACTCGGCTATCAGCGCGAGCTCGCGCCGCGCTTCGATCTGACGTTCGAGGTCACATACGAGACCGGCGAGCTCGATTTCGGCAGCCTCGCCGGCGAGAGCTTCGACACCGACACGTCCGGCGTCGGGGCTCGGCTCGGCTTTCGTTGGAACCCGCGGGAGCCGTTCGAGCTATTCGCCTCGGCCGGCACGAGCCCCTACGGCAAGCTGTCGCTGGACGACGGGGAGCTCGAGTCGGGCACCGTGATGAACGCGGGTCTGCGCTGGTATTTCTTCCGCGATCTCGGCGTCGGCATCGACTATCAAAGCGGCGATCTGTCGAACATCACGCTGTCGATGCGCTTCAGCTTCGGCCGGCTGCCGTGGTGAGACCTTGCGCCTCGCCGGATTCCGCTCGAGCTGGGGACGGAGAAGCCGCGTAAGCAACATCGAACCTGCGACGACATAGATCGACGCGGCACCGACGATCATGAGCAGCGCGCCGAGCCGCCGATCGTCGACGCTCGCCGCGAGCTCGATGCTTCCGAACGGCGGCTCCGCGATCCGCGCGAGGCCGCCGAGCATCGTCATGTGCACGGACGTCAGGAGCAGCGCGACGATGCCCGTGCCCGCCCGCTCGTACCGCGCCTCGCGCTCTCCTCCGAGCACCGAAAGCCAGAGCAGCACCGACGCAAGCAAAATGGTCGCCTGTTGCAGCCAGAATCCGGCCGGCACGCGCATCACGAGCTGCGCGGCCTGAGTGTGCCAGCTCCATGCGATGCCCCACTGAAGCAGCGAAGTTGCGAGCGGCGAGAACCCCTGCGGCCAGCGGACGACCGGATCGAAGCGCGAACCCGCCGCCGCAGCAGCGAACAACGGCGCCGCGGCGCAAACCAGCGCGACGTCGAGCGCCGCAAGCGCAGCGAAGCGCTCGACCGCGAGCCCGGGAAGCGGCCCGAGCCACGCGGCGGCGATCACAGCGAGGCCGGCCGCGAGCAATGCGCGCCTCGCGGCCGGGCTCGAGTCAGTCGATGAAGTGGAGAGGATCGACCGCTTCACCGCCGCGCAGCACCTCGAAATGCAGATTCGGTCCGGTCGCCCGGCCCGTCGCGCCGAGCCGGGCGATCGGTTGCCCGCGCGTCACGACGTCGCCGGCCCGGACCAGATTCTCGGCATTGTGCGCGTACCGCGTGACGAGATCGTTGCCGTGATCGATCTCGACCATCCGCCCATACCCCGCGCGAATGTCGGACCACGTCACGATGCCGGCTGCCACGGCGACGATCTCGGTCCCCGGCCTACCGGCGAAGTCGATGCCTTCGTGCCAGGCGCGTCGCCCGGTGAATGGATCGATACGCGGCCCGAACGCCGACGACACGTAACCCCGCGCGACCGGACGCCCTTCGGGCCGCAGCGCTGCCCCGAGGTCCCGCCACTTCAGCACCTCCTCGAGGATCCGGAGTTGCAGCCATCGATCGTCGATCCGATCCGACAGGCCCGCTGCGACGAGGTTCCACTCCGCGGGCACACGCCCGTCGACCGTCTCTGCCGGCCCGCCGACGCCCGGCTCGCCTTCGAAGTCGAGCTCGTCGTCCTCGAGGCCGGCACGACGCAGGACGCTCCGCGCGACCGCCTCGAGATGCAGGACGCGCGCCTGCATTCGGCTGAGCTCCCGCGCCTGATCGGCGGTCCAAAGCTCGGCCTTCGCGCGCTCGAGCTCGACGCTGCGCACGTCGCGCCGGAACGCGCTCCACCACGCATCGAGCTCGGGCTTCAGCAGCGCGACCCTTTCGGCACGTAACGCCTCACCCTGCCGAAACCCGACGCCCGCGAATACCGCGGCGACGGCGATCAGCGCGCCTGCCAACGCGAGATTCCACCCTTGGATCATCTCCGCGAACGCGACGCCGGCTCACCGGCGCAGTCATGCCGCCATCCTCGCGCGGCCGGAGCAGCGAAGGCCATTCCCTTTGCCTTCGCTGCCGCGCGACGCTCGATCATCAGTTTCCTTCGATACCGCCCGGTCCGCCCGGCTGTCCCGGCTGCCCGGGCTGTCCCGGCTGCCCGGGCTGCCCTGGTTGTCCCGGCTGCCCGGGTTGTCCCGGCTGCGCGCCACCGCCTTGGTCGCCGGCCGCGATCATGTACTCGGAGCGATCCAAATAGCCGTCCTGATTGGTATCGGCGGTATCGAAATCGAGACCTTCTATCGCAGAGGCCTCGGTGCGGCTGATTTGTCCGTCCTGGTTGGAATCGACCTCCTCGAACGGCGGCAGCGGCTCCTGCGCGAGCGCGTAACCACACACCCCGAACGCGAGCAGCGTGACGAAACGTTTCATCTTGTCCCTCCTGATCTCGTGGCTTCGTGGATGCGGCCGGCGCGGCCGTCCCGAGCGAGCGTGGGCGGGTGCAAGACACATGCCACGGATCGCGGAAGTGAAGCGCCTTTCGCGCGTCGCGATTCTTGCATTCGAAAAGACCCGCGTTCGAACGGCGGCAGCCGGCCGCATCGACGCCCCCGGCCGATCGCACCGATTCTTGCGACAGCGACTTAGATCCGATTTCTCATCGACCGCGTGAAGCGGCTGACGCCGAATCGAACCAGCAGTCGGCCGTGGCACGCTACTTGCAGCCGGCGGTTTGCGCGCACCAAGCGCTCGACGCGGGGTGCGAAGGTGCGCCGAGCGAACGTAACGACGAAGCAGAAAAAGTCAGCAAGGAGCATCCGCAGATGAACATCGCATACGACGTGGAGTTCGACCTCGACGGCTTTCTACAGTCGATGGACGACCCCGAGCGGCCGGCTTGGCGTCGGATCGAGGATCACATGGAACGACGCAGGCTACGCGAAGAGCTCTCGGCGTACGACGAGCTGGATGGATACCTGGACGACTGAAGCTTCGGAAAGATCAAGCAACCAACGGGCACCGCCGCGGCGCGGCATCATCAAGGAGAGCAGAATGTTGTATTGGGCCCTAATCTTTCTCGTCGTCGCGATCGTAGCCGGGATATTGGGCTTCTCCGGGGTCGCTGGAACCGCGGCGAACATCGCGTGGATCCTTTTCGTCGTCGGGCTGATCCTCGCGATCGTATTCTTCATCCGGGGGCGCCGGCCCACGGTATAGCACCGCCACTGCGATGACGACGCCCGGCTCCGAGCAGCAAGCCTCGCCGAGAGCCGAGCGAAACTGCTCGCACGCGGGCTGCTCGTGCACGGTCGGACCGGCAAATGGCCGCCGCGCCGAGCAGTACTGCAGCGACGGATGCGCGTCGGGCGCGGGGTGCACGCATCCGGACTGCAATTGCACCGCGTATCAGACGCCGATGCGCGGCGAGTAGGTCCTTGCCGCGCCGTGCGCCCGCGACGCGAACCGGGCGGAAGGCTGCCGGGCGGCCCTAGCGGCTGGACCGGGTGTTCTTTGACAACTGCGGAGACCACGATGAACGGAACAGCTTCCGACGGCCGCCCGAATCCGGTCCTCGGCATCGTCTCACTCGCGGCCGCCGCCGCTCTCCTCACCCCCGACGACACAGCCGCGCAGCAGGAACGCCGCGAACCCCAGTCTCGCTCGACCGACATGCAGCTCGTCGAAGCCTACCTCAGCGAGGACGCGATGCAGGTTCTTTACGGACAGAGCCTCGATATCGGCGAGCTCGGACGTAACGACGCGCGCGTCGGCGTGTTCATCAACGAAGATCGCGATCTGATCGGCATCGCCGATATGCTGATCGAGATCGGCGAGCAGCGGCGCCGCCCGAACTGGTCGCTCGAGATCGGACCGCGGGCGTATGCCGCATTGATGTCGATCGAGAATCAGGACGTTTTCTCGATCGGCCTCGGCGGCCGGCTCAGCTACCGGCTCGGGCGCAACCGCGCTGCGGGCATCTCGCTGACCGCGTTTTACGCGCCCGACATCGTGACCTTCGGCAACGCCGACAATATCAAGGACGCGTCGATAAGGCTCGAGGCCCGCGTCTCGGACTCGACGGATCTGTTCATCGGCTACCGGATATTCGAGTTCGATCTCGAGGTCGACCGCGAAGTCGACGACAACATGCATCTCGGCGTGCTGCATCGATTCTGATGCCTCCGCACCGATCTTTCCCCAGCCGGCCCGGCGTGGCATGGCGATTGCATCGTGCCCCGTTCAAACGGAAATCGGGCAGGAAGGGCACAAGCAATGTCTACGACACCACACGATCCCGATCTCGAGCGCGAGATCGAGCGAACGCGAACCGAAGCGGCTCGTCTCGCGTCCGGCGCCGCAGAGTCCGTGAAGGAACGCGGCAAAGAGACCCTCGACCATACGAAGGAGCGAGCGGCGGACCGGGCCGACGAGCTCGCGTCCGCGCTCGAGTCGACGGCCGCGGATCTCGAATCGTCGGACGACGCGATGGCCGGCTACGGGCGCAGCATGGCCGAGCTCATGAGACGTTTCGCCGGCGGGCTGCGCGAGCACGAGATCGAAGAGTTCGCCGGCCAGCTAGCCGGCTTCGCGCGGCGCAATCCGGCGAGCTTTCTGGCCGGCAGCGTTGCGCTCGGCTTCGGCGTCTCCCGGTTCTTGAAAGCGACGAGCGCACGGGCGGTCGACGAGTACGAAGACGACTTCGACGACGAGGAGGCTTGGCTCGAGGGCGACGACGCCGATCTGGATGAGACGCTCTACGCCGCCGAGACGGGCCCATACGAGCCGGACACCTCGACGCCCCGCACGGAATCGGCCGGTTGGCCGGAGGACGCGGGCCATGAGCTTTCGAGCGGGGCCCCGTCGCCCGAGCACAGACCGCCGGACGCGCCGCCCCCCGGAATGGAAGCGATCGATCCGCATGATTCGGGAAGCAGGAGGAGCGAGACGTGAGCAGACCCGCGTACGACTACGAGGCGGTGGGCGGCGGCGCCGACGACGTGACGACGCTGCCCGAGGGTCGGCCCGGTGCCGGCGACGCGCGCGTGATCACGCTCGTCAGACGGCTCGCCGACGAAGTCACAACGCTATTCACGAAGGAGCTCGCGCTGCTGAAGGTCGAGACGACGAACGCGATCCGCGACACTCGCAGCGGCATCGCGTCGATCGCGACCGGCGGAGCCGTGCTCTATGCCGGATTCCTCTTTCTGCTGCTCTCCGCGTACCTCGCCTTGTCGCGCGTGCTCGAGGAATGGCTCGCCGCGTTAATCGTCGGCGCCGTCGTCGCGCTGATCGGCGCAATCATGCTGGCGAGCGGTAAGCAGAAGCTCGATGCGTCGTCGCTCAAGCCCGAGCATACGCAGGCTTCGATGCAGAAGGATCGCGAGATGATCAAGAGGAACGTTCATGAATCGCATCAACGCTGAATTCCGGCGGGATACGCAAAAGGCGCCGCACGAGCTCGAGCGCGAGATCGACGCGACGCGCGCCGAGCTTCAGGCAACGCTAGAGGAGCTCGAGCACCGACTTTCGCCGAGCGACCTGCTCGGACAGCTATGGACGCAGGTCCGCAGGCACGGCGGCGAGGTCGGGGGCAACCTCGGCCACAGCCTCAAGGAGAATCCGATTCCCGCGCTGCTGACGTCGATCGGCATCGCGTGGATGATGGCATCGAACGGAAGACACCCTTCGCGGTACGACGGCAACGGCTCGGGCAGACGCCTTCGCGAGGGCCGGGAGCGAATGAGCGCGGCCGGCGAGCGAATGCGGGAGTCCGGCGGACGCGTGCGCGAGCGGATGCGCGGGGCGCGCGAAGCGATGCGGCATCGCGGCGATACCGCGCGCGAAGGCTTAATGAGCGCTCGCGAGCGCATGGCGAGCTCCGCGCATTCGATGGGCGAGCGCGCCCGATCGATGTCGGCCGGCGCGCGCCGCCGTGCGCGCCGCGCCGGCTCGGGCTTCGGGTATATGCTCGAGGAGCAACCGCTGTTGCTCGGCGCGATCGGCCTCGCGGCCGGCGCGATCGCGGGCGCGGCGCTGCCGTCGACGGAGCACGAGGATCGCGCATTCGGCCCAGCGCGCGATCGGGCGCTCGAGCGAATGAAGCGCGCCGGCAGCGAGGGCGCGCGGCGGGTCCGCGAGCACGCGGAGGAAGCGGCCGAGCAGGTGAAGAGCGCGATCGACGACGAGCGCCACGCGGCCTCGCACGGACGCTCCGAGCCGGACCGCGATCAGCCGGGGTCGAACGAGACCGGCTCGCAGACGCCGTCCCCGGGCACGGGCCCCGTCTACTGACCGGGCCCGCGCGATGCGGCCGCGTGCTGCGCCGCGTTCAGTGCCCGAGCTGCGGATCGCCGTAGACGGACAGCCAGCGCAGCACGTCCTCGCGGGTCACGATGCCTACAACGCGCCCACGATCGACGACCGGTACCTGGTTGACGTTGCGGCTGCCGAGCGCGTTCAGCGCGGCGAGCGCGTCCGCATCCGAGCTCACGACCTCGAGGCGATCGGCCGGTGTCATGATGTCGGCGACCGTTCGTGCACCCCACTCTTCTCGCGGCAACCGGTGCACGTCGCGAAGACAAACGAGACCGAGCAACCGGTCGCCGTCCTCGACCGTGAACGCCCGCTGGTCGCCGCGCAGCAAATAGTCCTCGACGAACTCTCGAACCGGGAGCTGCGGCGAGACCCTCGCGCCGCCCTTGCGCATCAGCCGCCCAACCGGAACGTCGAGCAGCGACTCGCGAACGAGGAGCTGGCGATAGCTCATGACCGCGGCGTTGTGCAAGAACCACCCGATCAGCATCAGCCACAAGCCTCCGGCGAGCCCGGTCCCGAACAACGGCACGTCGACGCCGAGCACCATCGCAAACCCGGTGCCGATCAGAAGCCACGCGAACGCGCGTCCGCTTCCCGACGCCCAGCGCGTCGCACGGAGCCGGTCGCCGGTCACGCCCCACAGCACGGCGCGCAGCACCCGTCCGCCGTCGAGAGGGAAGCCGGGAACCAGGTTGAAGACCGCGAGCACGATATTGATCGGCCCGAGCCAGAACAGCAGCGTCGCGAGCGGGCTCAGGCTCGCGATGAACTGCTCGGGATCGCCGGTATCGGGCATCGGACCGGCCGCGAGCATCCCGAGACCGACGAAAACGATTCCCAGGACGAAGCTCGTCGCCGGGCCCGCCAACGCCATCCACAGCTCGGGGCGCCAAGCATGCGGCTCGTCGCGCATATGCGCCATGCCGCCGAAAACGAACAGCGTGATGCTCGGCACCTCGATACCGAAACGCCGACCGACCAGCGCGTGCGAGAACTCGTGCGTGAGCACGGACGCAAGAAACAGGATTGCGGCCGCCGCCGCCGTGAGCCACGCGGTGCCCGCGCCCCATTCTGGATGCCACGCCGGGAACGCCACGTTCGCGAGACTGAACGTGACGAGCAGAAAGATGATCGCGAGGCTCCAGTCGAGAAATACCTCGATGCCGGCAATGCGTGCGAGACGGAATCCTCTAGGCATGACGTGCTCCGTGTTGTCATTTTTTCTCGCGGCCCTCGCGCCGCGCTGCAGCCCCCCTGCACGATCATACGAAAGATCTGCGTCCCGACGGTCTGCGTATCGCTTCCCCGAGCCCAGGGAAAGCAAAGATCAGCGCAAAAATCGGAATCGGTCAATCGGAACGGTATCCCGCGGCCCGGTGTCGAGCCGTCTCGGCCGCGCGCGGATCGCCGCGCCGGGGCCGCTCCAAACCGCCGATGCCTCGCGAGAACGCGGTCGGACGGCGTGAAGACCGCTGGTCGGAGAGCATCCGCTGAGCAAACGATCAATAGGAAGCGCTACGCATCTTTTGGCATAAGACTTGCAGCCGTGCACGGCAAATGAAAGCGAATCTTCAAGCGCCCGCCCGTCCGGAGATGGAGCCAGCGGTTCTACGCACCCCGGAATTGATCGACACCCTGCAGCATTACTCCGACCTGTTCACGTTCGCGCCGGTCGGAATCGTCGTGCTGACCGAGGACGGCCGGGTCGAGGACGTGAACCGCGCCGCGGCGTCGATGCTCGGCTGGCCGCGATCGTGGGTCGCAGGGCAGATCTTCTCGCGCTGGATCGCGAGAAGCGATGTCCGGCGATTTCTCGACCACCTCCGCGATGCATGCCGGAGCGACCGGCCGCTGAGCGCCGTGTTCGGCGTCAAGGACCGGCAGGGACGCAACCGCGCCGTCCGCTTCGACAGCGTCACGATGCTGGCCCGGACCGGCGTCGCACCGGCCGGCCTGCGCCGCTGCCAGACGTCGCTGACGGACGTGACCGATCAGCGCTCGGCGGGCCGCGACGGCATCGACGATCTCGCGCACGCGATGCGGCTGAACTCCTGCGGCGAGATGGCTGCGGCCCTCGCGCACGAGCTGAGCCAGCCTCTCGGCGCGATTCGGCTGTATTGCAATGCATCGCTGAAGAGCCTCGACGGCGCCGACGGCGACCATGCGAAGCTCGCGGGGCTGCTCGAGAAGATCTCGGCGGCCGCGTCGCATGCGGATGCAACCATCAAAGGTTTGCGCGCCTTCTTGAGCAAGCGCGAGGCGGCGGTCGAGCGGCTCGAGCTGAATGCCGTGCTTCGTGAAGCGGCCGCGCTCGCCGCGGCGTATGCGAAGGAGCGCGGCAGCCGGATCGAGCTGCGGCTCCCGGAAGGCTTGCCGCAAGTGACCGTCAACCGCGTGCACATCCAGCAAGTGCTGCTCAACTTGCTGCAGAACGGCATCGACGCGATGCAGGAGCTTCCCCCCGACGAGCGCCGAGTCGTCGTGACGAGCGACATGCCGAAGCCGGATACGCTGCGCGTGACGGTCTTCGACACGGGGCCGGGAATGACGCCGGAGCAGCGGCGCCGTGCGTTCGAGCCGTTCTTCACGACGAAGGCCAACGGCATGGGCATGGGGCTTTCGATCAGCCGATCGATCATCGAATCGTACGGCGGGCGTCTATGGACTCGGAACGTCCGCCGAGGCACAGCTCTTTCATTCACGTTACCTGCCGATGAACAACACTGATACGACACCTACCGGTACGGCTTACGCCGTCGACGACGATCCGTTCTTCCTCGACGCGCTGGCGATGACACTCGGCAATGCGGGTCTCGACGTGCGCACGTTCAGCTCGGGCAAGGACTTCCTTCGCGAATACCGCGCCGACGGCGCGGGCTGCCTCGTGCTCGACGTGAGCCTTCCCGATCTGAGCGGGCTCGACATCCAGCAGGAGCTCGCCGCGCGCAGCGATCCGCTGCCGATCGTGTTCATCACCGGACACGGCGACGTGTCGACCTCGGTCGCCGCGCTGAAGAACGGCGCGTTCCACTTTCTCGAGAAGCCGGTCGACGAAGACGAGCTGATTCGCAGCGTGACCGAGGCGTTGAATTGGCACCGCCGCCGCCGTGCGAACGAGGAAGAAAGCGCCGGCGTCCTGCAGAAGTTCGAGACGCTGACCGCGCGCGAGCGTCAGATCATGTCGATGGTCGTGCGCGACAACTCGAGCAAGCAGATCGCACGCGAGCTCGGGATCAGCCCGCGGACCGTCGAGCATCATCGCGCGCACATCATGAAGAAGATGAACGCGGCGTCGTTGAACGAGCTCGTCATCATGTCCGTGATGTGCGGAGTGCGCGAGCTCAGGTTGTGAGCATCGCGTCGAGATCCTTGAGCGGTAACGGCAGCCAGTCCGGGCGA
The DNA here is from genome assembly GCA_964388365.1 of uncultured Gammaproteobacteria bacterium. Classification (GTDB taxonomy): domain Bacteria; phylum Pseudomonadota; class Gammaproteobacteria; order Steroidobacterales; family Rariloculaceae; genus ZC4RG20. The sequence goes on along the minus strand of CAYMAF010000047.1, from coordinate 3,300 downwards.
TTCCTGAGCTCGTAGCGGACCTCGTAGAGCAGCTTCTCGAGGACGCCGAGCTCGATCAGCGCGGCAGCGTCGTCGACGCTTTCGGGATACGACGGCGAACCTTCCATCGCGAAGCGATACTGCTCGAGGAACGCGTCGCGGACCTCGTCTCGCCAGGCGTCGAGCAGCGGATCGAGCTCCGCCCGATCGACCTCGCGCTCCGCGCCGTAGCTGCGCGCGGCCGCGCTCCTCGCATAGTCGAACGAGCGCAGCATGCCGGCGACGTCCTTCAGCGGCGGCGCCTTCATTCGGCGTTGCTCGTAGCTGCGCCCGGGCTCTCCCTCTAGGTCGACGATCACGAAGTCTCCAGCGGTTAGAAGCACCTGCCCGAGGTGGAGGTCGCCGTGATACCGAGTGCGCACGGCCGAGATCGGTCGTCGGCGAAGCTCGGCGAGGCGCGCGCGCAGCGCGCCGTCGAGCTGCTCCAGCGACTCCGGATCGATCTCGAGTCCCTCGGGCAGCTCGACCGTGCGCAGCATCGTGATCGTCTCGTCGAGCTCGGCGCCGATCCGATCGATCCACGCGCCGAGCGCCTCGGCGTCGAACGGCTCGGGCTCGAACGCCGGATCGCCGCTCGGCACGGCGAGTGCCCGGTGCAGATCGGCCGTGCGCTCCGCGAGCGTGCGGATCAGCACGAGATAGTCCGCATGGCGCGCCGGATCCTCGGATGCGGACTCCGGCGCACGCGCAAGCGCGTCGTCGAGGAAGCGCTCGAGATAGCCCGCCGTGAAGCTCCAGCCGTCACCCTGGTTCTTCGTCGCCGCTTGTAGCAGCGCGAGCGTCGCGCGGCGGCCGCGCTCGTCTCGGTATTCGATCGCGCCCGCGACCGGGACCACGGCGGAGCACGGCGAGACCTCGGTCAGGAAGCGCCCCATCTCCCATTCCGGATTCACGCCCTCTCGCAAGCGGCGATACGCCTTCAGGAACAGCCGTTCGCCGATCAGGAACGTCGAGTTCGTGCCCTCGGTCGCCGGGCGGCGGACCGGCTCGGCATCGAGATCGGGCGGCAGCAGGCTCTCGAGCGCGCCGGTCGCTACGAACGTCAGCGTGCCGCCGCCGCAGCCGATCGTGCCCTCGCCGCCGCGCGCGATGTGCGTGACCAGATCCCGAACGAAATCCTCCTGCGCGAACGCGTCGAATAGAATACCGGTGTCGGCGCGCTGCCGGACCCGTGCGAGCGCCGCCGCTTGCTCGGGGCCCGGACGCTCCTCTCCCCAGTCGATCGCGAGCGGCAGAAAATAAGTCTGCGCGCGGCCGCTCTCGAACCGCGCCTCGGCGGTCGTCATTAGCCACTGTCCGCGCCCGGTCCGCCATTCGCATGCGTCCCCGAGCACGGCCTTCTCGATCGTCTCGTCCTTCGCGGCGAACCAGCGCTGCTGCCGCAGGTAGCGCGGCAGCACCTCGGTTTCGAGCTGTTGAATCAGACGGCGCGCCAGATCCTGGCGCTCGACGGTGCCGCGGGCCGTGAAGCTCGCGAGCGAATCGAACAGCACGAGCCACGGCGGCGGCTCGGGCGCGAGAAACTCCTCGTGCCAGCTCGGCGCGGCCGCGCCGGCCGTCAGCTTGAACCAATAGAAGCCGTGCCCGGCGAGCGTCAGGAGATACGGAAGGTCGCCGATCGGCGGGAACGCCGAGCCGCCCATCAGCTCGACCGGCACGTAGCCCTTGAAGCGCGCGAGGTCGAGCTCGACGGCCTGCGCGGAGCGCTTCAGATTCGCGACGCACAGCAGCGTCTCGTCCTCGTGCTCGCGGATATACGCGAGGATCTTGCGATTACCGGGATGCAGGAACTCGAGCGTTCCTCGCCCGAACGCCTTGTGCGCCTTGCGGACCGCGAGGATCCGCCTCATCCAGTTCAGCAGCGACGACGGCGCACGGCTCTGCGCCTCGACGTTCACCGCCTCGTACCCGTAAACCGGATCCATGATCGGCGGCAGGTAGAGGCTTTGCGGATCCGCGCGCGAGAAGCCGCCGTTACGATCCGGGCTCCATTGCATCGGCGTACGCACGCCGTTGCGGTCGCCGAGGTAGAAGTTATCCCCCATGCCGATCTCGTCGCCGTAGTAGACGATCGGCGAGCCCGGCAGCGAGAACAGCAGGCTGTTCATCAGCTCGATCTTCGAGCGATCGTTCTCCATCAGCGGGGCGAGACGGCGCCGGATGCCGACGTTCACGCGCATCCGCGGATCCGTCGCGTACGTGCGGTACATGTAATCGCGCTCGCGGTCCGTCACCATTTCGAGCGTCAGCTCGTCGTGGTTGCGCAGGAAGATCGCCCACTGGCACGTATCCGGGATATCCGGCGTCTGCTCCATGATCTCGACGATCGGGTAACGGTCCTCCTGCGCGATCGCCATGTACATCCGCGGCATCAGCGGAAAGTGATACGCCATGTGGCACTCGTCGCCGTCGCCGAAGTACTCGAGAACGTCCTCCGGCCACTGGTTCGCCTCCGCGAGCAGCATCCGGTTCGGGTAGTCGCGATCGACCGCGGCGCGCATCTGCTTGATGACCGCATGGGTCTCCGGCAGGTTCTCGTTGCTCGTCCCCTCGCGGACGCAGAGGTACGGGATCGCGTCGAGCCGCAGGCCGTCGACGCCCATGTCGAGCCAGAACTTCATCACACGGATCACGGCCGCGACGACGGCCGGATTGTTGTGATTCAAATCGGGCTGATGCGAGAAGAACCGGTGCCAGTAATATTGCTTCGCAACCGGATCCCACGCCCAGTTCGACGTCTCGGTGTCCGTGAAGATGATGCGCGTCTCCGGAAACTTCTTGTCCGTGTCGCTCCAGATGTAGAAGTTGCGCTTCGCCGAGCCTCGCGGCGCCGCGCGTGCGGCCTGAAACCACGGATGCTGGTCGGAGGTGTGGTTCACGACCAGCTCGGTGATGACCTTCAGTCCCCGCCGATGCGCCTCGCGGACGAACCGCCGGAAATCGCGCAGCGTGCCGTAGACCGGGTTGATGTTGCGGTAATCCGCGATGTCGTAGCCGTCGTCGCGCATCGGCGACGGGTAAAACGGCATGAGCCACAGCGCGTTCACCCCGAGCCGCTGCACGTAGTCGAGCTTCTCCGTCAGCCCGCGGAAATCGCCCACGCCGTCGTTGTTTGAGTCGAAGAACGAGCGGACGTGCAACTGATAGATGATCGCGTCCTTGTACCAGAGCGGGTCGTTCTCCCAGTCCGGCTCCTCTGCCGCATCGGAGCGCAGCAGGCTAGCAGGCAGATCGGTGTCGTCCATCACATGAAGTAGTCGA
>CAYMAF010000046.1:0-18274 GCA_964388365.1 uncultured Gammaproteobacteria bacterium | reverse complement strand
TCGTGGCGGTGCCGACGCCGTTCCGGGACGGCCATCAGCCGGACCTGAGCTACATTGAAGCGGCCGCGGCATCCTTTGCCCCCATGCTCAAGAGGGGCAATCTCGTCGTTCTCGAGTCGACCTCGCCGGTCGGGGCTACCGAAAAGCTGTGCGAGTGGCTGGCCGCGGCACGACCCGATCTGAGGTTCCCTGAGCGTGGCGGGCCGGCCGGTGACATCTTTGTCGCACACTGTCCGGAACGGGTCCTCCCCGGGCGTATCCTGCGCGAGCTGGTCAATAACGATCGCCTGATCGGAGGCATCACCGCACAGTGCACCGAGGCTGCGAGATCCCTCTACTCGCTGTTCGTCCAGGGAGCCCTGATCAGCACGGACGTGCGAACGGCTGAAATGGCGAAGCTCGCCGAAAACGCGTTCCGCGACGTGAACATCGCGTTCGCCAACGAGTTATCACTGATCTGCGACCGGGTCGGCATCAACGTGTGGGAGCTGATCGAGCTGGCCAACCATCACCCGCGCGTCAACATCCTGCAGCCCGGTGCCGGCGTGGGAGGCCACTGCATCGCCGTCGATCCGTGGTTCCTGGTGGCCATGGCACCAGACGAAGCCCGACTCATCCGGACAGCGCGCCAGGTGAACGACCACAAACCCGCCGTGATCGTCGCACGGGTCAACGAGCGCATCGCGGCGAAGGGAATTCGATCGGTCGCGATTCTCGGGCTCGCGTTCAAGCCCGACGTCGACGATTTGCGCGAAAGTCCCGCCGTTGCGATTGCCCGTGGCATCGCCGCAGGCAATCCTTCGGTTCGGGTCGACATCGTCGAGCCGTACGTGGACGCCCTTCCGCAGGAGCTGGCCAGCCTCCCCAACGCATCGCTCGTCGAGGTCGAGACTGCGCTCGGCCGGGCAGATCTCGTGGTCGGCCTTGTGCGGCACCGGACAATCGTCGAGGCCCTCGAGCGCCTCGAAGTGCCGTCCATCGATTTCCTGGACTTCGTCAATTTCGTAAGCTATCGACGATGATCGTCCGCAGCGCCACACGGCTGCTGTTCTGGCACAACAGCCTGCTCACGTCGTACGCGGCGATCGCCCCGGGGCCCACCATCTCGCTGGTCGTTGCGTTCGCGCTCGCGCGCGTCCTGCACGTGACGGCCATGTTCGTGCCGCTGAAGATCCTGCTGCTGGTCACGGCCGACGGTGTACCGTCCTACTTCCGCGCCTTCATCACGCCCGAAACGAAGAACGTCTGGGTAGTGGGCCTGGTGGTCGCCGTCGTAGCCGCCTACCTGCTGTCGATCTACCTGGCATCCGTGACGCGATCGATCGCACACGCCGGGGCGGCGGCCGTCGATCGATTCAGGTCCGGCCATCCAGCGGCAGTGCCTCCCGACGATCTCGTGTCAGGCTTCGCCAAGGTAGGAGAGTCGTACGGCGATCTGCTGTTCTTCGTCGTGGCCTTCGCCGTCGGCCTCTACTTCAACCCGGTGCTGTTCGTCGCTTTCGCCGCCGTTCTGGCCATCGAGGCGACTCTCTTCGGCATCGCTCTGCGCCGCTACCTGTCGCAGAAGGACGAAACCCCGGAAATCCTGTACGAGAAATGGCCCAAGGCTTCCGGGGTGTTCGCCACGGCGAACTTCCTGATTGGCTTCTCGATCCTGCTGCTGCAGTTCCTGTTCGGCACGTATACGAACGTCCTCGTCGGCATCCTGTCGGTGTTTCTCATGCGCCAGATGCTCGGCGCTCTGACGCGCTACAGCCTGCACGGCACCTGGCTCTGGCAGTACCGGGATGAGCTCGAGCCGCGGACGCCGGAGACCCCGCCGCGCCGACGGGTCCTTCCCCGACACATTGCCGTCCTGAGGCATCGCCTGCAGCCTCGAGCGTACCGTGAAGAGCTCGGGCACCGACTCGCCGCTGCCGGCTATCCCCCGTTCTCCCACATCGAGCACACGTTTCTGGAAGGCCGGGCGCCGGACTGCATCATCGTCCGCTCACTCGTCCGGTTCGACGACGGCAGTCGGGAACGGACGTTTGTCGACCGCATCTACTTCGCGCAGGGCCCGGCGTCGCTGAAGCACGAAGATCTGTGCCTGCAGCACCTCCCTGACCTGACCGCCTGGACGGGCACTATCGTCTCGACCGATACGAAAGGGCCGTTGACGAGGCGCCTTGCCGAAGTTCCCTTCTCCGCCATCGTGGATCCTGCGCAGGCGAAGGACACACTGCGGCAGCTTCAGCAGCGGTTCTGGCAGATCCGTCCGTCCGATGACCTCGAGCGGCTGTGGCGGGCCCGCCATCCGTCGCTGGCTTCCCGGCTCGCCTCCGCCCCGCTCGCCCTGCTCACCGCGGCAGCCGCGTCCGAAGCTGAGCGGGCCTCGGTCCGGCAGCTGAGCGCACAGCTGCCGTCGATCCAGGCGCTGGTCGACTCTGCGCCTATGTACGTGGCCAACGCACGGCTCGGGCGAACCGGTGTGTTCGTCGACGATTCGGGGCTCCCGTGGGTCGTCGACTGGACGAAGTGGCGACTCGAACCACTCGGCGTGGGCCTGTTGAGCATCTCCGGTCCCGATGTATTCGCACGAGAAATGGTCGAACTGCTGCAGGCGGACGCCAGGACGTCGGCCGTCTCCGAGGACCTGCTGTTCCTCGTCGCCTATGTCGCCGATCTGCTGACCAAGCTCGAGCGCCTGCACCTGACGAGCGCCCTGCAGGTCGTGCCCGAGGTGCTCATCCGCACCAGTGCGCTGCAGGAACGTTCCCAGCCTCGAAGCGTCGGCTCGTGATTGGTCCCTCGTCCCCCACCATCCGGTCGTTGCGTATCTGCATGGGCGTGTGGGGCAGCCTCCGCCACGATGCCCGCGTAGCACGGTCGGCCGGAAGCCTTGCCCGCGCGGGCGTCAGTGTCACGGTCGTCGCCGCAAGCTGGAGGGACCAGGAGCTTGGACGCCGTCGGCACCCTCTGGGCTTCGAGGCCGTCACGGTCCGCCGGCGGCCGCCACGCGGGCTCGAGGCCGGCGCGGCCGGTGCCGGGCCGATCCGCCTCGCCGGCTGGCTGGTTCAGTCGGTTCCCGCGTACGGGCGCTTCAGGCGCGAGCTCGGGCGCACCAGCGCCGACGTCTACCACGCTCACGACCTCCAGGCACTGCCCTGGGTCTGGCTGGTGGCCCGCCTGCGGCGGCGTCCGGTCGTGTACGACGCTCACGAGATCAGCGCCGATCGAAGCGGCTTCCGGCGCATCGGCCGGATTGTGGCCGCCGTGGAAGGCGCCCTGGCCCGGAGGTCGGCCGCGATGATCACCACGACCGACATGCGCGCCGACTACTTCGCGCGGGCGTACGGCGTGCCACGCCCGATCGTCCTGCAGAATCGCCCTCACTATGCCGAACCGCCGCGCACGCGCCGGCTCCACGACGCCCTCGGCCTGCCTGCCGATGCGGTGGTCGTCCTCTATCAGGGCGGCCTGCAGCCACACCGGGGACTGTTCACCCTGCTCGACGTCGTTCCCGATGTTCCCAGCGCGCACTTCGTGTTCCTGGGAGACGGCCCCCTGCGCTCAAGACTCGAAGCACGCGTACGCCAGCGGGGGCTGCTGACCCGAGTTCACTTTCTGCCGGCCGTCCCCTGGCACGAACTGGCGGTCTGGACCGCGGCCGCCGACGTCGGTGTACAGCTCATCGAGAACACGAGCCTGAATCACTTCACGACCGACTCGAACAAGCTGTTCGAGTATGTGATGGCCGGGCTCCCGGTGGTGGCGAGCAACTTTCCCGAGATCCGGCGCATCGTCACGGCCTATCGGCTCGGCGAGCTGGTCGACCCAGCCGACCGGTCGTCCATCGCGGCGGCCCTGCGGCGGCTCACGACCGGTGAACACCTCCGGGAGCAGTACCGGCAGAACGCGCTCGCGGCGCGACGGGACCTGTCATGGGAAACGCAGGAATCCGAACTGCTTGCCCTGTACGAACGAATCGCCCCGAAGCGAACCACCTCCTCTGTCGGTGCCCCGTGACGGCGACCTGTTTCGGGGCCCTGGTTCGCGTCACCGGGTATACTCATGCGCACACAGCAGCCGGGCACGCCCGCCGGTCGGTCGCAAACAGACGGCTGTGCTGTTCCCGGCCGATCACAGAATCGGGCGTCACGCCGGCCCTCCCCACCGACGCTCCCGGCGCCAGACAAGGCACGTGATGCTTTCGAATGCTTCCATCCTGATCACAGGCGGCACGGGCTCTTTCGGCCACACCTTCGTGCCAATGACCCTCGAGCGGTTCAACCCCCGCCGTCTCGTCATTCTCTCGCGCGACGAGATGAAGCAGTGGGAGATGGCGAAGACGTACGGCAGCGACAAGCGTGTGCGCTTCCTCATCGGCGACGTGCGCGACAAAGCCAGGCTCGACCGCGCCCTGGACGGAATCGAGTACGTCGTCCACGCCGCCGCGACGAAGATCGTGCCGACAGCTGAATACGATCCGTTCGAGTGCATCAAGACGAACGTCATTGGCGCCATGAACGTGATCGATGCCTGCATCGATCGGAAGGTCCGGCGGGTCGTGGCGCTGTCGACCGACAAGGCGAGCAGTCCGCTCAACCTTTACGGCGCGTCGAAGCTCGCATCCGACAAGCTCTTCACGGCGAGCAATTCCTATGTCGGCGGCCGGGACACCCGCTTTGCGGTCGTCCGGTACGGCAACGTCATGGGTTCTCGTGGCTCCGTCATTCCGCTCTTCCTGTCGCTTGCAGAGACCGGCGAACTGCCCATCACGGATCCGCGGATGACCCGGTTCATGATCAGCCTCGAACAGGCGGTAGAGCTCGTCTGGCACGCGTTCGAAGACATGGTCGGCGGTGAGATCTACGTCAAGAAGATCCCGTCCATGAAGCTCCTCGACATCGCCGAAGCGGTCGCCCCAGGGGCGAAGGCCCGCTACATCGGGATCCGCCCCGGCGAAAAGCTCCACGAGCAGATGATCGGCGAAGAGGACGCGCCCTACACTTACGAGTACGACAGCTACTACAAGATCCTGCCGGCCATAAACGACTGGGCGAAGGATCCCGGACGGATCAAGGACGGGCGGAAGGGGCCGCCGGAATTCGTGTACCGCTCGGACACCAATACCGAGTGGATGACCCGGGAAGAACTGCGGGCGTGGATCGATGCGAATCGACACAAGATCGGCCGGATCTGACGGGCCCATCCCATACGGGCGCCACAGCCTCGACGACGACGACATCAGGGCCGTCGTCGAGGTGCTGCGCTCGGACTTTCTGACGCAGGGACCGGTCGTCAGCCGCTTCGAGCGGGCGGTCGCGGACCGCGTGGGCGCCGCCTTCGCCGTCGCGTCCAACAGCGCGACATCGTCGCTTCACCTGGCATGCCGGGCGCTTGGTGTCTCACGGGGTGATCTCGTCTGGACCTCCCCAATCACGTTCGTCGCAAGCGCCAACTGCGCACGCTACTGCGGCGCCGACGTGGACTTCGTCGATATCGATCGCCGATCGTACAACCTGAGCGTCGACAGCCTCGCCCGCAAGCTCGCTTGGAGCCGCAGCGCTGGCCGTCTGCCAAAAGCGGTCATTGCCGTGCACCTTGCGGGCCATCCCGCCGACATGGCCGGCATCCGCGCTCTGGCAGACGAATACGGCTTCCGCATCATCGAAGATGCCTCACACGCTGTCGGCTCGCGCTACCGCGACTCGAAGGTCGGCAGCTGCGAGTACTCGGACATCACGGTGTTCAGTTTTCACCCGGTCAAGATCGTGACGACCGGAGAAGGCGGCGTGGCCACGACGAACGACCCGGACCTCGCCCGTCGGATGGCGCTGCTCAACAGCCATGGCATCACGCGCGATCCGGACGAAATGACGCACGCGCCGGACGGGCCGTGGTACTACCAGCAGATTGATCTCGGGCACAACTATCGGATGACCGACATCCAGGCGGCACTCGGCCTGAGTCAGTTGTCGAAGCTGGATCGCTTCATCGAACGACGCAACGCCCTGGCAGAACGCTACGACCGGATGCTGGCGGATCTGCCGGTCGACGGGCCGTGGCGCGACCCGCGGGACTATTCAGCGTTCCACCTCTACATCATCAGGCTCAAGCCGTCGCACGTGGCCCGTCATCGCGAAGTCTTCGAGCGGCTACGCGCCCGGGGAATCCTCGTCAACCTGCACTACATTCCTGTGTACCGACAACCGGACTTTCCCGGATTCGACCACAAGGACTTCCCCGAGGCCGAGGCCTACTACGCCTCGGCCATCACGTTGCCGCTGTTCCCCGACATGACCGAAGCGCAGCAGGATCGAGTCGTCGCAGCCCTGCGCGATGCACTATGACGGCCGTCGCGGTTATTCCAGCCCGTGGCGGCAGTCGCCGCGTGCCGCGTAAGAATATCCGCCCGTTCGGCGGGCGGCCGATGCTGGCATACCCGATAGAGACCGCCCGACGCTCCGGCCTCTTCGAACGCATCATCGTGTCGACCGACGACGACGAGACTGCGGATCTGGCCCGCAGTTTCGGTGCCGACGTTCCGTTCCTGCGCCCGGCCCATCTCTCCGACGATCACACCGGCACCATTCCGGTCGTCGCACATGCGACCCGGTGGGCGCTCGACGAACTGACGCAGCTGGACTTCGTCTGCTGCATCTATCCGGCAACGCCGTTCCTCGATGCCGACGACCTGCAGCGCGCCTACGGGAAAATGACGGAGGGCGCCTGGGACTACTGTCTGGCGGCATGCGAGTACGCCTCGCCGATCTTCCGGAGCTTCAGACCCCGCGAAGACGGTGGCGTGGAGATGTTCTTTCCCGATCGCTTCCCCGTGCGATCTCAGGACCTGCCGCGTGCGCTGCACGACGCCGGGCAGTTCTACTTCGGCCGGGTCGACGCCTGGCTGGCCGAACGCCCGATCTTCGGTCCACGGTCGACGTGCATTGAGTTGCCGCGCTGGCGGGCGCACGACATCGACACGGAGGAAGACTGGCGGCTGGCCGAACTGGTGTGGCGGGCGCTGCAGACGGAAGCCGCCGACGACCTGTCGACATGAAGGTCGCCATACGTGCCGATGCATCGACTCGAATGGGCTCGGGCCACATCCGGCGCTGTCTGGCCCTGGCGCAGGCCCTTCGTCGGCACGGGGCGACGGTCACGTTCGTCAGCCGTGCCTGGCCCGGCCATCAGCTCCACAGCCTCAGGCGCGAGGGCTTCGGCGTGGAGGAGCTGCCCCCCCCTGCCAACCCGGTTCTGGAACAGGCTGCCGATGCCTTCGCAACAATCGACCGGCTGAAATATACGCATCCGGACTGGCTGGTCGTCGATCACTACGAGCTCGACGCCACCTGGGAAACCGCCCTCCGGCCCCACGTGAAACGGCTGATGGTGATCGACGACCTGGCCAATCGGCCTCACGACTGCGACATCCTGCTGGATCAGACCCTGACGGACACTCCGGGCGAGGTGCGCTACCGGGGCCTGCTGCCGGCGCAGTGCGCGACGCTCTTTGGGCCCCGGTTCGCACTACTATCCGAGGAGTACGCCCGGTACCGACGCACGGCACGGCCCCAGTTGGACAACATCCAGCGCGTTCTGGTGTCGATGGGAGGCAGCGATCTGGACGATGCTACGGGCCTTGCCGTGCGGGCCATGAGCGAACGCGACCTGGCCGGCCTTGAGCTGGACGTCGTCGTTGGTGCGAACTATCCCCACCGCGAGCGACTCCTGGGACTGGCGTCGACACGGGGGCGGACGACAGTTCGCGGGCCGCTGCCCAGTCTGACCGAGGCCATGGCGGGCGCGCACCTGGCCGTGGGCGCCGGCGGCTCTACGAGCTGGGAGCGTCTCTGCTTCGGCCTGCCAGCGGTCCTGGTCAGCATCGCGGACAATCAGGCGCCGAGCTGCCGGGGCCTGCACGCGGCGGGCCTGGCGTTTTATGCCGGCGACGCCGCGGCGTTGACGCCGGGAACGCTAGCGGCCGTCATCCGGGACGCCGTCAGCCGTCTGGAGCGTCTTCGCCGGATGAGCCGCGATGCGTGGTCGACCGTTGATGGGCTGGGAGCGCCACGCGTGGCGACTCGGCTCCTGGACGCGATATGAGCGATATCACTCTCAGACACGCGACTCCGGACGACGTGGATCTGTACTACGAGTGGGCGAACGACCCCGAGGTCCGGCGGCAGTCATTCTCGGGCGAGCCAATCCCGTACGAGGCCCACGTGCACTGGTTCTCTCAGAAAATGGCAGATCCCTCGAGCCATCTCTTCGTGATGCTCGACGGCACCGACCCGGTAGGCCAGATCCGGTTCGACGTCGTGAACGGAATCGCCGGGATCGGCTACTCGGTCGCCCGCCACGCCCGGGGACGCGGGCTGGCACGGCGGCTCGTCGAACTCGGTGTGGCAGCCATGAGCCGACTAGGCGTCACGGTCTTCGAGGCCAGTGTCAAGCCGACGAACGCGCCGTCTCTTGCCGTGTTCCGACGGTGCGGCTTCGAAGAGCGGGGTGACGCCAATTGTCGCGTCTTCGTCCTCGACATCGGATCGCCCGGGCAGGACGCAGCGCCGGACGGCGAAAGGAGCAGGCAGACATGATCAGGATCGGCGACCGCGTCATCGGACGGGAACATCCCCCATTCGTCATCGCCGAGATGTCCGGCAATCACAACCAGTCGCTGGACCGGGCCCTGGAGATCGTGGACCGGGCCGCACATGCCGGCGCCGATGCGATTAAGCTGCAGACCTACACGGCCGACACGCTCACGATCGACCGTCGCGAGGGCGAGTTCGTCATCAGCGACCCGCCAAGCCTCTGGGCGGGCCGATCGCTGTACGAGCTCTACCAGGAAGCCCACACCCCGTGGGACTGGCAGGCGGAGATTTTCCGCCGGGCGCGCGAGCGCGGGCTCGTCTGCCTGAGCACGCCGTTCGACGCCACGGCCGTCGATTTCCTCGAGGGCCTGGACGCGCCGTGCTACAAGATCGCCTCGTTCGAGAACGTCGATCTGGCACTCGTTCGCCGAGTCGCCGCCACTGGCAAGCCGGTCATCATCTCGACCGGGATGGCAACGGTCGCTGAGATCGACGAAGCCGTCCGAGCCGCACGCGATGCCGGCTGCCGCGAGCTCGTGCTGCTCAAGTGCACGAGCACGTACCCGGCGACGCCGGAGAACAGCAACCTGCTGACGATTCCACACATGCGGGAGCTGTTCGGCTGCGAAGTCGGCCTGTCCGATCACACGCTCGGCGTTGGCGCCGCCATCGCGGGCGTGGCCCTCGGCGCAACGGTCATCGAGAAACACCTGACACTGAGACGAGCTGACGGCGGTGTCGACAGCGCCTTTTCGATGGAGCCGGACGAGTTCCGGCAGCTGGTCGACGAGTCGAGGCGGGCCTGGCAGGCACTCGGCAGTGTGTCGTACGGACCGGTCGCAGCCGAACGGAAGTCGCTCCAGTTCCGCCGCTCCCTCTACATCGTCGAAGACGTCCTGCCGGGCGGGGTGCTGACGGAATCTAACGTCCGGTCGATTCGCCCCGGCTACGGCCTGCCGCCCAAGTATCTGGATGCAGTCCTGGGCCTTCGGCTGCCCGCGGGCGCGAAGCGGGGGACGCCGCTGACATGGGAGCTGATCGGGAAGAGTAGGGTCTGATACCTCCTACAGCCGATGCTCTCGAAGGTCGAAAGACCGGTCAGAGGCGGCCGTGTCGGGACTATACTGTTGGCGCTCCCCGCGCCGCGGCTCCGATCTCCGCGCAGAGCAGCGCGCCCGTCACGCGGTTGGTCACGTGAACGTTCGCCGGTAGTGGTCCGGTACGCGGCAACGGCAGGTCCGCTGCGACCTTAGGGTAGTCCTCTCTTTCAGCATAGGAGGCGGTTCCCGCTGTGGAGCCGCCTTGGCAGGATCCGGTGAGATGCATGCGGCAACAGGTTGTCGATGATCCGCAGCTGCTCGAGCTCATGGTGCAGGACTATCTGCGGAGCTCCGGAGAGTTCGGAGCCTCGGCACGCTGGCTCCAGTACTCCGATCGGTTCCTGGCCTACCTTCGAGAGCAGGGACTCAAGGACTTCCGGTCGCGACGGCATCCGAAAGGAACGCCAGGCGCCGTGCTGGCCTCCTTTGGAGCGGTCGACCTGAACCCGTCGTTCGACCGCTGCAGCCCGATTGACCTCTACCATGCTGCCGCCACCTGCTATCTCGGCGAAGGTGCGGTACATATCAGCCAGCTCTCACCTTCTCAGGTCGCTTCTCCCGAAGGCTTCTGCATCGACGGTCGCTTCTATACGCTTTCGTGGCTCAATTTCTATTGTCGATACGCTTACGTCTCGAAGTTCGTGCGCTTTGAGCGCCAGACGATCGTCGAGGTGGGATGCGGTTCGGGTAAGCAGGCAGAATTGCTGAAAAAGGCCCACCCGGATCTGACAATCGTCCTCTTCGACCTTCCGACGCAGCTTTACGTCGCACACCAGTACCTTGCCGCAGTGTTCAGCGACAGTGACGAAGTGGTCGACTACAGAACGACGCGAACCTTCCGCTCCTTCGACGACATTCGCCGTCGGAAGATCAACATCCTTCCGAACTGGCTGTTCCCTATTGTTCGCGGCGCCGCGATCGACCTGCTCTGGAACGCTGCCAGCTTTCAGGAAATGGCTCCTGAAGTCGCGCTTTCGTACCTCCGTGCCGCGTCGTCAGCTGCTGGTATGTTCCTGATGCACAACATCAAGTACAAGCCTGATGCTCCCTGGCCAGGGTCAAGGGGGGTTATCGATCCTGCGCACCTCCCGGGTTTTCGCGAAGTCGACCGTACTCCAGCACGCCTGGCACTCACCCCCGCTACGTGGCTCTATTTTGATAGCCTCTGGAAGCGAGACGAACCTTGGCAGGCGCAATGACTGTTCCGTCGCTACTGGCCCCAGACGGTGTGCTCCGTTCCCTGTACCGGCGTGTCGTCCCGCTTTCGCTCAGGAGGGAAGTCCGAAGGGTCACACGGTCGCTGCGCAGACGTGGGCGGACGAAGGCTTCACCGGCAGGGAAAGTCCAGGCGCAGAAGCATCTGCTGCAGGAAGCCAAAGGACTTCTGTCGGAATGGAAACTCGAAGAGGCCCTGACCCGGGTCGAAGCCGCCCTCGAAATCGACCCCACGCTGCTGCGGGCGCTTCAGCTACGGGCGCACCTGCTGAGTTGTATGGGCCGCCTTGATGAGGCTCGCGAAGCGGCCTGGCAGACTGTTCGACTGTATCCCTTGAATGCTGCCGGACGCCGTCAGCTTCGTGCCCTTGGCGAAGTCCCCCCGACAGTGACACGAGAATCGGCACTGGAGCTGATCACTGCTTCTCGCTACAGCGTAGATACCATCGCTCAAGCCGTGACCTGTCTCTACGACGCCGAGCTGTTTGAAGACAGTCTGGAACTCTGCTCTCTCGGCCTCGTTGCAGCGTCGCGACTGTCCGAGGGTAGACGGACCCGAATCTGGGCGCAGTTCATGCACGCGCGGGGACTGGCGCTGGAAGCGCTTCACCGGCATGATGAGGCGATTCGAACCTGGGAAGCCCTGCTTTCGGATCCATCGTGTGCGGTCGTAGCGGCCACGGGCCTCGCAAGGTGCTACTTCGAAGCAGGCTCTCCCGAGAAGGCCGAGCAGACACTCTCCGCAGCGACACCTCCGGGGCCGAATGGTCCCCCATTCTCTCCCTTCCTGTTCGATGTCTTCCAGGCCTCCGAGAGAATTCGGGACTCCTACGAACTGTATCGTAAGCGCCCGATCAGCATGTCGATCGCAAGCTTCTTCGGCTGCCCACCTCCGACGCAGCTGACCCTTGATGATCCGATCAACCGAACGCGATCCGCCCTGGTGCTCCTGGAAGGTGGTCCGGGCGATGAGCTCCGCTTCTCTTCACTGTATCCGGCACTCGCGAGTCGGTTCGCTCGATTGACCCTGACATGCGATCCGCGACTTCACGGAATCTTGCAGCGGTCCTTCCCTGAAATCGACTTTCTGCCAACGACTCGGCATCGCCGTGAGTTCGTCCGAAGGATGGACGATCGAACACTCGTGCCGAACGGGCTGCTCGTGCCGTTCATGTCGGACGACGTGGTGCGCCTCGGAAGGGGCTATGACCTCGTCTGCTCCCTGCTCGACACCCTGGCCGACCTGCGCCCCAACCGCAAGAGCTTTCGGCTCTCGGAACCACGACTGCTCCGGCCTCGCAACGACCTCCGGCTCGACTGGCAGCAGCACCTGGCGCCCCGCAAACTGCGGATTGGCCTGGCGTGGCGCAGCATGCTGCAGACAGTGGCCCGCAATAGACACTACTGCCGCATCGAGCATCTCAGGCCTCTCACCGAAATACCGAACGTGGAGTTCTGGTGCCTTCAGCCGGACGCCGACCCTGAAGAGCTACATGAACTTACGCCATTTCTGCCCATCAGGATTCCCACAGGCCTCGACCTTATCGATGATTTGGAGGGACAGCTGGCTTTGATCTCCTGCCTTGACTGGGTCATTTCGCCCTTTACGACGACCGGGGAACTTGCTGGAGCTGCGGGCACCAGAACGATCCTGGTCTCGACCACACGCAACACTTCGTGGCGCCGTAACCCCGATGGGACAGACGTGTGGCGTCAGAACGTGACAATCGTGCATGGGAATCCGCTCCACGACAAGGAAAGCGGGATCGCCGCGGCGGTGGAGGTCATCCGCCGGGTCGAACTGGAGTCTGCGCAGTCAGCGGTGTCGGCTTGAGGAACGTCCGGGTGCTGTCTGGCGATAATGCCTCGCGCTACCGGAGTGTGCGCAAACCGCCGCCAATCCAGTCGTCGAGCACACTGCCGATGTCCAATGCGACCGCACCCAGTTCGCGCGCCCGGCCGACGAACACTTTGCCGATGATCCCGCCCGCTACCAGGACTAGGGCACCTGGCGTCGTGACCGGCTCGAGCTGTTGAAGGAGCTCGGAATACACCAGTGGCAGCACCTCGTCGCGAATAACATACCGATCGTTCAGCGACGTTCGGCTGTGTGTCGGCAGACCAATCGTCGTGAGACACGGGAATCCACGAATGCTGTCCGGCAGACACTCCGGCCGGACACTCGACACGATCACGACATGTTCAGCGCGGCCTGCAAGCGACAGAACGGCGTCGACGTCGCTGAACAGCGCAACGTTGACCCGATCCTCTGCCATCAGCGTCTGAGGAGCCGCCAGCGCTGCAATCTCGTGCAGAGCCTGAAGCAGGCCTCGCCCCTGAATCGTCTGCGTCAGCGAGTAGCTGCGATCGCCGTGATCCCGGATGAAGCGATAGATCGCCGGAATGCCGACGACGTCCGCTTCCGCGACGGCCCGTCGGGCCTCGGCGATGATCGCGTCCCGCCGCTCCACCGTAAGCTCTATCCCCCACCAGTGGCGTTCCCGGTTCCTACGATCCTCGGCACGGAAGAACGGACCGTCCGGAAACAGGTAGCCTTCCCCGTCGCCGAGCCGAATCAGCGAGAACGGCCGGCGGCCGTCGAGCGCACGCTCGATCAGTGACACCAGTTCCTTCGCAGCCTCGCGGTTCGTGCGCACGTCCATGAAGGGCATCCTCGTGCGCAGCGCGTCGTACACCGGCTTGAGGTACGCCTCGTACTCACGCGACAGGCTGGACGGTGCCGTGGCGGCAAACTCCGCCTCTGCCTCCGCGTGGCCCCACCCAGGCACACCCCGCCCTTCCAGCACGTCCATCGTCCGGAACTTCAAGAGTTCGAAGGCCGACGCCTGGGCCTCGAACGCGGCCTGCTCCTGCCGCGCTTCCGCCTCGCGCCCTGGCTCCATACGGAGCCTGCGAATCAGCTCGATTCTTCGATTCGGTGGCAGCGACTCTCGGCGAACCTCTCGTGCGCGTGACCAGAATTCGTCAAGGTGGGTACAGGATCCGGATCGAAGAATGACCTGCAGCAGAAGATGCTCGAGCCTGGCCCGCATCCGCGCGGCACCTGAGTAGGTGTAGACGAAACGGGCGATATCGGAAAGCTCGGCGGCACCAATGTCCCGGTTGGACCACATCACTTTCCGGAGATACGTCCATGTTCCGGCGGCCGATCCATCAGGCCACTCGTTGGTCGCGTCCAGAATCTTCCGCAGCACCGGAGCACGCCCCTGAAACAGCGTCTCAAGAACGTCGACGACGATCAGGGGCGGGATGGCACCGGCACGTTCGTTGAGCTGCATCCAGTGCCCCGGATTGTCCACCTCGGCAAGGGTGTACTCGACCAGTTTGAACGTGTCCTGTCTGCCGTGCGATTCATGTGCGGCCGCTGCCCCGGCCGACTTCTCGCCCGCATTCGGGCCCCCTGAACGAGTGTGGGCTGCCACGAACCTGGCGAGGTGGTCACCGAGCTCCGATGCGTGCCGACCGAGACGCTCGAGCCTTCTGCTGGCCGCGAGAGCGACTCTCGAAGCCGGCCGGGGACTCCAGTGGATCGAGCGGGCGAGCAGATCCCGAGCCAGACGTCGCAGCCGCCCCCGGACGGGCCCCCTCCGTCGGGAGGGGGACCGGCGCGATGCCGATGCCCCGGCCACGCCGGCAAGCCGCTTCATTTCAGCGACAAACTCCTGCTGATCCTGTTCGTGCGTCCCGTCCACCGAGGGATCCAGCTCGGCATAGGCCGCCAGCCACTCCGCACTCACGTCGTATGGTGTCCAGAACGCGCCTGACAACGCCTGCAGCGGCACGTGCTTCGTCAGCCCTCGCCGGACAAACCCGTAGTAGTCCGGTGCGATGGGATCGAAGTCGAAGTTCTGGTACACGGGAATGCCGAAATGCAGCAGTTCGATGGCGACCGCGGAGTTGCCGACCAGCGCGACGTGATCTTCGGCCGGGATATCCTTGATCAGCCGGACCCCAGGTGCATCCAGTGACGCGAAGTCGGCAGCACGACTGGCCGGGTGCGCCTTGATCAGCACGCGCGCGATGAACGGGTTACTCGACAGTGCTGCCACCACATCCTTCAGCTGTTCACCGCGAATACGCGACGTCGGATAGATGACAACGGTGACCGGCTCTTCCCTGGGCCGCTGCAGCCGACTCCGCGCGAACGGCTCGTCGTGGCGCGACAGGATATAGACCCGTCCGGCAATTGGTCCGATCTGCTCGTACGTCCTGAGTGACTGACGGTTGCGGAGCACGCTGTACTCGAAGTCGAGCGGCGGAAAGTGATTCGTGACCTCAGCGTGCTGCAGATAGACTCTGGGAACGCCGAGCGCCTTCATGACCATCGACAGCGCTACGCGCGCTGCCGAATGATCGTTGGCCTGGACGAGTGCAGCAGGCTTCACCGAATCGGGATCCGAGAAGGCCACAGCCGAATCCAGCAGGGTCCGGCTGTAAAGGATCTGCTGGTGAACGATAGCTGCCGACAGCGAGCTCCTGTTTTCGAAGAACTCCCGCGCATCCGCGATCAGCAGACGACGGGCCTCCTCCAGCTCCGCTTCTGGAACGAGGGCTGGTCGGGAGCCGCTGTCGGAATAGTTGAACAACCTGATGTTCGTCAGGCGTTCGAAAAAGGCGAACTCGCGTCGATTGTTCGCCGTGCCTCCGTCGCAGCAGATGCCGGGACATGCCGGAAGGAACACCTTCGAGGGCCCCTGCCGGAGCTTCGCCTCGAACAGCGCAAGAGCAGCCTGGCGCATTTCGTCGCTGTCGCCGCTGGAGCGCAACACGGACCATTCCGGGCCGTCGAGTCTTCGGCCCAGGAGCACGTCGTAGTCGGGATTTCCGTCGATGACGCTGGCAACGCGGTGCATCCCCTGGGGATGAAACCGCAGCAGGTCCAAGGCCAGTCGCCCCGCCCGTCCTGTCATCGCGCCATGCTCATGATTCGTTCGGCCAGGTCGGACCGCTCGCCGATCAGCTCCGCTCCCTCGTAGGCCAGGTGGCCCGAGTCCCGATACAGGAACGTGCCGTCAATCATGGTCCGGCAGCGGGCGTCGTCGCAGAAGAAGTCGGTCATGTCGACCACCGGTACCCCGGACCACTCCGACGCAAGAGCCAGCATGCGCCGCCTTTCCTCGAGCACTCTGTCGACCTCCACGCGCTTCAGATCGCAGGATCTGTCCGGGCCGAAGGAGATTCTCCGCCCGGATCGACGCTCGAGGCAATCGCCGATGTCGCTGCCGTCGGCCGGGGGCGGGGCCAGAAGGACGACGCGCTTGCCGGCTTCGCGGAGTGCACGGGCGAGAGCAGCGAGCCCCTCGGCTGCGAGATCGATCGATGTCGGACGCTCAGTCTCACCGTCGGGAGTCTCGATCAGCATCAGGTTGTTGGGGCTGAGAATGGTTGCGAACCGGCCGGCAAGGATCACGATCTCGAGCTGGTCCCGGCGGCTCGCGTACTCGAGGATTCGGCGGTGGATGTCGATACAGCCCCGAGCATAGTCCCGATCGTAGATACCGATCGGTGTCGGTGGGAAGCGCGCCATGCCCAGCAGCGGATCACACGCCCCCCTGGTGGCCTGTTCCAGGCCAACATCAGCCAGCGGTGCTTTGAGGGCAGAGGCCCAGGCCATGGCGTAGGAATCACCCCAGATCAGAACCTTCGCATCTTCCCTGGTTCGGCAGGCTTCCGGAAGTTCGCCGGTGAACGGCACACGTTCGTTGAAGACGCACGCGCGGTCCAGCCCGTAGTTGATGCGACGGACATGGGTATAGTCGCGGTCGTCGGCCCACGCGCGGGCAGTGACGCCTGGGAGCAGGGCCAGAACAACCGCAGCGACGGCCAACCCGCCGGCAAGCAGACGTCTCTGGTGCAGGAACCCCCTCCGGAAAGGCTCCTCGACGAATCGATACAGCAGTACGCTTCCGATCGTTGCGACGAGGACGGCCGTCCACAGCGCCCAGGCTGGAGGCTGATCAGACCATGCGGCCCGCGTGAAGACAATCGCGGGCCAGTGCGTCAGGTACAGGGAGTACGAGATGTCTCCAACACGGGCGAGCGACCTGGCAACAGTCGACGCCTCGATGGCAGGTCCCGTCCGGCCGGCCACGGCCAGTGCAGTGGCCAGGACCACCAGCAGTGCGTCGAGCCCCGGGTGAGGCCCGCCACTCGGAAAGGTCGGTACCAGCAGGATGACGACAGCTGCTGTAAGCCAGGCAACGCGACGGACGAACGCTGGAAGCCTTTCGATCGGAACGAGAGCCACGATTGAGCCGGCGCCGAGTTCCCACGCCCGTGTTGGCAGAACATAGAACGCCAGGTCGGGTGCAGTCGACGCCAGCCCGACAGCGAGCGCGAGACTGAGGACGGATGCGGCCGTCACCGCCGCCAGTCGCACCCTGCGCCCGAGAACGAGCAGCAGGACCGGAACGACGAGGTAGTACTGCTCCTCGAGGGCGAGGGACCAGAAGTGCAGGAAGGGTTTCGTTTCGGCGGCGCCGTCGAAATACCCCGACTGCCGCATCAGAACCAGGTTTGCCGTGAACGTCACGGCGCCGAGCACCCGCGCCTTCATCTCGGCCACCGCCACGGCCGAGAGAAACAGGGGCGCCAGCACGACCGTGACGAGTGTGACCACGTACGCCGCCGGGAGAAGGCGCTTGGCGCGCCTGTAGTAGAACTCCCGCAAGCTGAAGTGTCCCTGGGCTACAGCGTTGACAATCAGTCGGGTAATGAGGAACCCGGAGATGCAAAGAAGACGTCAACGCCCAGGTAGCCAGCTGGAAGCCAATCGGCTCCGGCATGGTAGAAGACGACCAGCAGGACGGCGATGCCTCGAAGCGCCTGAATATCCAGCCTGTGTTCCGGGCGACTCAACGTCGCAATGTCTCGATCTGCTGGCATCCTTGTCACCCGCTCACGCCCGCGCTGTCTGGCTCCCTGATGGTCCACGGCAGACCAGCCTCATGCCGCAGCTCCTGTTTGGTCCTTCGTGCGGCAGCCCTTATTCTTGACTGGTCACGCCTGCTCACGTTCTTCAGGTCCCAGGGCCGGCATGGCAACGGACACCAGGGATGCGTGCATCGACCACCTCTCCCCAACGTTCCGACGGCCTTCGCATCCTCTTCCTCACCGAATACTTCCCTCCGGAAACGAACGCCGCCGCGTCGCGGGTGTTCGAGCGGGCCCGCCTCTGGGCCGGCCAGGGTCACGACGTCACCGTCATCACCACCGTCCCGAACTTCCCCGAAGGCCGGATTCACCCGGACTACCGCAATCGCTGGCGCCAGGAGGAAGTGCGCGACAACGTCCACGTCGTACGCGTCAAGTCGTTCGTGCATCCCAACCGCGGCCGGATCCGACGCACGCTCGACC
>CAYMAF010000045.1:0-18316 GCA_964388365.1 uncultured Gammaproteobacteria bacterium | reverse complement strand
CCAGGGATGGCGAGCCCGCAGCGCACAGGGAAGTGTTCACAGCGCTCCCGCAAGGGCCGATAGCAGCGAGTCTGCCCTTTGCGGCTCGAGTCGCGCCTGCAAAGCGCAATCGCTCGCAATTGACAATGATTCTCGGGTGCGCCAAGCTACGCCGCATGTACGTATGCATCTGCAACGGCCATCGCGACAGCGAGATCCGTGCCGTCGCGCAGGAAGGCCTTCGCTCGGCGCCAGCGATCTATCGCCGCCTCGGCAAGCCAGTGCGTTGCGGCCGATGCCTCGAGTTCGCCGCGAAAATCATCGAAGAGGCCCACGGCGCCCAAGATCCCGAGCGCGAGGTATCCCAGGTTGCATAGCTGGCGCGCCCTGCGTCCGTCGACGGTGCTCGCCGCGCTCGAGCGCGCCGGGCTCGTCGCGAGCCCGGGTCCGCTCAATCCTCCGCCGGCGAGCTTTGAAGCTGCACGTAGTTCTGAAGACCCACGCGCTTCAGCAGCTCGAGCTGAGCCTCGAGCTTGTCCACGTGCTCCTCTTCGCTAGCGAGGATTTCCTCGAGCAGCCGCCGCGAAACGTAGTCGTTGACGCGCTCGCATAGCGCAATGCCCTCGCGCAGCGTCGGCATCGCCTGCTGCTCGAGCTTCAGGTCGCACTTCAAAATTTCCTCGACGTCCTCGCCGATCAGCAGCTTGCCGAGATCCTGAAGGTTCGGCAGCCCTTCGAGGAACAGGATGCGCTCGATGAGCCGATCCGCATGCCGCATCTCCTCGAGCGATTCCTTGTACTCGTACTCGGCGAGCTTCGTGACGCCCCAGTTCCGCAGCATCCGCGAGTGCAGGAAGTACTGGTTGATCGCGGTCAGCTCGTTGTAGAGCACCTTATTCAATACCGCGATGACGTCATCGTTGCCTTTCATTCGGGGGCTCGCTCGCTCGAGAGGGAAGCCAAAGGGTATCACAGGCGTGCGCCGGTTTTCCGCGTCGCCGCTCCGGCGGCGTTCCGCGTCGACACGTCACAGATATGGAGAAAAGAGCCATGCCGTGCCGTCGCGCAGGCGTGCCGGCAAGCTGCGCCCGTCGACGTCGTCGAGCGTGACGGCAGTCGAGCCGCGCCGGGCCGCTTCGAAATGATCGTCGAGGCTCGCGACGAGCGCCGGGTCGTGAATCTCGACTGCGAGCTCGAAGTTCAACCGCAGGCTTCGCGGATCGACGTTCCACGATCCGATCACCGCGTGCCGGTCGTCGACCAGCAGCAGCTTCGTATGCACGAACGGCGGCGGCTGGTAGTAGATGCGGACGCCGGGCGCGAGCAGCTGCCAGAGCATGTGCCGCGACGCCCAGTGCACGTAGGGCAGATTGTTCTTGCCGGGCAGCACGACGTCCACGGCGAGACCGCGAAGCGCCGCGGCCTGGAGGACGCCGATCAGCTCGGCCGAAGGTAAGAAATACGGGGTCATGATCGCGACTCTTCGCCGAGCGCTTGCGATCGATCGGAGCAGCAGCGACAGCAGCGGATCGCGGGTATCGTCGGGGCCGCTCGCGACCACGCGGCACGCGGCGGAGCCCGCGGCGTCCTGCGCCCGCTCGCGTTCCGGCAGGGACTCGCTCGTCACGAACATCCAATCGGCCGCGAACACCTTCTCGAGCCGTGCGACGACGGGACCGACGAGCCGAAAATGCAGATCGACGACGCGGTGTCGGCGTCCGGCGTCGGCGACGAGATGCCGTGCGGCGATGTTCATGCCGCCGGTGAAGCCGATCGCGCCGTCGACGACGAGGATTTTCCGATGATTGCGTAGATTGATGCTCAGCGTCGGCGGAATCAGTCGAGGCGGTAAGAAGGCCGCCGCGCGCACGCCGCGCCTGCGGAGCGCCGGGCCGGCCCGCGGCCACGTGTAGAGCGCGCCGACGCCGTCGATCAGCACCCGAACGTCGACGCCGCGCCGAGCGGCGCCGGAGAGCGCTTCGATGAACTCGCCGCCGACCCCGCTGGCGCCGAAGATGTACGTCGCAAGGTAAACGTACTCTTTAGCGCCGCGAATCGCATCGAGCATCGCCGGGTAGGCCGCTTCGCCGCAGTGCAGCGCGGTCACGTCGTTGCCGTGCGACCAGTCGGGCTCGTTCTCGGCCCCGACGCATGCTTTCGAGCGCTTCGCGCCGCGCAGGTATCTCGCGCGCGCCTGGACGCGATTGATCCCGAACAGGTAGTAAAGCAGTGCGCCGGCGAACGGCAGCATCAGGCTGACCGCGATCCAGCCAAGCGCGGCCTGCGGGCGGCGCTTGTAGATCAGCGCGTGGCCCGCGGCGAAAAAGCCGGCGGCGGTGGCCAGCGCGGCGAGCGCAAGGTTCAGCCATTGCATCGCGCTCAGGCTACTCGGGCACGAGCCCGATCCCGTGGTACGGATCTTGCTGCGCAGTCACGGGTCGAGCTCGAAGGTCGAGCAGGAGGTACCCCGTATGCCGGACCGAAGGAATGAAGGCGAAGGCAGCCGCACGGCGGCTCGGCGCTACAATGAAGGCGCGCGGAAGACGGCGGAGCGCGGCACACCCGAGACCACGGAGCCGCTGTCGGACGAGGAGCGCCGCGAGCTCGAGCGCGCCGAGCAGGAAGGACGCGGGCGCGCGAAGGAGATCGACCCCGCTGTCGGCCGCGACTACGACAAGCCTACGCGTTGACGTTCCGGCCGGTCGGCGGCGCACGCCGGCCGGCGCGCTCTCGTCCCTCACTGCGATGCCTCACTCTATCTTGCCTCGACGGCGAAGATAGCGCGCGAAGCTCCAGCACGCGAGCGCCCAGGCAGCGCCCGCGGTCCAGCCGGCTAGCACGTCCGTCGGCCAATGCACGCCGAGATAGATCCGCGAGACGCCGACGGACGCTGTCAGCAGCACCGCGAGCGCGAGCAGATAGCCCTTCAGCACCCAGGACGTTTGCGCGTTCGCGAGCAGTGCGCCGAGGGTCAGGTACGTGACCGCGGACATCATCGAGTGGCCGCTCGGGAAGCTGCTCGTGTAGACGGTCTGCGCATGCGGCACGAGGTCGGGGCGAGGGCGATCGAATCCGGCCTTGAGCAACATGCTGAGCAACATGCCGGTGCCGGCCGCGAGCAGCACGTAAGCGGCGAGATGCCGTTTGCCTTGCAGTGCGAGGAAGCCGGCCGCGGCGAGCGTGACGAACGCCAGCACGCCGACGCCCCCGAGAGCGGTGACGTCCCGCGCCGTCTCCTCGATCCACTTTGGACCGAGCGGATCGGTTCTATCGTCCGGCGAGCGGAATAGGAGGAGGATCGACTCGTCTATACGGGCCGTCTCGCCGTCGATGACCTCGTCCGACAGCTCGACGAATACCCATGCGGCCGAGAGAACGATCAGCAGGGCGATCAGAATTCCGCGCTCGCGCAACATCCACGCGACGATAACACGAGGGGCCGCTCAGGCCGCCGCCGCAAGCGGCGGCGGCTCTTGCGCATCCGGACGGCGGCGGCGCTCACTGCGGGGGCAGCTTTTCCGTCCGCTCGTCGTAGAAGTACCAATCGACGCAGCCGTAGCCCGGACCGCTGCGCTGCGACGCCGCCATCAGGGCGCGGACCTCGTGAAGTGCGCGGTCGAGCGGCAGCCGGCGCTCCGCGTGATCGCGCTTGCGAGGAGGCCGCGGAAGGGCCGTCGGGTCGTGACGCGGTTGCATTTTCAGTTCTCTCCTTGATGCGAGCGGGCTCGCATCGATTTCGCCGATCGAGGTGATCAATGCGCTGCCGCCTTATCGGATCGTGAGAAAAAGCTGTCGGCCCTCGCGCTCGACCCTGAGCGCGGTCGCCCCGGTGATGCCTTCGAGGGTCGCGCGCAGCTCTTCGACCGTCGTGACGTCCATGCGATTGACGCCGAGAATGATGTCGTTCGGACGCAGCCCGTTGCGCGCCGCCGGGCTGCCCGGCTGCACGTTCGTGACGATCACGCCTCCGCGGCCGCCGGATCGCGGATCGCCGGCGTCCAAAGTCATGAGCTCGGCGCCTTCGAGCGCTCGGACCCGGTTCGCCTGACCGGCATCGCCGGGCTCCGGCGCCTGGGCCGATTCGGGCGCTGGGCTGACGCGGACGTCGACGCTGCGGGTTTCGCCGTCGCGAATCACCGTCAGGCTCACCGTCTCGCCGAGGCGCATCAGCCCGATCGCATTGCGGAGCTCGGTCGACGTCTCGACCGTCTCCTCGTTCACGGCCACGACGACGTCGCCGACCTCGATGCCCGCCGCCTCGGCCGGCGAGCCCGGCTCGACCTCGCTGACGAGCGCACCGTGATCGACCCCGAGCCCGAGCGCCTCGTTCAGCGCCGGTGTGACGTCCTGAATCCCGATACCGACGCGGCCCCGACGGACCTCGCCGTACTCGAGGAGTTGCTCGACGACCCGGCTCACCATGTTGCTCGGTATCGCGAAGCCGATGCCGACGTTACCGCCGGCCGGCGAGAGAATAGCCGTGTTGATTCCCTTTAGCGTGCCGTCGAGACCGACCAGCGCCCCTCCCGAGTTCCCGGGGTTGATCGACGCATCGGTCTGAATGAAGTCCTCGTAGCCTTCGATGTTGATGCCGCTGCGCCCGAGCGCGCTGACGATCCCGGACGTCGCGGTCTGCCCGATGCCGAACGGATTGCCGATCGCGAGCACGAAGTCGCCGACCGACAGATCGTCCGAATCGCCGAACGCGATCTCGCTCAGGTTGTCGGCTTCGATCCGCAGCAGCGCGACGTCGGTCGGCGGGTCGCTGCCGATGACCTCGGCGTTGAATTGTCGACGATCCGTCAGTGTGACGACGATGTCCGTCGCGTTCTGCACGACATGGCTGTTTGAGACGATCAGCCCTTCGTCGGCGTCGATGATCACCCCGGAGCCGACACCCTGCTGCGGCAACGGCTGCTGAAACTCGAATTCGTCCGGCAGCTCGAAGAAGCGGCGAAAGAAGGGGTCGTCGAGCAGCGGATTGCGCTCCGCCGCCGACGGAGCGGCCGATGCGACGGCTACATTGACGACGGCCGGGCGGACCCGCTCGAGCAGCGGCGCGAACGTCGGATTCTGGTTCTCGTCGACGAACGGCCACGCCGACGCGACGGTATAAGCGACCGTGAGCACGGCGACGGTAAGCATACCCGCGCCCACGGCCCAGCCGGTTCTGCTCATGAGTGCTGGCACGTCATCTCTGCAGGGTGGAATGCGACTGGAGCAAGATGCGTGCCATCCCCCAGCGGCTGGCTCGCACCCGAGCACGCGGCTCGCGCGACGAAAGAGCGCGTGGGCCGCGGGGCATCAGGCACAACATCTGCATTCGGCGTTTCAAACTTTGAGCCTCAGGTGATCGAGCGCCCTGTGGTGTACGATGAGATCCGACGGGCGCCGCCGCCGGGCGGCGGGTCATCGCGACGGACCGGCATCGCCGGCCCGACGGACTGGAGACGAGAGCGATGAGTCTCGCTGATCACGATTGCATACCTTGCCGCGGCGGCGTGCCGCCGCTCGAGCCGAGCCGTGTCGAGGAGCTGCTCGGACAGCTCGACGACGGCTGGCATCTGAACGCCGCCGGTCATTTGGAGCGTACGTACGAGTTCAGGAACTTTCGCGATGCGCTCGAGTTCGCGAACCGAGTCGGCGCGATCGCCGAGGCCCAGCGTCACCACCCAGATCTCCACGTCGCGTGGGGGCTCTGCACGGTCGAGATCTGGACGCACAAGATCGGCGGATTGACGGAGAGCGACTTCTTCTTCGCGGCCAAGGTCGATCGAGACGCGGTCGGCGAACCGGCGGCGGGATGAATGCCGACGGCGGCGATGCCGAATATCAGCAGCAAGCCGACGCAGCTTCCCGAGGAGCTCGGTATGTACGTCGACACGCTGCGGCAGCGTCATGAGGCGATTCGCGAGGTGTGGGTGCTCGGCCCGAAGACGAGCGACGAGACGGGGCGCCGCGGCGAGTGGGATCTGCTCGCGTTCGCCGACGAGCGCACGCTGTCCGCCCTCGAACGCGACGAGTCCGTTCACCGGGACGACGTGAGCTTTCTGGTCGTGATCGACGGCGAGCGCTTCGCAAGCGCTTTCGGCAGACCGCGGTCGGGCCGGCTCTCCGACATCGAGTGGCGTCTCGAGAACATGCATTCCGCGAGCTACGTCGCCGAAGGCTCGACGAGGGAGCGAGCGGTTCGCGTGAGATGAGCCGCGGCCCGCGGCCTTGCGTCGCATAGAGCGATGAGCCGCGGCCCGCGGCCTTGCGTCGCATAGAGCGATTGCGGGAGAATCGCCTCGGCCGCGCAGCGCTCTCCGCGCCGCGCCTCGCCGCCGCTTCAGGGCATTTCCCGCAACCCATCCTTTGATTCGTACGCCGACCTAACGATGCGCATACTCGTCGTAGAAGACGACGACGATTCACGCGAGGGCTTACGCTTGTTGCTCGAGGCATCGGGCTACGACGTCGAGACCGCGGCGAACGGCCTCGAAGGTCTCGAGAAGCTCGTGGCCGGCAAGCCCGACGCCGCGATAGTCGATATCGATCTGCCCGGTATCGACGGCTACGAGATCGCTCGCCGCGTGCGCCGCATCCCCGAGCTCGCTCGAGTGCGGCTGATCGCGTTGACCGGCTTCGGACGCGAAAAGGATCGCGCGGACGCACGCGATGCCGGGTTCAACCTGCACCTGACGAAACCGGTCAGCTTCGCGACGCTGCGCAGCCGTCTTGCCGCCTGAGTGCTCGGCCGCGTGTCGGGGACATGGCACGCGTCTTGCTGTTCGCGGACGGGGCGCCCGCTTCGCGGCGCCGTTCGGCAGGAGCAGGAGCACATGGCCTCTTTGAATGCGATCGAGATGCTGCGCGAAGACCACGACAAGGTTCGGCATCTGTTGTCCGAGCTTTCGAGCACGACGAACCGCGCGGCGAAGAAGCGCAGCGAGCTTTTGCAGAAAATCAAGAAGGAAGTCCTGGTTCATACGCAGATCGAAGAAGAAATCTTCTATCCGGCCTTTCGAGAATCGTCGGCGAAGGAAGGCGAGAAGCTCTATCACGAAGCGAAAGAGGAGCATCGAGCGGTCGATAGTTTCGTGTTGCCCGATCTCGAGAACACCGAGCCGACCAGCGAGGAGTTTCAAGGGCGCGTGAAGGTTCTGAAGGACCTGATCGAGCATCATGCAGAGGAAGAAGAGCAGGAGCTGTTCGCGAAGGCGAAAGAGGCGTTTTCCGAGGAGGAGCTCGAAGAGCTCGGGCAGCGGATGAGCGAACGCAAGCAGGAGCTCCGAAAGTCGCTCTGACCGGTCCGCCGCATGTACTTCTTGGCGCTCGCTACCGATTACGACGGCACGCTGGCGCATGGCGGCATCGTCGCGGCCCGGACACGCGAGGCGCTCGGCCGGCTGAAGGAGACCGGTCGCCGCGTCGTGCTCGTGACCGGCAGGGAGCTCGACGGGCTGAAGAGCGTCTGCAGGGATCTCGCGATCTTCGACAGAGTCGTCGCCGAGAACGGTGCGGTGCTGTACAACCCGGCGGACGGGAGCGAGCGCCTGCTCGCCGAGCCGCCGCCTCCGATCTTCATCGAGCGGCTCGAGGAACGGCGCGTCGAGCCCCTAACGAAGGGACGCGTGATCGTCTCGACGTGGGAGCCCGAAGAGAAGGCCGTTCTCGAGGTCATTCGCGATCTCGGTCTCGAGCTCCAGATCGTCTTCAATAAAGGGGCTGTGATGGTCCTGCCGGCCGGCATCAACAAGGCGGTCGGACTGCTCGCCGCGCTCGATGAGCTCGGGCTCTCGCCGCATAACGTCGCGGCCGTCGGCGACGCGGAGAACGATCATGCGTTCATGAAGGCGTGCGGCTTGGCCGCCGCCGTCTCGAATGCGCTGCCGATGCTCAAGGAGGAGGCCGACCTGGTGCTCGGTGCGCCGCACGGAGAGGGCGTCGAAGAGCTGATCGGGCGCATCGTCGACGGCGATGCGGCGCTCGTTCCCGCGCGTCACGCGATCCCGGTCGGCACGGACCGCGAGGGCCGCACGGTCTCGCTCGAGCCGCAGCGAGGGAGCGTGCTGATCGCCGGGACGTCGGGCGTTGGGAAATCGACGATCGCAGCGGCGCTGACCGAGAAGATGGCCGAAGCGGGGTTCGAGCTCTGCGTGCTCGACCCTGAAGGCGATTACGGCGATCTCGAGCATGCGGTCGGCGTCGGCGACGCGCACTTCCCGCCGCAACCCGACGAGGTGCTCGAGCTGCTCGAACGGTCGCATGTCAACGTCGTCGTCAACACGCAATGCTTCGATATGGCCGAGCGGCCCAGGTACTTCGCGGAGCTGCTGCCGCAGATCGCGTCGCTGCGCGCGAGGACCGGACGGCCGCATTGGATCCTGATCGATGAGGCCCATCATCTGCTGCCGGCGCATCGGGACGATTTCGCGCTGGTGCTGCCCGAGCATCTGCCCGCGGCCGTGCTGATCACCGTGCACCCCGAGGCGGTCTCCGCCGACGTGCTCGAGACGGTGCACACGGTCATCGCCGTCGGGAGCGATCCGGCGGCCGTGGTCGCCGCGGTATGCGACGCGGCAAGGGTGCGCCGGCCGATAGACGTGCCGAGCCCCGCGGACGACGAGGCCGTCGTGTTCACGATCGGCTCGCAGGCGCCGGCGCGGATCGTGAAGCCGGATGCCCCGAGACGAGTGCGCCGGCGCCACACGCGAAAGTACGCCGAAGGAATGCTCGGCGAGGATCGCAGCTTCTACTTTCGCGGCCCGGACAATCGACTGAACCTGAGGGCGCACAATCTGATGCTGTTCGTCGAGCTGGCCCGCGGCGTGGACGACGAGACGTGGGAGCACCACCGGCGCGCGCACGACTATTCGGCATGGCTTCGCGACGCGATCAAAGACGAGTCGCTCGCGGACGAGGTCGCCGCGATCGAGAGCGACTCGTCGATCGGCCCGCAGCGAAGCCGGGACGCGGTCTCGCTCGCCGTACGCAAGCGCTATACGGTGTCCGCGGACGTCGGCATCCGGAGCTAGCCGCAGCGCCGGGGGTATTCCAGCGCGCCGTCACGCCGCGACCGACGAGTCGCCGCAATGCGACACGGTGAACGGCACGCAAGCTCATTAGACGATATATCGATCTGGGGAACTCGCGCGGGGGCTATTGCTTCCTCCGGCCGAACTTTGGCGTAATGCCCCCCTCATGGCCGTCGATTCCGTCGGCGGCGGCCCGAGTAATTCCCCGAACGCACCCTCTCCAACGACACGAGGCGACGAGCGTGGATGATGCCGAGCCTATCGCTTCGGCGATCCGAAAGCAGCCGCAGAGCGCGAAGCAGCGCGACGAGATCGACCGCCGCGTCCTCGTGCTCGTAAGGGGCGCCGAGGATCGGGCGTTGGCTTGCTCGGCCGCGCACAAGGCCGGCGTTCGACTTCAATTCGTCGACGATATCGCCGAGCTCGTGCGAGCGATCGCGTCCGGCGCCGGGGCGGCGATGCTCGCCGACGAGCTCCTCGCAGGCGGCTCGATCGAGCTGCGCCGGCTTCTCGATCGGCAGAAGAAGTGGTCCGAGCTGCCGGTCATCGTGCTCTTCAGGGAGGACGCTCCCGCCGCCGCGCTCGACGCGCTCG
Source organism: uncultured Gammaproteobacteria bacterium (assembly GCA_964388365.1). Taxonomy (GTDB): domain Bacteria; phylum Pseudomonadota; class Gammaproteobacteria; order Steroidobacterales; family Rariloculaceae; genus ZC4RG20. The sequence goes on along the minus strand of CAYMAF010000045.1, from coordinate 8,723 downwards.
AGGAGTTCGAGCTGCATGCGAGAGTGAAGCTCGTGCGCCTGCATCGGCCGGTCCCTCCGCTCGCCCTCGCGAGCGCGCTGCGGTCGGCGCTGAAATCGCGAGCGCGGCAATACGAGGTGCGCGACCTGTTGTCGCGCCTGAACGAGGACGTGCGGCTCAGGGATCAGTACATCGCGATGCTCGGGCACGAGCTTCGGAACCCGTTGAGCTCGATCGGTTACGTCGCCGAGATCTTCTCTTCTCAGGGCGACGCGTTGACGCGCGAGCAGGCCCGGTGGGGAGCCGACGTGATTGGCCGTCAGCTTCGCCACTTGTCCCGCCTGCTCGATCAGTTGCTCGACGTCGCCCGCATCCAACGCGGAAAGATCCGTCTCCAGCCAGTGCCGGTGGATCTGCGCACGATCGCGCGCCGCTGCGCGGAAAGTTTCGATCCTCTGGCGAAGCAGCGCGACTTCGTATGGAGCGTGCCGGCTCGGCCGGTCCTCGTGCGCGGCGATCCGCTGCGTCTCACCCAGGTCGTCGAGAATCTGCTCGACAACGCGGTGAAGTACACGCGCGAACGAGGGCGAATCTGCTTGAGGGTGACCGCCGGCGAGGAGGCCTGCATCACCGTCGCCGACGACGGCCGCGGCATCGAGCCGTCGGCCGTGCCGCACGTCTTCGAGCCGTTCTTTCAAGCGCCGGAAGGCACGGTCGGAGGCTCGCGGGGGCTCGGGCTCGGGCTCGCGATGGTCGAGAACCTCGTTCGCTTGCACGGCGGGCGCGCGCTCGCTCGAAGCGCCGGGCTCGGGCACGGATCGGAGTTCGAGCTGCGCCTGCCGCTCGAGCGCTCCGCGTGGAACGAGCAGGCCGTGGAACAAGCCGGCAGAAGGGGCGACGGGGAGGCTTTCTCCGCTGCCGGCGAGAACGCACGCGCTCGGCGGCGGGATCGCTCGCTGAGGCTGCTCGTCATCGAGGACGACGCGGACGGGGCCGACGCGCTAGCCGAGCTCCTGCGCTCGATGGGGCATGATGCCCGAGTCGCATACGACGGCACGAGCGGGATCGCGGCACTCGACGAGGACGAGTTCGATCTCGTGATCGTCGATCTCGGCTTGCCGGATATCGGCGGCGAGGAGGTCGCCTATCGAGTTCGGCGTAAGCGCGGCGCGACTGCGCCGCTGCTCGTCGCGCTGACCGGGCAGGTCGAAGGCAGCGACGATGGAGTTTTCGACGAGCTGCTGTTGAAGCCGATCGGCCGCGAGCAAGTCGAGAGGCTCTGCGCGCGCGCGACCTGAGCTTGCGCCCGCTCGCCGTTCAGGTCTGCGGCCTTCGACGCACGAGAGGGATGGGCACGGCGACCGTGCGTGCCGGCGCCGCCCTCTGCGGGCGAGCGCTCGAGCGCGCACACCAGCGAGCGCGCGCGGCGATATGGTCGGCGAGGCGGCTCGCGAGCGCCGCGACCGTAAGCTCGATCGGCAGCGCGCCGCTGCGCGGAAGGACGGCGCCGCCGCAGACATAGAGGTTCGGCGCCGTGTGCACGCGCAAACGCGCATCGCAGACGCTCGTTCGAGGGTCTGCACCCATCCGGCATGTGCCGGTCGGCGTATCTGCCCAGTCGGTTTCGCGTTGCGACGTCTCGAGCGCGCCGAATCGATCGAGCCAACGATCGAGCCACGCGCGCACTTTCGCGATCAGGCGCAGATCCTCTTGCGAATAGTCGAAATCGAGGTGTGCGATCGGATCGCCGAACGCGTCTTTCGCCGCGACCGACAGGCTGATTCGATTCGCTTCCGCTGGCAGAATCTCGACCCGACACGAGACCGCGAGCGGCAAACGGCGCCATGCCGTGAGCATGGCCGCAACGCATCCGGGCACGCCGCCGTCGAGCTGCCGTGCTCGCTCGAGCAGGCCGATCGAGCGGACGAAAGGATGAATCGAGCCAAGACCTTCGCGCCGGAACAACCGGTGAAACTCTTCCGTATGCAGCGGCAGAGAGCGAGCCGGCCATCGTGCGCAGTGCGGGAGGCCTCCGCACGCGGTGAGGATCGCCTGATCGCCGAAGCCTCGCCCGACACGGTCGTGCTCGTTGCCGAGCCCGACCGGAGAGCGCTGACTGCGCGACAGCAGCAGCAGGCGCGGCGTTTCGATCGCCCCCGCGGCGACGACATAGGTTTTCGCGCGAGCCGTCTTGCTCGACCCGTCCGGCGCGCGGCACGTCGCGCCGACGACTCGACCGTTGCCGTCGGTGGTGAGTCGCGTCACGGTCACGCCGGCGACCAGCGTGCCGGCGCGCGCGGCGGTGAGCTCGGGAAGCAGCTCGCGGACCGGCAGGAATCGATCGTTGCCGGCGCCCGGCGTCGCGAGCGCGAGTCCCCTGACCTCCATGCCGCGCTGGCGAATCAACGTCTCGAGCGCACGCTCGCCGCGGCACCGCTCGCGGCGCGGCAGCGAGCGGCCGGACCGCGACGACGGACCGCGTACTCGGAGCAGCCGCTCGGCGGTCCGATAGTGCGGCTCGAGGTCCGCGTACCCGATCGGCCACGGATTCGCGCGGCCGTCGTATGGGTGAGCACGGAATTCGCCGCGCTCGAGACGCTCGCAGGCTCCGTCCCACGGCTTCGCGCGCACCGACGCATAGCGGGTATCGCCGTTGACCTCGCAGCGCCGCGGCCGCGGCATGCCGAGCTCGCGCAACGCCGCCGAATCGATTATCAGCACGCGCAAGCCGGCGCGGACGAGACACAGCCCGAGCACGCTCCCGGCGAGACCCGCGCCGACGATGCAGACGTCGTACGGCTCGACCGCGTCCAGCGCGTCGAAGTTGCATACGGAGCTCTTCATCGTCGTCGCGTGAATTCGTTTCAGCCGCGGCGGACGCGGCGCCGCGCGCCGCGTCCGCCTCGCTGCCGCCGCCGGCTTGCCGGAGCGCCCCTCAGCCTTCGGCCGGAGGCACGGGCGGCCTGCGCGGATCGCGGGCTCACGCGTAGGCGGCCAGCACGGCGACCATCGTCCAGATCACGGTGCCCGCCGCGGCGCCGAGCAGCAGTCCTTCGACGGTTCTTGCGTCTTCCTTCGCCATGGACGGGTCCCTCCGCTTGGTCCCGACGGCGCGATGCAATCGGCGTGCCAGCAGCGAGGAGCGCCGTCCGCGGCGGTCGCGCGTCCAGGTTCGGGCGTTGCGAGCGCCGCATCCGCGACGCGGCCGACCGGACGGCGATCGGCCGTGTCATCATTGAAGGTTCGACACATAGGGAACTGCCCGAGCTTTTCGAACCATGGGACTTTCGATCGGCGTGCGCGCGATGCGGTTGCGAGCGGCGCTCCTGACACTGGCCGGGATCTCGGCGGGCCATGCGGGGGCCGCGGTCGACGTTAAAATCGAAGGGCTCGCGCCGGAGCTCGAGCGCAACGTGCGGGCCTTCCTGTCGATCACGGAGATCGCCGACGCGCCGCGCGGCCGCGCCGATTCGGGGGCGCCGGATGCCGACGACGACGAGGATCCGTCCGACGCCCGGGTGCGCCGGCTCCACGAGCTTGCGCAATCGGAGATTGCCGCAGCGCTGCAGCCGTTCGGGTATTACGAGCCGAGCGTTCAGGCGACGCTCGAGCGGCGCGGCGACGACTGGGAGGCGCGCTACGTCGTCGAGCCCGGCTCGCCAACCGTGCTCCGCGTCGTCGAGATCGAGATCATCGGTGAAGGCGCCGACGCGCCGGCCGTGAAAGCGGCGCGTTCGGCGATCAGCCTCGAGCCCGGCGAGCCGCTGAATCATCCGCGCTACGAGGCGGCGAAGCAGGCGCTGTTCGATGCGGCGTACAACGCGGGTTTCATCGACGTCGCGTACCGGCGCTCCGAGCTGCTCGTGCATCGGGGACGGCGGGAGGCCGAGGTCCATCTGCTGCTCGATACCGGTCCGCGCTACTTCTTCGGCGATATCACGATCCGGCAGGACATCCTCGCCGAGAGCTTCATCGAGCGCTTCGTTCAGATCGACTACGGCGATCCGTTCGACACCGATCGGCTTCTCGCGCTGCAAATGGCGTTGAACGACAGCGGCTACTTCAACGAGGTGGTCGTCGACGTCGAGCGCGAACGCGCGGAGGACAGACACATTCCGGTCGTCGTGCACACCGCGCCTCGGCGCACTCAGGAATACACCGTCGGTCTCGGGTACGGCACCGATACCGGGCCGCGGATTCGCCTCGGCATCGAGCTCAGGAGGCTGAACCCGTACGGGCACCGCTTCACGTCGGACCTGCGGCTTTCGAATATCGAGCAGGCCGTCGCGGCCGAGTATCGCATTCCGCGAGGGCGCAGCGTCGTCACCGATTTTCTTGCACTGCGCGGCTCGCTCGGCGCGCTCGAGATCGGCGACTGGGATACGCTGCAGCAGTCGATCGGCGCGTCGTGGCACGATGCGTGGCGCAACTATCAGCGGCGTCTCTACGTCACGGCCGAGCGCGAAGAGTTCTCCGCGCTCGGCGAGCCGACGTCGACCGAATCCGTGCTCTATGCCGGGTGGCAGCTCACGGGGAAATCAGCGGATGATCCGATCCTTCCGCGGCGCGGCTACTCTTGGTCCGTGGACATGCGCGGCGGCAGCGACGCGCTCGGCTCGGGGACGTCGTTTGGACGCATGCGTTTGAGCGGCAACGTCGTGCGCTCGCTCGGCGAGCGAGTGCGCATCTTGCTGCGCGGCGAGTACGGAGCGATCCGTGCCGACGAGTTCGCGCGCCTGCCGCCGTCGCAGCGGTTCTTCGCCGGCGGAGACGGCAGCGTGCGCGGCTACGGTTATCAGGATCTCGGTCCGCGCAACGCCGAGGGCGCGCGCATCGGGGGGCGCTACCTGCTCGTCGGCAGCGCCGAGCTCGAGATGAGAATCGTCGGGAACTACGGCGCGGCCGTATTCTTCGATGCCGGCAACGCCGACGATACGGCGTGGCCGGACTTGAAGCGCGGCGTCGGGATCGGCGCGCGCTGGCGTTCCCCAGTCGGCGTCGTCGGTATCGACCTCGCGCATCCGCTCGACGATCCGGACACCGACGTGCGCCTGCATCTCAGCGTGGGTTCCGACCTATGACGCGGATCGCAGTGCGCTCGCTTGCCGTCGCCGGTGCGGTGGTGCTCGCGGCCGCCGTCGGCGCCGTATGGCTCGCCGCGACCGAAAGCGGCCTGCGCGCCGCGTGGCGGATCGCGGCGTCGATGTTGCCGCCGTCGCTCGCGGTCGACGCGGTCGACGGTCGGCTCGTCGGGCCAATCGTGCTGCGCGGCGTCCGTTACCGAGACGATGCGCTGAGTGCCGCGATCGGGCGGATCGAGCTCGAGTGGCGGCCTTCGAGACTGCTCGCCGGCACCCTCGACGTCGAACGCCTGCTCGCGTCCGACGTCGAGCTCGTCCGGCTGCCCGGGACCGATCGTGCGCCGGCGGACGATGCCGAGCCGTTCCGGCTGCCCGAACGCTTCTCGCTGCCCGTGGACATCGAGATCCGGGCGGCCGGCATCGACGGCCTCGAGGCGCGTCTCGCCCCCGACGCCGCGCCGCAGATCGTCGATGCGATCCGTGTCGCGCTCTCGTATCGCGGCACGTCGCTCGAGATCCGCGGGCTCGATGCGGCCGGGCCTTCGCTCGGCCTGCAGGGCGGCGCCGAGATCGAGACCGAGGGGCGGTACCCGGCGCGCCTCGCGCTCGAATGGCGCTTCGTACCCGCCGAAGGCGCGCCGATCGCGGGACGGCTGTCGGCGAACGGCGGGCTCGATGCGCTCGAGGTCCGCGCGGAGGTCGATGCGCCGTACGCGCTGAGCGCGGAGCTCGTCGTGCGCGATGCGCTCGAGCGGCCCACGGTCGAGGGAACCGTTAGCGGCCGCATCGAGCCCGCCGCGGCCGGCTGGGAGACGCCGGTCGGCGCGGCGAGCGCCGATGTCTCGCTTTCGGGACCGTTCGACGAGCTCGCGTTCGACGGGCGGGCCGCCGTCGTGCTGCCCGACATCGTCGAGCTGCGCGTCGAGACGGCCGGCCGCTGGCTCGGCGAGGCTGTCGAGCTCGATGCGCTCGAGCTTGCCGATGCCGTATCCGATGCGAGGCTTTCGCTGTCCGGGCGCGTCGATCTCGCGCCGCAGCTCGATATCCGGCTGAGCGGAGCCTGGCGCGACGTCGCGTGGCCGGCGCGCGGCGAGCCGACGCTGACGAGCCGACGCGGCGATATCGCGCTGTCGGGCACGCTCGACGATCTCGTCGCCGAGCTTTCGGCCGAGCTCGGCCCCGAGGGCCATGTCGACGGGCGCATCCGCCGCGTCGGCGACCGCTTCGACGCCGTGCTCGAGTGGCGCGATCTCGTCTGGCCGCAGCAGGGCGCTCGGCTCGTCAGCGACCGCGGCCGTCTCGACGCGGCCGGCACGTTCGACGGGTATCGTTTCTCGCTCGACGGCGATCTCGCGGTGCTCGATCGTCCGACCGATATCGCCGGCCGGATCGCGGCGCGCGGCGACGGCGGCCGGGACGGGCTCGAGCTCGAGCGCGTCGAGCTATCCGTGCTCGACGGCGTGTTGTCCGGGGGCGGCCGGGTCGCATGGGCTCCGTCGCTCGAGGCCGAGGCCGAGCTCGACGGATCGAGTCTCGATCCGGGCGTGCTGTTCCCCGAATGGCGCGGACGGATCGATGCCGAGCTTCGTGCCGCGGCCGCGGTCGTCGACGGCGCCTTTCGCGCCGACCTCGACCGGCTCCGCGTCGCCGGGACGCTTCGCGAGCGGCCGATCGAGCTCGCTGCGAGCGGAACGTACGACGCGTCGGGCTCGGCGGTCATCGAGCGGCTGGATCTCGCGAGCGGCGAGTCGGCGGCCGCGGCGCGGGGACGCGTCGGCGCCGAGATTGATATCGAATGGGACGTCGACAGCGCGAACCTCGCCGATTTCTGGCCGGGTCTCGCGGGCCGGCTCGCAACCGCGGGACGCGCACGAGGACCGCTCGCACGGCCCGTCGTCGTCGCGACCGCGGCCGGCGACGGTATCGAGGTCGGCGACTCCGGCGTCGCGTCGTTGCGGCTCGACGCGAACGTCGACCCTACGGGCGAGGCCGAGTCGAACGTCGTGCTCGAGCTGCGCGGCGCGCGTGGGCTCGGGCACGAGATCGAGCGGCTCGAGCTCGAGGGCGCGGGCACCGCGGCCGCGCATCGCGTGTCCGCGGACGTCGCGGCGAACGGCGCGCAGGTCTCGCTCGCGGTCGCCGGCGCGCTCGCGCGTCCATGGCAGCCCGACTACGAATGGCGCTTCGAGCTCGAGGAGGGAGGCGTCTCGTACGGCGAGCTCGACGCATGGCGGCTCGACGCTCCGGCCGCCGGTGCGTTGAGCGCGGCCGGCGCGGAGCTCTCGGCGGCGTGCTGGCGAAGCGGGGACGCGTCGTTCTGCGTCGACGCCGCGCGCCGCGACGGCGGCTCCGCGGTGCAGTTCGCGCTCGAGCAGCTCGCGTGGCGCTATTTCGCGCCGTATCTGCCGGACGATGCGGTCGTCGTCGGCACGGTCGGCGCGCGGGGACGGCTCGAGCTGCCGCAGGATGGGCGGCCGCGCGGCGAGCTCGCGCTCGAGACGTCGCCGGGACGGATCGGATCGCGCGGCAAGACCGCGGTGCCGGGCTTGAGGTTCGCCGCGGGCCGTGCCGCGCTCGCGTTCGACGGCGAGCGGCTCGACGTCGACGTCGCGCTGCCGCTCGAGCGCGAGCAGGGCGGGCTCGAGGTCGTCGGCACGGTCGCGACCGCCGCCGACGAGCCGCTGGCGTCGAGCGTCGTCGACGCGCGCGTCCGTATCGAGCTGCGCGATCTCGATTTCGTCGCCGATCTCGTGCGCGGCGTCGACGATACCGCGGGCACCGCGTCGATGGACGTCGGCATATCCGGGACCGTCGGCACGCCGCGCATCGCTGGTCGCATCCTGCTCGACGGCGGCAGCGCGAGGCTCCGGGATCCGGGCATCGAGGTCGAGGGGCTCCGCATCGAGTTCGAGGGCGACGGCGACGGCGATATTCGAGTCGTCGGCGCCGTATCGTCCGGCGGCGGCTCGCTCGCCGCGGACGGTGAGCTTCGTTTCGCCGATTCGCTGCCGGTCGGCCGGCTCGATCTGCGCGGCGAAGACTTCGAGCTGTTCGATACCCCGGATGCGCGTGTATGGGTCTCGCCGGATCTGCGTCTCGATCTTGCGCCGGACCGGCTGCAGCTGACCGGTCGCGTCGAGATGCCGCGTGCGCGCTTCACGCCGCGCGGCGCGATCGAAGGCGCCGTCACGGTTTCCGAGGACCAGATCATCGTCGACGCCGACGATGCGGCGGGACGGCGTTTCTCGCGGCCGTTCTACGCGCGCGTCGAGCTCGCGCTCGGCGACGATGTCCGCTTCGACGGCTTCGGCTTGACCGGGCGGCTCGCCGGCGCGCTCGAGGTCGTCGAGGTGCCCCAGGAGCCGGTCACCGGAAGCGGCGAAGTTCGCGTCGAGAGCGGCACGTACGAAGCGTACGGCCAGACGCTCGAGGTCCGCACCGGGCGGCTGCTGTTCGCCGGCGGCGCGCTCGCACGGCCGGGCCTCGATATCGAGGCGGTGCGTCGGCCGGCCGAGGGCATCCTCGTCGGCGCGCGCGTTCGCGGCACGCTCGAGCGGCCGGAGCTGTCGGTCTTCTCCGAGCCGCCGATGCCGCGGCAGGAGCAGCTTTCGTATCTGCTGCTCGGCCGGCCGCTCGAGAGCACGTCGACGTCCGAGACGTCGG
>CAYMAF010000044.1:0-18514 GCA_964388365.1 uncultured Gammaproteobacteria bacterium | reverse complement strand
AGATCCAGGCGTAGCGGTTATGGTACGGCTTGCCGTTCGCGAGCGTGCCGTGTGCTTCGCACTCCGCCGCGACCCATTCGTCCTTGCCGAAAATGCGCAGGATCTTCACCTTCGGATCGCCCGGCACGAAGAGGCCGCGCACCGGCGCGAGCAGCTCGTCGATGATCTTGTCCCGGCCCTTCGTGATGCCGGCGCCAGGGATGCTCTTGCCCGTCGCTTCCCAGCTGCCGTCGACGTGGATCTGAGGCCGCAGCGCTTCCAGATCTCCCGAGCTCAAAGTTTCGAAGAACGTGCGGACGAGCCGCTCGTTGTGCGTCTCTGCGCCTGAGCTCATCGAATTCCTCCCCCTCGCCGCCCTGCGCGGCCGACGGCCGTATTGTGTGGGTGCGGGCGAGCGCTGTCCACGCTCGGCCGCCGCTTGCGGCGCGGCGAGTTCTCGGAAAGAGAAGCGCGCGAGCCGCTGCCGTTGGCGGCCTTTGGCGGTGTGTTAGCATTTCGGCTACTCGCCGCGCGCGGCTCGGCGGCACACGGCGTCGTCGTGGTGATTCGATGTTTCTCGAACGCGACACCGCGCGTCTCGCCGCGAGCGGACGGAAGAGCAGAGGACCGGCGAGGACCCGAGAAATCTGCTGCGTTCGAGGAGTGTTCGTATGTTGCACGTCTCCCGTTTCGGGATGGCCGGAGCGTTCGCGGCGTTGTCCCTCCTCGGCATGAATGCTCCCGTCGAAGCGCAAGTGAACCTCGCGGGCGTTTGGAGCAGCATATATGCGGAGGACTGGCCGGACCGTGTGCCGGGACCGGAGCTCGGGGACTATGCGGGCCTGCCGCTGAACGACGCGAACCGGCTTCGCGCGCAAAGCTGGAGCGCATCGATCTTGTCGTTGCCGCACTACCAGTGCCGGGTCCATCCTGCCGACTATGCGAACAGTTTCGCCGATATCCGAATCTGGGAAGAGATCGATACGGTCACTCAGGAGCTGATCGCGATTCGGATCCAGCACTTCGCGTGGAACACGGTGCGGACGATCTGGATGGACGGCCGTGACCCTCCGCCCGAGCACGCGGAACACACGTCGATGGGCTTCTCGACCGGTGAGTGGGAAGGCCGCACGCTGAAGGTCACGACGACGCACCTGAAAGAGGGCTGGCTCCGTCGCAACGGCGTCGCGCGCAGCGACCGCGCCGTCGTCACCGAGCATTTCATACGGCATGGCGACCACCTGACGTGGAGCGTCTACGTCGAAGACCCTGTCTACCTCGAGGAGCCCTTCATCAGGAACCGGGACTACGTCTTGAATGAGGTAGACCGCATCGGGCCTTATCCGTGCGAGAGCGTCGTCGAGGTCGTGCTGCCGAAGGGCTATTTCCCGCATTACTTGCCGGGTCAGAACCCGTTTCTGTACGAATTCGCCGAGAGGCACGGCATCCCGATCGAGGCCGCTATGGGCGGAGCGAGAACCATGTATCCGGAGTACCGCGAAAGGCTGAAGGAGCTTGCGCGGTCGTCGGCGGCGGAGTGAGCGGAGGGCGGCGCGAATGAGGCCTGGGAAGACGACAGCCTCGACCGCGCTCGGCGCGTTGGTGCTCGCGGCCGCGGGATGGGTCGTCGACGCCGCTGCGCAGCGGAGTCTCGACGACGTCGAGATCGAGACGCTGCGAGTGCGGGACAACATCTACATGCTGGTCGGCGCGGGCGGCAATATCACCGTTCAGGTCGGCGACGACGGCGTGCTGATCGTCGATACGCAGTACGCCGCGCTGTCGGAGAAGATTCTCGCCGCGGTCGCCGAGCTGTCAGAGCGGCCGATTCGCTATATTGTCAACACGCACCACCATCGGGATCATACCGGCGGAAACGCGAATCTGCGGCTCGCGGGTAGCACCGTTTCCGGCGGCAACATGCAAGGCGCGATCGCCGATGCCGGCGTGGGCGCGCAGATCATCGCGCACGAGAACGTTCTGTTCAGGCTGAGCGGCGCGGCGTCGGAGGATGCGTTGCCGTCGGACGGGTGGCCGACGACGACGTACTTCGAGGAAGAGAAGCGGCTCTACTTCAACGGCGAGGGTATCCGCGTCATTCACGTTCCGGCCGCGCATACCGACGGCGATAGCATCGTGTTCTTCCGGCGCTCCGACGTGATCGCTGCCGGCGGCGTGTTCTCGACCGAGAGCTACCCGGTCATCGACCTCGAGGCCGGCGGCAGCCTCGACGGCATCGTCGATGCGCTCGATGCGATCGTCGATCTGATCATTCCCGTCTACGGGCAGGACGGCGGCACGCTCGTGATCCCCGGGCACGGGCGAATCAGCAATCTAGGCGACGTGCTGGACTATCGCTCGATGGTGCTGATCATTCGCGATCGGCTCCGGCACATGATCGAGCAGGGCATGACACTCGAGCAGATCAAGGCCGCCGAGCCGACGAAGGACTACGATCCGCGCTTCGGGTCGACGGACGGCCCCTGGACGATCGAGAGGTTCATCGAAGCCGCGTACCGCAGCCTGACCGACGGGAAGCGGGAGTGACGGACCGAGCGGGAGCACGAGAATCATGCAGCGTTCGATCGCAACATGGGGGAAGGCGGCAGCGGCGACGATCGTCGTCGGCATGCTGTTCGCCGGCGATGCCGTCGGCCAGCCCGGCCGCGGCGGTCTCGCTCCGGCGAGCTCCCCGCGCGACGCGGCGCCGATCGATCTCAGCGGACAGTGGGTGTCGATCGTCACCGAGGACTGGCGCTTTCGGATGATGGCCGGACCCAAAGGCGAGTACGACGGAATCATGCTGACGCCGGCCGGCCGCGCGGTCGCGGACGCTTGGGACCCGGCGCGGGACGAGACCGAAGGGAACGCGTGCAAGGCTTACGGGGCGGGCGGCATCATGCGAATGCCGGGGCGCATCAGGATCTCGTGGGAGAACGACACGACGATGCGGCTCGAGACGGACGCGGGCAGCCAGGTTCGCTCGTTCCATTTCGGTGAGCCGCCGCCGCAAGCCGAGCGCACGTGGCAGGGACAATCCCGCGCCGAATGGATCTTGCACGGCAGCGGACGGGGCCGTCCGGCCGAGAACGGCACGCTGAAGGTCACGACGACGAACGTGAGGCCCGGGTATGTGCGCAGGAACGGCGTGCCCTACGGCGAGCAAGCCGTGATCACCGAGTATTTCGACCTGCTCCGCCAGCCGGACGGCACGGAGTGGATCGTCGTCAAGACGATCGTCGAGGACCCCGAGCATCTCGCCGAGCCGTATATCGTCAGCTCAAATTTCCGCAAGGAAGACGATACCGGCAGATGGAATCCGACCGACTGCGGCGACTGATCCGATCGTTCCCGGCTTCGACGAAACCGCTGCCGCACCCGAGCCGGGCGCGCTTCAGCGCTCGCCGGGCAGCGGCGGGCCTTCCGGTTGCCAACGAGACGCGGTCCGCGCCGTGCGTCCGCGGCCCGAGATCTTCGACTGAAGCAGCCGCCTGTCGGCCCGCTCCAGCAGTTCCTCGACCGTCAGGTCTTCGCAAGGCTTACGCACCGTGAAGCCCGCGCTTGCCGACGCGATGATCGGACCGTCCCGAGTCGGGATCGGCGTTCTCGACAGCTCCTCGAGCGCGCGCTCGATCACCGTGGAGGCGGTCGCGGCGTCTGCATTGTCGACGATCACGAGAAATTCGTCGCCGCCGAGGCGGCAGACGATATCCGTCGCGCGCACGCTCGCGACGAGGCGCTCGCCGATGCGGCGCAGCACCTCGTCTCCGGTCTGGTGACCGAACGTATCGTTAATCTGCTTGAAGTTGTCGAGATCGAGGATCGCGATACCGACCGAAGCGTCGGTACGATCGGCCCGCTCGAACGCCGCTTTCGATAGAACCATCGCACCGTGGCGGTTCCACAGCTTCGTCAGCGAGTCCATCATCGCTTGGCGGCGCGCATGACCGAGCTTCGACGTCAGCGACGCGTGCGCGCCGCGCAGGTGCTCGTCGGCGAGCTCGCGTGCGGCGAGCTCGGCAAGATCGCGGAAGCACGCGAGGTCCGTATCGTTGAAGGTTCGCGGCCGCAGATCGAAGACGCAGAAGGTCCCGGCCGCGAGGCCCGCCTTATCGGCGAGCGCGTGGCCGGCATAGAAGCGGAATTTCGGGCGCGAGACGACGAGGGGATGGTTCGACGTGCGCGGATCGGCCCGGGTGTCGGAAATGATCACCGCGCCGTGGTCCTCGAGCGTCAGCCGACAAAGCGAAAGATCCGCCGGCAGCTCCGAGACGGCCCAGCCGGCGACCGACTTGAACCACTGCTTCTCCGCGCTCAGCAGCGTGATCGCGGCGACGGGAACGTCGAGCGCGCGGCGCGCGATGCGTGTGATCCGCTCGAACCGCTCCTCGAGGGGCGTGTACAGCAGATCGAGCATCGGCGGGTGGGCGAGCCTGATCGTCGCCGTGCTGGCGATCGTTCGCGTCAACAGTTGCGTGTCGGTAGTCGGCAGCATCCGCTCGCGGGCTCAAGGGCAACCCAGCGAGCTTACCTTTCCCGGCAGCCGGCGAACGTGACCGGCGTCTCGGTGCTTTACCGATCCGGAGCGGCAAACGTGACGCAGGCGGCACTTCGGCCTAGCGCCGCCCGGTTTCGACGTCGTGCCGCACCGGGCAATTGCCGGCGCGGCACGGCCCGCGTCTCAGCTCGTCGACGACGCGCCGTCGAGCACGGCCGTGAGCCGCTCGAGGACGTGCGCCAGCTCGCGCATCGCCGAAAGCTGCTCCGGGCTCAGCTCGTTCAGCGCTTCGGCAAGTTGCTCCAAGCGCTGCTGCTGCGCGCGTCGGTAAACCCGCCGGCCCTTCGGGGTGACGCTGACGAGCACGCCTCGGCCGTCCGCCTTGTCCTCGCGCCGCCGAACCAAACCCTCGTCGACGAGCGCGGATACCATTCGAGACATCGTCGCCGGCCGGACCATCTCTCGATCGGCGAGGGCCGTGACGGAGATCGGACCGTTGCGGTCGATGACGGAAAGCGTGCTCAGCCGCTCCGGGGTCATGCCCGCCGGCAGTTCCATGTGCCGAAGCTGCCTGGAGAGCCGTGAGAAGCGCTCGTGGAGCAGCTCGGCTATCTCCCCGGAACGCGTGTTGCCGTGTGCCTGTACGGACATGAAACCATGACCTCTTGTTTTTCTGCTCAAGCGCTGAACCTTGTAATTCTACTCATACTATGTGCGTTCGGCATAGATTCTTCTACGCTTGCGCCCGGTTTTCCGCCGAAGAAAGGCGGGGAATTCAGTGTAGGCAAGAATGTTTGCGCGTCGAACGGAAAATCTCCCCTCTTTCAATTAATAGAATACGTAAAGCGGAGCTGCGCGAGCCGCTCCGGGAAAATCCGCGGATTCTCCGGATCGGTATCCTGGAAGCGGAACTGCTGGTCGAAGGCGTTATGGACGCGGAAACTGACGTGGCCGCGCTTCGACGGCAAGCGGAGGCCGAGCGTGATATCCGCGAGCCAGAAGCTATCCGAGCCAGGCTCTGCGTCCCTGCCGAACACGTGGAAACGGCCCCGCTGATCCACGTACATCGCCGTCACTCCGGCGGTGAAGCCGCTCGCGTGAAAGTAGTTGAGCGCAACCGGAATTCTGTGGGTGCGGAGCTGATCGTATCCTTCCGGTCCGGCGGCTCCGCTATCGAAACGCTCGTAGTCGTGTGTCAACGAAAGGCTCACGCTGGCAGACGGCAGCCAATAGAGGTATAGCCGGTTAAGGCGCTCATTGCGCGAGACCGGGGTCCGGACCAAGGTCTCGGACTCGGGATCGAAGTCGGTGGTTTTCGTCTCGACGTCGCCGTGCAAAATCTCCGCACCGCCGAAAAGATTCTCGGCGAACTCGTGATCAAGGGCGAGGCCGTAGCGGCGGGCCTTCTCGCCCTGTGCGCCGAAATACTGCTGATTGAAGCCCATGACGTGCGTCGGCTCGAGCGTCGGCTGGATGTTGTGCTTCGAGATCACCGGCGGCTGCAAGGTGCCGAAGGCCGCGACGCGCAGCGTCGTCCGGTCGGTGATGTCCCACATCAGGCCGAGCTTCGGGTTCACGCGCCGACGAGTGATGTCGTACCCCTCGACGCTCTCGATACTGCCGCCGAGCGTGAGCCGTACCGCGTCCGTAATTTTTGTGTTCGAGTAAAGGTAACCGCTCGTGTGGGAAACCTCGTTCGAGCCGGCCTGCGGCAGCATCGAGAGCGGAAACTCCGCCGTGAGGAGCCGGATCTCGTCCGTTTGGCGTTGACGTAGTGCTCGCGTCCCTGCGACGAGGTCCCAGTTGCCGACGGCGGTGATGTACTGCAAATCCACCGCTGCGCCTTCCCGGTTGGCCTGCCGAAAGAACGCGTCCGAGATCCCGTCGAGCTTCTCGTCGGCTTGCTCCGCGACCAGCGACGCGAGCCAGGTCCCGCCCGAGGTCGTCCGGCGCACGCCGAATCGAGCAGAATCCACCGTCTCGACCTCGCGCACTCGGCGGGCGAAAGCCGAAGGATCGAAACGCAGGGCGAGATCGCCTTTCTCGACGTCGTTCCTGCGCAGCTCGACGGTATACGTCGTGCGCGAGTTCGGCCGGGCCTGGACGATCGCGTTCACGGTGTGCTGCTCGAAATCGTTGTTCGGGCGGAAACCGTCCGTGCGGAAGCCGAAGACGCCGACGTTGTACGAAACCCGGTCGTGCACGCCGTTGACGGTCAGATCCATCCCGCGAGTGTCGTTGCCCGCTGCGACGGCCGACGTCTGCACCGAGACGCCGTTCTCGAGCAGCAGCGAGTGGTACTCCTGGAACGCCAGGCTGCTCGGGCCGGCGACGTCGAGCAGGAACGGGCTCGCCTCAGACAGCTGGGGCTGAATCGGCGTGACGTTCAGCGGCTGATGAAGCAGCGCTTGATAGACCTCGTTCACCCGCGCGAGATGATGACGCGGCCGGTGCGCATAGACGTCGGCGAGTAGCCGATGCCCCGAGTAGTCCGTCGGGTCGTTGATCGTGGCCCGCCAGCCGGTCACGGCGGCGAGATGCTCGAAACCGAGTGCCGAGTGCAAGCGGCCGATGCCGGCGCTGCGTGCCGGGAGATCCTCATCGAGCGCGAGGCGGGAGCCGTAGATGCGCTCGCGGCCGTTGTTGCGGTACGCGTGCCGGAAGTCGAGCAGCGCCTCTCCGAGCCGGTTCTCGTGCTGCTTGCGCAGCGCATCGTAGAACCATCCGGTCGAATCGTCCTCGTCGAGCGATTTCGCGAGCTCGAGCAGCGTCGCGCCGAGCTGCGTGCGATTCTCGGAGTCGTAGACCCTGCCGACATGGCTGCGAAGGGCCGAGTGCGTCGGATTCAGCCCGAGCGCGATCTCGGCTTCGGTGCGGCCGGCCCGGCGGTCTCCCTGGCGATAGAGCGCGAGCGTCATCCCGAGCCGGGCGGTCCAGCTCGACGGATCGAGCTCGAGCGCTCTCCGAAACGCGCTCTCGGCCGCTGCTCCGCCGCGCTCGACGAGGTCGACGAAGCCGATCATCGCGTGGGCGTGCGCGAGATCGGGGGCGAGGGACAACGACTCCAATGCCGCTTCGCGAGCGCCCGGATAATCGCGGGCCTCGAGCCGGGCCTCGGCGAGCCGGGCCCAGGCAACTGCATGTCGCGGCTCGGCCTGCACGGCCAATTCCGCGCTGGACAATGCCGAGCGAAGATCGAAGCGCGCCCGCGCTGCATGCGACAACGCGAGCCAGCCGGCCGCCTCGTCGAGCGCGAGATCGATGGCGCGCATGCCCCGCTCGCGGGCGAGCGCATCGTCGCCTTCGGCGAGGGCAATCAGCGCGAGCAGCGCATACGCTTCGGCAAACGACGGGTCGAGCGCGAGCGCGGATTCGAGGTCCTTCGCGGCAGCGTCTCTCGCGCCGGCCCGAAGCCGGCTCGCGGCCCGCCCGGTAAAGAACGCGGGGGAAATGCGCTCGGCGTCGCTCGGCGCGCGGTCGGCTCGGGGCAGCTCTCGATCGAGAATCTCGGGGTATTGCCGCGTCCAGTCGACGGCACGCAGCGCGTCGTCGGCGCGCTGCACGCTCGGTCCGCCTCCCGCGGGCGTGAACCCTCGCTGGCCCCCGGGCACGTCCGCGGAGCCGAATGGGCTCGTCAGCGCGACTTCGCCTTCGAGAACGGTGACCGCGGTGCCTTCGTCCGTGACCTCGAGCACGAACTCGGTGCCCTCGATTCCCGCGTTGACGAACGGCGTGTCGAAGCTCAGCGACTCGGGGTCGCGGCTGATCGCATGCAACGCGCCCTTGATCAGCTTGACGACGACGTCGAACCAGGAACGAGTTTCGTTCTCGACCGCATGCACGCGAATCGCCGAATCCGCGTCGATCCGCACGACCGTGCCTTCGGGGATCCGCACGCTCGCGCGGCTGAACGGCCCGGTTCGGATCATGTCGCCGTGGCAGAGCGCGTCTCCGGGCTCGAGAGCGACCCATCCGTTCGGCGTTTGGAGCTCGACGGCGCCTTCGGTCGCGACGAGCCTTGCTTGCCAGGCGTCGGAGCAGATCCGATGGCCCGACGCGCCGACGGCGGCGCTGTAGAACAGGCAGAGCAGGGCAGGTGCGATCAGCCCGAGGAGTGAGTTACCCTCTTCGGCGCCCGGAACGCACGGACGAGACGGCCGAGCCGTCGTCTTCGCCGAAGTCAATGCCATCCCGGGACTCTCGTGGTGGCTTCTTTGCGGCTTCTGATCGGGGACCGT
The DNA here is from genome assembly GCA_964388365.1 of uncultured Gammaproteobacteria bacterium. Taxonomy (GTDB): domain Bacteria; phylum Pseudomonadota; class Gammaproteobacteria; order Steroidobacterales; family Rariloculaceae; genus ZC4RG20. The sequence continues at coordinate 9,799 of CAYMAF010000044.1, read as the reverse complement.
CGCCGAGCCTGGAGCGGACGCTGAAATGCAACAATTGCGATATCGAGCCCCCCTGCCGTCAGCGGGTCAGTCTAAGGGCGGGGCGAATCGTGTCAAGCTGCGGCCGCAGCGGTTTTTTGTACCGGCCGGGCCGCGCGAGTCAATCGGGAGCGCGGGCTCGGGCACCCCGTGATCGGATCGCTCGCCGGCATCGCACGGCTCGGTCTCGCCGCGGCGGCCGTCGGGTGCGCCGCAACGTTTCTGCCTCCGATGCACGAGCTCGAGGAGGCGGTCGGGCTCGGATGGCTGTTCAGTGCCCGCGGCACGATCGAGCCGCCGTCCGAGGTCGCCGTCGTCGCATTGTCGAGCGAAAGCGCCGAGGCGCTCGGCGTCAGCCGGGACGTCGACGAATGGCCGCGCGAGCTGCACGCCGAGCTCATCGAGCTTTTACAGAATGCCGGCGCTTCCGTAATCGCTTTCGACATCATCTTCGAGACGGAACGCGAGAACGAGCCGGCCGGCGACGCTCGGCTTGCGGACGCGATCGCGCGCGCCGGCAACGTCGTGCTCGCGGAGCGCGTCACCGAGATCGCGCATCAGGGCCTGATCGGCGAGCGGCGCGTCCGTCCGATCGAGCCCTTCCGACAAGGCGCCCTCGCGACGGCGCCGTTCATCTTGCCGCTGTTTCCGGCTCGGGTTGGTCAGTCGTGGACATTCGGACGTGCCGACGGAACGCCGTCGTTGCCAGCGGTCACGCTGCACGCGTACGCGTTGCCCCAGCACGGTCCGCTGCTCGAGCTGCTGATCGAAGCGCGGCCGGCGCTCGTCGAGCACCTCGACGCGTTGGGTCCGGACGCGGTACGGCGGGAAGGGCTGCACGAGATCATGCGGCGGCTGAGGAGCGTGTTTCTCGCGGATCCATCGCTAGCCGCGGACCTCGAGCGCCGGCTCGCCGGTCGGCCCGAGTCGGCCGACAGCCGGCGCCTGCGCGCGCTCATCGCGCTTTATGGCGGAGGCAACGGGCGATACCTGAGGTTCTACGGCCCCGCCGGCACGATCGAGACACTGCGCTACCACGACGTGCTTCGCGCGGAGCCGGAGGCCTTGCGGCAGCGGCTCGACGGTCGGGCGGTGTTCGTCGGGTACTCGGATCGAAGACGCTCGGAGCAGCAGGACTACTTCGATTCCGTATTTTCCGAGCGCACCGGGCAACGGCTGAGCGGCGTCGAGATCGGCGCGACCGCGTTCGCGAATCTCTTGCACCTCGCGCCTGTGACGCCGTTGCCGTGGTTTGCGCGCGGCGCGCTCGTTGCGCTCTGGGCCATGCTTGCCGCAGCCGTTTCGTTCTCGCTGCGCGGCTTCGCGGCGGTCGCGGCTGCCGCGGCGGCCGCCGCCGCGTACGCCGGCGCATCGCTTTATGTCTTCGAGGTGGCCGGTATCTGGGTGCCGCTCGTCGTTCCGCTCGGCGTGCAGCTGCCGCTCGCGCTCGTCGTCGGCCTCTCGTGGAACCATGCGATCCTGCGCCGTCAGCGCGAGCGTATCCAATCGGCGCTCGGCTATTACGTCCCCGCCGACATCGTGCATCGGCTCGCCGCGGAGACCGTGCTTCCGCGCGCGAGCCGCGAGCTGATCTACGGGACCTGCCTGGTCACGGATGCCGAGCAGTACACGACGCTTTCCGAGTCGCTGCGCCCTGCCGAGCTCGGGGAGCTGATGGATGCGTATTACGACGTGCTCGTCGACGCGGTTCACCGGCACGGCGGTGTCGTTTCGGATATCGGCGGAGATTCGATGGTCGCGGTTTGGCCGTCGACGCGCTCGGTCGAAGCCGCGCGGGAGGCGGCGAGCCGCGGTGCGCTCGCCGTGCTCGCGGCGGTCGAGGCGTTCAATAGGGCACGGGCGTTCCACGAGCTGCCGACTCGAATCGGCGTGGATTCCGGGCAGCTCTTGCTCGGTAACGTAGGCGCGAGCGGGCGCGGGGAGTATCGGGCCGTCGGGGACATCGTGAATACCGCCGCCCGGCTGCAAGGCCTGAATCGGCTGCTCGGGACCCGAATTCTCGTCTCCGACGCCGCTGTGGCCGAAGCCGCCGGGCTCGACTATCGCCCGCTCGGGGATTTCCTGCTCGTCGGGAAGCGGACGCCGGTCAGCGTGCTCGAGCTGCGCACGGCGAGCGGTCCGACCGCGGCGACGTGCGAGCTCGACGAGGCCTTTTCCGAGGCGCTCGCGCTGTTTCGCGCCGGGGAGTGGCGAGCGGCGGAAGCCGCGTTCTCGGCGATCGTCGAGCGCTTTCCGGCCGATCGTCCGGCGCGCTTCTTCGCCGCCGAGTGCAGGCGCCTCGGCGCGTCATTCCCCGGAGGGGTCGGCTGGGACGGCGTGGTTCGGGTAACGACCAAATAACGGCGAACGCCGCGCCGGGCTGCCACGTGCTACTGCGTCGTCGAGCGCAGATACGAGCCGGACAACGCGGCCCAGCTCAAGGGGCGCTCCTCGCAGCCGGCGACGGCGCGCTCTAGATAAGCGATCAGCTCGTCGATGCCGGCCGCGCATTCGAGCTTGGTCCGGGGATTCGAATCGATGAGACCGCGAAGGAGGGCATGGCTATGCTGCTGGACCGGGAACGGCGCGAGCGACAGCAGGTCGACGAGGCGAAGAATTCGGTTCTGATCGTCTCGCGGCAGCCCCGCAACGGTGCGCACGAGCTTCACGATTTCGTCCGACGTGTCCATTCCGTAGGTCCTCGCGTATCAGCTCCCCCTGGAGGGGCCTATCAATAGCAAGAACCGGAACCGGGTTCTGTCAGGTTCCTGACACAAGCATCGAGATCGGGGGTAGTGTCAGGGAACTGACAGACCGGCCGGATCGGTCGTGGTCAGAATCCTCTCGCCGCACAAGGCGGCGCGATTCGAGACCGGAGTGAGACCATGAACAAAGTCAGAACCTTCTTGCTGGGTGTCGCGCTTGCTCTGCCGTTGGCTGCCCTCGGGTCCGCAGGCGACTGTGCGGCAACCAGCCTGTCTACCGCGAAGCCGTCGAGCAGCACGAGTGTGGTCGCGGGGCCGTCTTCCCAGCAAGGGCGGTGCTGCGTGATGTTCATGGGGGAGTGGTTCTGCTTCCCCTGCACGTTGGGCTGAGCAGAATTGTTCAACGGCGCTGCCCGGGACGACCGGGCAGCGCGCATTCGATCTACGATGAGCTAGCCCGAAGAGTCTGCGTCCGCGGCGATCAGCCGCTCGAGCGCGGCGGGATCCGCGATCACGATTCGTCCTCGCCCCAGCGTGACCCATCCGGATTTCGCCCAATCGCCGAGGTGCTGGTTGACGATCTGGCGCGAGATCCCGAGAAAGTGCGCGAGCTCGGCCTGCGAGATCCGCATCTCGAGCGTATCGTCGTCCGCGGTCACCGGGCGGCCGTGCAGCTGGGCGAGGACCAGCAGGCGCTTCGCGAGGCGTGCGGGACCGGAGAGAAAGGCCGATTCCTCGACGAGCTCGCTCGTCCACCGGAGTCGCTGGCAGAGCAGCTTCAGCAGGTGGATCGCGAGCTTCGGCTCGCGCTCGACGAGCCCGAGAAAATCCGCCCGTTTCAGCACGATCAGCGTGGTGGGCTCGAGGGCCGTCGCTCCGGCTGTGCGCGGAAGGCCGTCCATCACGGCGATCTCGCCGAAGGTATCGCCGGGCTCCATGATGTTCAGAAAGACCTCGCGGCCGCCCGCGCCGCTCGCGCTGATTCGCACCCGGCCCGATGCGACGCCGTACAGCGCGTCGCCGGAATCGCCCTGCGAAAAAATCACCGCGCCCTTCTGATAAAGCCGGCGAGCGGCCAGCGCCGCGATCCGCTGGAGCGTCGCGTCGGATAGCCCTCGGAACATATAGTTGCGCCGCAGCACGGCAGCGGCAGTCAGCGCGGCCGCGGATGCCGGCTTGCCGTCGGATTTCATCTTCCGCCCCGTTTGTTGTCGTCGTGTGGTCGGGGGACGCGGGAATGCCGCTCGATCGGCTCGTATCGTACCGCTCCGGTTGCCGCGAAACATCATTTCGCCCTCGTTCGGCGGCTGCCCGTGCGGCCGCTCGGGGCGTCGAGGCGGTGCCGCCCCTTTCACGCCCGGCTTCGCAAAGTGTGCCGGAACGCGTCGTGATCGCGTTTGAACGCTTCGAGGAGCGCACGGATCTCGGCCGGCAGCTCGCGGCTGTCGAGAGCCGCCTCAACGGCTTCTCCGACTCGCGCGGCCGCGTCGAGCAGAGATTCGACATAATGTTCGTTCGCGTCGCCGCGCAGCAATGCGGCCCGCACGACGGCGCCGGCGGCCTCGAGATGTGGGCGTTCCGGATCCGAGGCTTGGGGCAACTCGCCTCGCGCTCGCCGCACGTCGGCCGTTCGCTCGAGCAGGTACCGCTGCGCGGCGGCATGAGACGCGACGGTTTCTCGGAGCGCGGGCTCCTCGAGCCGCTCGGCGAGATCCTCGAAGAGCCCGATCGCTTCCATTCCGGCCCGCCCGACCGCATCGAGCTTCGCGGTCGCCTCGTCCTTGATCAGCGTCATCGCGCGGCGCCCCCGATCACGGCACGTAGACCTCGAGGGCTCGCGGCAGCACGCTGAACGACGCGGGCGTCGACGTGCGCGGCTCGCCGTCCGTCGCGACGCGGTGCGGCCGGCGCGTCCGTATCGTGAACGTGCTGCGCCGCTCGGACACGACCGGGGACCGGTCGGAATACACGCCGCGCTTCAAGCCGATTGCGCTCGGGATATGCCGCCACCATGGGCTCGGCAGCACGACGATCAAGTCGAGCAAGCCGTCGTCGACATCGGCACTTTGTTCCGCGAGCATGCCGCCTCCGTAGTAGCGGCCGTTCGCGACGGTCACTTGGATAACGCGCATCGCGAGCCTCAACTCTTCGCCGACGATCTCGGCCGCGAAGGGGCGATGCCGTCGCCACCGCCGCGCGACGCCGAGCGGATAGGCGAGGGGACCGAGCGTGCGCTTCGCCCAGGACGGCAGCTCGCGATGCAAGTCCGTGCTGAATCCGATCCCCGCAGCGTTCAGGAAGTATCGGTCGTTCACGACGCCGACGTCGACGCGTTGCGTGCGCCTCCGTACGATGATCTCGGCCGCGTCTGTGAGGCCGCCGGGGATCCCGAGCGTGCGGGCGAAGTCGTTCGCTGTGCCGAGCGGGAGGATCCCGAGCGGCTTGTCCGCACGCAGCAGAACGTCGAGCGCCGAGCCGATGCTGCCGTCTCCGCCCGCGACGACGATGCGGTCGGCGCCGGCCGCGCACTCGGCCTCGAGCCGCTCGGTAAAGCGGGCCGGCGAATCGAAATCGAGTATCGACGGCGGGCCGAACGCTTGCGCCAATACCTCGAGCGCCGGAGCGAGATCCTCGTTGGCTCGGCTCGCTTTGCGGTTCACGACGACGCATGTGCGCGCGCCGCTGTCGGCAGCGATCGGATCGCCGGGGCGCGTATCGGCCGCAGGCGCGCCGGAGAGACCTCCATTGTTGCTGATGCCGCTCACACCGCGAATGGAGCAAGAAGCGTGCCGCGGCTCAGTCCGGAATGATTTTCGCGCGCTCGCGCTTGCGTGCGGCGCGGCGGGCTTTTTCCTCGAGCCGGCGCCGCTCGGCCGCCTTGCTCGGCCGCGTCGCCTTACGCGCTTTCGGAACCGCGGCGGCTGCGACGAGCAGCGACCGTAGACGCTCGAGCGCTGCGGCCTTGTTGCGCTCGAGGCTCCGATACTGCTGCGCCTTGATCACGACGACGCCGTCGTCGGTGATCCGCTGATCGCGCGAGCCGAGCAGCCGCGCTTTGATCCCGGCCGGCAGCGAAGGGCTGTTCGCCGCATCGAAGCGTAGATGCGCCGCGGTCGCGACCTTGTTGACGTTCTGTCCGCCCGAGCCCTGAGCGCGGATCGCGGTGATCTCGATCTCGTCGTCGGGAACGACGACGCCTTTCGCGATCTCGATGGGCAAAGTTCAGTCCGCGCGCCGCGCCTCGCGCTTCACGACCTCGACGATGCCGGCGTCGCCGTCGACGCGAACCCAGTCGCCGGTCTCGATGATGTCGAGCGGATCGCGATCGAGGTCGGTCACGGCCGGCACGCGCATCACGACGGCGCCAAGTGCGACCTTCGTCGTCATCTCGTTGAACACGATCGCGTTCGGTGCGCTGCCCGCGAGCCGCGCGGTATGGAAGACGACGGACCAGCCGGACGAGCCCTTCGCGCCGCGGAACACGAGCACCTTACCCTTGAAGCTCTGCCCCCTGAGCTCGTGGCGCGTCTCGATGATCGTGCCGGTCTGCGCATGGACGCCGCCCCAGCCGGAGATCGTCTGCCGCGTCACGAGCGCTTCGCCTTCGGCCGCGCCGCCGACGACTTTACGGCCCCGTAGAACGATCATCGCCATCCTCCGATCGAGCGCCGCACGGCGGAATCATTCGAGCCTGCCGTCGAAGCGGCCGGTCAGCGCCGCGCGAATGCAGTCCGCCGTGCTGCCGAACCATGCCTGAACCCCGGTCATCGCCGGCAGATAGTGCGCCTGCTTCGCGGAATCGAGCGCGGCGACCTTCGTGTCGGGCGGCACCGCGAGGGCGATCGCCGAGCACGTGTCGGTCAGCACGACCCCGCCAGCTTTGCGGATGATATCGGTCAGGCCGGCCTCGTCCGCACGCCGCTTCACGGCGCGCGACGTGAAAATCCAAAGACGGCAGCTTTCGGCGATGCGCCTCCCGTCGAGCAGCCGGCATGCTTCCTCGATCTGCTCGAGCGCCGCGTGCGGGCAGCCGAGCATCACATAGTCGACGCTCGGATCGCTCGCGTTCGCGTTCAATGCCTCGTAGACGAGACGGCGCTCCGCGGCGCCGTAGCGCAGCTCCTCCACCGGTTCGTTGCCGCCGAACGCCGCTTCCTCGGTCGGCGCCTCGGGCGTGATGCCGGCGAGGTGAGCGAGCTCGACGCCGCCGGACGAGGCCGCGGCCGCGCCGAAATGCTTCGAGCGTACGAGGTCCGGCGGCTCGCCGAGCCCGCAGACGACGGGGATCCGTTCCTGCACGACGTCGCCGACCCAGTAGCCGAGCAGCCCCCAGTCCGTGATGCTTTCGACGTCGATCTCGACCGTGATCTTGTGCGTGCCGCGTCGGCACTCGTCGACGTGCAGGCCCCAGTACGGGATCTTGCCGGTGAGCATTGCGGCGCTCGTGCTTTCGCGGCCCTCGGTGTTCGTGCGCGCGCCGAGCATCGAGTTGCAGTAAACGACGGCCGAAGATTCCATCCACGCGCAGTGCTCGCCGCGCTTTGGCACGTTGCCCGCGAGATACGGCGTGCACGTCTTCAGAATCTCGATGCCGTGGCCGGCCGCGAAACGCTCGCTGTCCCGCGCGAGCCGGGCGGCCTCGGCCGTCGCACCGAGCAGTGCCCAGTTCTCCGGGTCGTAGCCGCCTTGCAGATGACAGGCGCGCGTTGCGAGCTTCGGCATCTCGACGAGCTCGTCGCTGTCGAGATCGAAGTACGAGAAGATCGCATTCCGCCCGCCCGGGCGGTCCTTGTAGTACTGAGCGAGGAAGACGTTCGCCTGCCCGGGCACGCCGGCGACGTTCGTCGTGTCGACGAAGCGTTCCGCGCCGAGCGCTTCGGCATAACGCACGAGAAGCTCCATCGCCTTCTGCTTCGCCTTGCCCTCGCGGCCGTCGAGCATGGCCTTCTCGTGATCGGTGAGTCGCAACGCCCGTATCCTCTTCTCGTTCGCCGTGCTTCCGGCGCGAGCCACGGCGTCTCCGTCGTGAGCCGCCTCGCGCCGGCCGCCGGCGAGATCCGCGCGATTCGCGCGGCGGCGCCGGTTCGCGAAGCGTAGGTTAGCGCTTCGGCATTCCGCGACAAAGCCGGGGCGGCATTTCTCGGGGAAACAGCGCCGGAGGGGGGGGCTCGCTGCCGCGCGGCGCGGCGATCCGGGAAGCTCGTGCGTCCGCGTTGCGGTACGCTTGTTCGATCGAAGACGCGGCTTCGGGCACCGAGCGCGCGAGGCGGCTGCAACGGCACGTGGCCCTCGCGCCGAGTTCTTCGAGCCGGGTTCGGCAAGAGAGGAGGGGGAGCATCATGAGTGCGAATGCGATAGCCGCGCAGCCTACGCCGTCACCGGTCATCACCGAGTTCCTCCGACGCCCGCCGCGCCTCTTGATCGGCGGCGAGTGGGTCGAGCCGCTATCGGATGCGGTCGTTCCGGTTTTCGATCCCGCGACGGGCGAGCAGATCGCAGCCGTCGCCGACGCGAATGCCGCGGACGTCGACCGTGCGGTCGAGGCCGCGCGCCGAGCGTTCGACGGCGGACCGTGGCGGGAGCTGCTGCCTTCGCAGCGGGAGGCGCTGATCTGGAAGCTCGCCGATCTCATCGATCGACATGCCGATGAGCTCGCCGAGATCGAAAGCGTCGACAACGGCAAGACGAAGACCATGGCGAGCATCGTCGACATTCCCGGCAGCCGCGACTATTTCCGCTACATGGCCGGCTGGGCGACGAAGATCGAAGGCTCGACGATCGACGTTTCGATCGGCGGTCGGCGGGGCGGGGACTTTCAAGCGTATACGCGCCGCGAGCCGGTCGGGGTCGTCGCGCAGATCATCCCATGGAACTTTCCGCTCGCGATGGCGGCGTGGAAGCTCGGCCCGGCGCTCGCCGCCGGCTGCACCTGCGTGCTGAAGCCGGCGGAGCAGACGCCGCTGTCGGCGCTGCGCCTCGGCGAGCTGATCCAGGAGGCGGGCTTCCCGCCGGGCGTCGTCAATATCCTCACAGGCTACGGCGAGACGACGGGCGCCGCGCTCGTCGCGCATCCCGGTGTCGATAAGATCGCGTTTACCGGCTCGACCGAGGTCGGCAAGAAGATCAATATCGCCGCGACCGAATCGCTGAAGCGTGTATCGCTCGAGCTCGGCGGGAAGTCGCCGGTGATCGTGCTCAAGGATGCGGATCCGGACGTCGCGATCGCGGGCGCGTCGCAAGCGATCTTCTTCAATGCCGGGCAGGTCTGCGCGGCGGGCTCGCGGCTCTACGTGCACAGCAAGCTGTTCGATCGGGTCGTCGAGGGCATTGGCGGCGCGGCGAGTGCGATCCGCCTCGGCCCGGGCCTCGACGCCGAGACGCAGATGGGGCCGCTCGTCTCGCGTGAGCAGCAGCAGCGCGTGCTCGATTACATCGAATCCGGCAAGGCCGCGGGGGTCTCGGTCGTCGCCGGTGGAGATCGGCCGGAGCATCCCGGGTTTTACGTGACGCCGACGGTGCTCGCGAACGTGAAGCCGGATATGAAGGTCGTGCAGGAGGAGATCTTCGGTCCGGTCGTCGTCGCTCAGCGGTTCGAGGATCTCGACGAGATCGCGGCGCTCGCGAACGATACGCCGTACGGGTTGAGCGCGAGCATCTGGTCGAACGATCTGACCGCGGTTCATCGGCTCGTCCCGAAGATCAAGGCGGGGACGGTGTGGGTCAACTGTCATGGGCCGGTCGATGCGAACATGCCGTTCGGCGGGTTCAAGCAGTCGGGCTTCGGGCGCGAGCATGGGCGCGTCGGCGTCGAGATGTACACGGAGCTGAAGTCCGTTTGCATCGCGCTTTGACGGGCGGACGGGCGGCGGCGTTCTGCGATCGTTGGCGGGATCGCGCTTCGTCGAGCGCAGCCTTCACGAACGGGATTGCAGGGGAGTTCGTCGCTCGCATCCTTCGCGAACGGGTCCGGGCCGCACTTCGTCGACCGCATCCTTCGCGAACGAGGGCGCACTCCGTCCACCGCCTCCTTCGCGAACGGGATCGAGCACTGCGGCGAGGCCGCGCCCTCGTCATGC
>CAYMAF010000043.1:0-18610 GCA_964388365.1 uncultured Gammaproteobacteria bacterium | reverse complement strand
TTCAGCGAGAACGACTTCTTCGTCGCCGCGCCGGACGTCCTCGTCGACCGCTTCAACGCCGCGATGCAAGGGCTCGGCGGACCGGACTGTGACGGCGGCACGCCGGGCGTCGGGCCGTGCATGTACTTCAACCCGTTCGGCAGCGCGATCATCGGCACCGGCACGCCGAATCCGCCCGAGCTCATCGATCATCTGCTCGGGTTCATGCAGATCGACGCGCGCAGCGAGCTCTTGACGATCGATGGCATCGTCTCGCGCGAGCTCGGCGAGCTCCGAGGCGGGCCGGCCGCGATCGTCGTCGGCGCTCAGCACCGCGACGAGGAGATCGCGTACGACTACGATCCGAACGCGAACGCCGACAACTTCATCTTCCTCGTCGGCAATCCCGACTTCAGCAACGATCGCAACGTCAACGCCGTCTTCGCCGAGCTCGGGCTGCCGCTGACCGAGACCGTGAACTTGCAGATCGCCGTGCGTTACGAGGATTACGGCGACATCGATTCGACGGATCCGAAGATCACCGCGCTCTGGCAGCCGAGCGACCGGCTCGCGCTCCGCGGCTCGGTCGGGACGTCGTTCCGCGCACCGTCGCTGTTCCAGGAGTTCGGCACGCAGACGACGCTTGCCGAGCTCGTCGATCCGAACGTCGGCACGCCGCAGTTCTATCCGGTGCGCTCGCAGCCCGATCCGAGCGGCGAGCCGCTGCAGCCGGAGGAGGCGGATGTCCTGAATCTCGGCGTCACGTGGTCGATCACCGACGCCCTCGAGCTGAACGTCGACTGGTGGTCGTTCGACTATACCGACGTGATCATCGAGCAGAATCCGCAGGCGATCCTGAACGCGGCGAGAATGGGCGATCCTCAGGCCGCGAGCCAGGTCGACCGCGACGCGTTCGGCTTCCTCCAGCGGGTCAACGTGTTCTTCGACAACGCTTCGTCGCTCGAGACGGACGGCTTCGACGTCCGCCTCACGTACGACGTTCCGTCACGCGGCGCATCGACGTACCGCGTCGGCTTCGAGGGCACGTACGTGACGAGCTACGACATCGACGACCCGCAGGCCGGGCGGATCGACGGCGCGGGCCGGCGCAACTTCGCGAACTTCGCGACGAGCGTGCCGGAGCTGAGGGCGAACGCGTTCTTCAACTGGAGAATGAACGGTCATCTCGTCGATCTGTACGTCCGCCACATCGACTCCTACACCGACGATCAAGTCGCGCTCGGCCAAGGGCCCGAGGCCTTCCGTCGGATCGGCAGCCACACGACGACGGACTTGCGATACGGCTATACGTTCATGGACGGGGCGGGCCCGACGATCTCGGTCGGCGCGATCAATCTCTTCGACCGCGATCCCCCGCACGTCCGCACGAACGGCGGCTACGACTCGAAGGTCCACGATCCGCGCGGCAGGGTCGTTTACGCGCGCGCGTCGTTCAGGTTCTGACGGCAGAGCTCAGCGGCGCGAGAATGCCCGCAGCCCTCGGGCACGAAGCCCGGGGCTGCGGAGCCCCGTCACGTTGACCGGCTCGAACACATCGAGCGCATCGCGCTGCTCGCCGGGCGTCAGCGTGTCGAGCCACTCGATGCCGGCCGCGCTCCGTGCCGCGACCGGCTTGCCGCGCCGGAACAGCATATGGCGCCACGGCACGGCCGGCGTGCGCGACGCGGTGCCGGCGAGATGCGCGAAGTTCAGCGGATCGGCCGCGGAGATCACGACCCACTCGGCGCCATGCTCCGCGCGCCGCACCTTCCTGAGCGCGGCGACGGCCTCGGGCAGCGCGAACTGCTCGCCGCCGAGCGGCGCGACGAAGCGGCCGCCGCGAATCTCGCCGCGCGCCTCCCAGCGCCGATAGATCTCGAGCAATACGCGCCAGCTCGGCGCGAGCGACTCGCGGCCGAGGATCGCACGGCACACGACACCGTAGCGGCGAAGCAGCGCGCGCGCGGCGTGCTCGACGGCTGCGGCCTGCGCGTGGTCGGGCGGTAGACCGCCGGCCGCGGCATCGCGCCCGCGCGGCGCGTCCGCCGCGTCCCCGTCCGCCGCATCGATCTCGGTCATCGGACCGAGACCGGCCGCGCCGATCGTGCCGTCTATCAGCGCCCAGCGCCCCGCCGCATCGAAGGCCCCGACGCCCGCCGCCGGCCGGCCGCGGCCGCGGAAGCGCTCGCGCCGCCGTTGCGGCGTCACGAGCGCCCGCACGCCGTTGAACGAGTCGGCCGTGACGCGGCCGCGCGCGACGAGCTCGCCGAGCGCCTCCTCGACCTGGACGCGCAACAGGCCCGTCTGCTGCACGATCTCGACGAAGAAGAGCGCCCCCTTCGCCGTGAGGGCCGCCTCGACGCGGGCCGCGGCCGAAGACGGCGCGAGCGCGTCGTCGTCCTCGGTCCCGCCCCTCGCGTCGGCGAGCCGACGCCAATGCGCGAGGCTCGCGCGCGGTGCGAGCACGATCGGCGACGCGGCGACGGTCGTCGGCCGCGGACCGGCCGACGCTCCGCTCGGCCGCGGCCGCCACCAGACGATCTCGCCCGCCGCCGACAGCAGGTCGAGCTGATCGCGCCCGTAGTCGGCGATCCGCGCCGGCAGCACCTCGCTCTCCCACGCGATCGCCGGCACCGCAACGCCTTGAAGCTCGTCGATCACGGCGCGCAGGGCATCGGCGCCTTCGCGACGGTCCTCGCCGAGCCCCTGCCAATGAAACAGGAAACGCTGATAGTCCGCGAGCGAGACCGGCTCGATCTCGCTGCGCAGCCGCTTCAGCGTATACCGGTGAATCCTCGCGAGGAGCCGCCGCTCGCACCATTCCTCGTCGCCCGCACCGGCCGGGCCGGCGCTCGGCCGATAGCGGCCGCGCATGACGAACCCCTGCTGCTCGAGCACCGCGAGCGGTATCGCGAGCGCGGCGGCAGGCACGCCGAGCGGCGCGGCGAGCTCTGCCGCGGTGACCGGCCCGAGCGCCTCGAGCCGGCCGCGCACGATCTCCCGGAGCGCGGCGTCGGCATCGGCCGCTCGCCCCGGCAACGGCGCGGCGTCCGTGCCGGCGACGCCGTCCGGCAGCGCGAGCCTGAAGTCCGCGAGCCGCTCGGCCGCGACCCACAGTGTCTCGCCGCCCGCCGGCTCGAACACTGTCGCGCGGCGCTCGCGCCGCAGGACTTCGAAGTGCCCCGTCCAGTCGAGATCGCGCGAGCGGCGGCCTTCGTCGGCCGTGACGAATCCGATCGAGACCAGCGCGTCGTGCAGCTCGTCCGGATCGCGGACGTCGGGCCACGCCTCGTCGCAGACCCGGCGGATCGCGTCCGGATCGAGCCGGCCGAGCTCCGCAGCCTGCTCCGGCGTCATGTAGCGGCGGCTCTGCACGGCGAGCGTACGCCGCTCCTCGGCCGGCGCGTCGTCGAGGAACGCATACGGCCGCGCACCGAGAATTTCCTGCGCGAGCGGCGACGGCGCGGTCAGGTCGCGGCAGACGATCTCGACCTCGCCGGCCTCGACGCGCGCGAGCAGACGCTCGAGGCCGCCGATATCCATCGCCGTCTGCAGGCAGTCCGCGAGCGTCTGCTCGACGAGCGGGTGGTCCGGAATCTCGCGATCGCCGCCCGACAGGTTCTCCGCGCATGCGAGCTGCTCCGGGAAGACCGTCGCGAGCAGGTCCTCGGCGTCCGTCCGCTGAAACTGCGGCGGCGCGCGCTTGCCGTCGCGGAATCGGCGCACCGCGAGCGCGGTCGTCGCGTTCCAGCGCCAGTACGTCGGAAACATCGGCACGCCGAGCACGGCTTGCGCGAGCACGTCGCGGACCGTGCGGCTCGAGAGGTATTTCGCGGCGTCCTCGAGCGCGAAGCTGTGCACGGTGCCGAGCGAGAGCACGATCGAATCCTCGAGCGCGGCGGCCTGCAGCTCGAAATTGAAGCGCCGGCAGAAGCGCTTGCGGAGCGCGAGCCCCCACGCCTTGTTTATCCGCGAGCCGTACGTCGAATGCACGACGAGATGACTGTCGCCGGTCTCGTCGAAGAAGCGCTCGAAAACGACGCGCTCGTGCGTCGGGAGCCCGCCGAGCGCCGCTTTCGCGGCCGCGAGGTAATCGACGAGCTGCGTCGCGGCGTCGGGCGAAAGTTCGTAGTCCCGGCTCAGCGCCTCGGCGGCCGCGCGCGCACTGCCGGCCTCGAGCTCGCGATCGACACGCGAACGCAGCGCCGAGACCGCATCGGACAGCTCGTCGCTGCGCCCCGGCGCCTCACCGAACCAGAACGGAATGCCCGGCGGCTCGCCGCGCGCGTCCTCGACGTAGACCTTGCCGGTCTCGATCTTACGGATCCGGTACGACGCGTTGCCGAGCTGGAAGATCTCGCCCGGCATGCTCTCGAACGCGAAGTCCTCGTTCAGCGTGCCGATCGGCTGCTCGTCGGGCAACAGCACGACGTCGTAATCGAACTGATCGGGGATCACGCCGCCGTTCGTGATCGCGGTCAGCCGCGCCGAGCGGCGCGGCCGCAGCACGCCGTTCACGCGATCGAGATGAAGGTGCGCGCTGCGGCGGCCGCGGTGCGTCGTGAAGCCGTCGGCGAGCATCTCGACGACCGCGTCGAAAGTCTTCCTCGGCAGCTCGCGATAAGGCGCGGCGCGAGTGAAGCGCGCGTAGAGCTCGTCGGTGCGCTGCTCGCCCATCGCGACCTCGGCGACGATCTGCTGCGCGAGCACATCGAGCGGCGCGCCGCACGAGCGGATCGCGTCGAGCTCGCCGCGCGATGCGGCCGCGACGAGCGCGGTGCATTCGACGAGCTCGTCGCGCGACAGCGGAAAGAGCCGCCCTTTCGGCGTCCGGCCGAGGCCGTGTCCCGAGCGGCCGACACGCTGGAGGAACGCCGCGATCGCACGGGGCGAGCCGATCTGGCAGACGAGATCGATGTCGCCGACGTCGATGCCGAGCTCGAGCGACGACGTCGCGACGACCGCGCGTAGCGTGCCGGACTTCAAGCGCTGCTCGGCCCGGAGCCGGTGCTCCTTCGCGAGGCTTCCGTGATGCGACGTGACCGCGTCCTCGCCGAGCCGCTCGGCGAGATGCCGCGCGGCCCGCTCGCACAGCCGCCGCGTGTTCACGAACACGAGCGTCGAGCGATGCGCGCGGATCAGGTCCGCGAGCCGGTCGTAGATCTCGGTCCAAACCTCGTTCGGCATGATCGGCTCGAGCGGCGACGACGGCAGCTCGAGCGCGAGGTCCCGCTCGCGCACGTGGCCGACGTCGACGATCTCGCACGGAGAATTCGGCGAGCCGGTCAGGAACTCGGCGACCCGCTCCATCGGCTTCGTCGTCGCCGATACGCCGACGCGGACCGGCGGCGACGGCGTCAGCGCGTCGAGCCGCTCGAGCGAGAGCGCGAGATGCGCGCCGCGCTTGTTGCCGACGAGCGCGTGGATCTCGTCGACGATGACCGTGCGCACCGTCGACAGCATCCGTCGGCCGGATTCCGACGTCAGCAGGATATACAGCGATTCCGGCGTCGTGACGAGAATGTGCGGCGGCGTTCGCCGCATCCGCGCGCGCTCGCTCTGCGGCGTGTCCCCGGTCCGGACCCACGCGCGGATCGGCGCGTCCGGCAGCAGCCGCTCGAGCAGCTCGCGCCGGATGCCGTCGAGCGGCGCCTCGAGATTCTTCTGGATATCGTTCGACAGCGCCTTCAGCGGCGAGACGTACAGGACCGCGGTCTCGTCGGCGAGCCGGCCCTGCTCCGCGTCGCGGACGAGATCGTCGATGACCGCGAGGAACGCCGCGAGCGTCTTACCGGAGCCGGTCGGCGCCGAGATCAGCGTCGGCACGCGCCGCTTGATCGCGTCCCACGCACGCGCCTGCACGGGGGTCGGCGCGGCGAACGCGCGCTCGAACCAGCCGGCGACGGCCGGGTGAAGGCGGTCGAGACCCATCCGGCAAGCATACGGGATATCCGCTCGGCCGACACCGCGCCGGGCCGTCTTTCGGCGCCGACGAGTCGGCGCGGCCGCGGCGGCCTTATAATCGGCGGCCACGGTTTTTTTGCGGCGGCTTAATCACATGCGAATGACACGGAAGGAGTTTCTCGAGTGGCCGCACAAGGCGATCACGCTGCTCGGCATGTCCGGCGTCGGCAAGACGACGCTCGCGAACAAGCTGCCGAAGTCTTCGTGGTTCCACTACTCGGGCGACTATCGAATCGGCACGAAGTACCTGGCCGAGCCGATTCTCGACAACATCAAGCGGCAGGCGATGCAGGTCAGCTTTCTGCGCGATCTTTTGCGGAGCGACTCGATCTACATCGCGAGCAACATCACGGTCCACAATCTCGAGCCCGTTTCGACGTTTCTCGGCAAGATTGGCCGTCCCGACCTCGGCGGATTGCCGGTCGAAGAGTTCAAGCGCCGCCAGCGCCTGCATCGCGAGGCCGAGATCGGCGCGATGCGCGACGTCGAGCAGTTCATCCGGAAGGCGCGCGAGATCTACGGCTACGACCACTTCATCAACGACGCGGGCGGCAGCGTCGTCGAGCTCGACGACCCGGAAACCGAGGAGGTGCTTGCCCGTAACACGCTGATCCTCTACTTGAAGGCGGATGCCGAGCTCGAGAAGCTCCTCGTCGAGCGCGCGATCAGCGACCCGAAGCCGCTCTACTACCAGGAGGACTTCCTCGACCGGAAACTCGCCGAGTATCTCGCCGAGACCGGGCTTTCGAGCCCGAACGAGATCGTCCCCGACGAGTTCGTCCGCTGGATCTTCCCCGCGCTCGTCGCGCACCGGCGACCGAAGTACGAAGCGCTCGCGAACAAGTACGGGTACACCGTCGACGCGCGGCGCGCGGAGAGCGTGCGCACCGAGCAGGACTTCCTCGAGCTCGTCGCGAGCGCGCTCGACGCCTAGCGCGCGAGCGCGAGCGTCCAGGCGAGCGCGAGCAGCGCGAGCGCCGCGGCCGCGGCGAGCGGCTGAACCCTCGGCAACCGCGAGACGTCGACACGCGAGAGCACCGCGCCGGCCGCGAATCCCGCGAGAAAGCCGGTCAAGTGCGCGACGATGTCGGTGTTCTCGCCGCCGGTGCCGGTGAACGCGAGCAGCGCGATGCCGGCGACGATCGGCGCGAGTCGCGCGCGCAGGCTCCCGTGCCTCGGGCCGCGGCGCCATGCGTGTGCGGTCAGCAGGCCGAGCGCGCCGAAGACGGCCGTCGACGCGCCGATCGAACGGTGCTCGCCCGGCTGCACGAGCGCGTTCAGCAAATTGCCGACCGCGCCGGATCCGAGGATCGCGAGCCACGCGACGCCGGGGCCGAAGTAGCGGCCGAGGAAGTAGCCGAAGAAGCCGCCGAACGCGAGGTTGCCTCCGAGATGCGCGGTGTCGGCATGCAGCGTCAGCGCAGTGACCACGCGCCACGGCTCGCCTTCGACGACGGCCCGGGCGATCAGCATGCCGCTCCGGCGCCAGTCGATGCCGAACATCGCCTGCTCGGTCAGGATCGCGAACGCCATCAGCACCGCGGCATAGACGGCGACGCCGTAGCCGGCGCCGGGATGGAGAGCGAGCGGCGGGGGCGGCGCCGGAGCTGCGCCTCGCTCAGCGCGGTACGACGAGATTTCCTCGTCGGCGATGCGAGAATCCCCGGCCGCGACCGCGAGCACCCACCCGCCGGGCACGGAGAGCCGCCGATGATCGATGCCGCGCGCGGTCAGCACGAGCGACAGCTCCGAGAACTCCCGCTCGGAGATGCCCCGGGCGACGATTACCAGCTCGTGCGATCGATCATCCAAGTCTGCCGCCCTTCTCTGCCGCTGCCGCTCGGACCCGCGCCCGAGACCGGCGCTGCATGCCGCGCCGAAGCGCGCTAGCATACTGAACGATGGCGCCTCGCCGCGGATCGGGCCGAGAACGATGCTGTGCTCCGAACGCTTCGATGTCTTCGATTCTCCCTTCGGCGCGCTCTGCGCGACGGTCGACGAGCGCGGGTCTCTGACCTCGCTGACCTTCAACGCGCCGCCGCCCGCAGGCGTCCGAGACGAACGGGGGCTCGCCGACGTGCGGCGGCAGCTCGAGGAATATTTCGCCGGCCGCAGGCGCCGTTTCGAGCTCGAGCTCGCGCCGCGCGGCACGCCGTTTCAGCTTCGCGTCTGGTCCGCGCTGCGCGAGATCGGCTTCGGCGAGGTCGTCTCGTACCGAAGGCTCGCGGCGCGCGTCGGTCAGCCGAACGCGACCCGTGCCGTCGGCCGCGCTAACGGCGCGAACCCGATCCCGATCGTGATCCCGTGCCATCGCGTCGTCTCGAGCGACGGCTCGCTCGGCGGCTATTCCGGAGGGCTCTCGATCAAGGCCGGGCTGCTATCGATCGAAGGCCACCGCTACGCGGTTCCGCAATGAGCGCGGACCGGCTCGTCTGCTACCGCTGCGGCGCCGCGCTGACCGCGCTGTCGCTGCCGCTTTCGCGCCGCGACGAATGCCCCGAGTGCCGCGCGCAGCTGCACGTCTGTCGGATGTGCACGCATCATGCGCCGCGCCTCAGCCGCGGGTGCGACGAGGACGATGCGCCGGATGTGCGCGACGAGGAAACCGCGAACTTCTGCGATTATTTTCGGCCGAGGCCCGACGCGTTCGATGCCGAACGCGCGGCGGCGAGCGCGGCCGCGCATGCCGAGCTCGCGAAGCTGTTCGGCGACGCGCCGAGCGGCGCCGCATCGGCGGCCGCCCCAGGCGACGCGGACACCGCGAAGGCGCTGCGTAACGCCGAGGCGCTGTTCAAGCGCTGAGCGCACCCTGTCGAGCTTGACAAAACACCGGCCTCCGACACACTGCAGCCGTCGGAGTGATCGGAGAGTCTCGATGCGGCCCATAGCGATGACCGCGGCGTGCTTGCTCGCGCTTGCGGCCGCCGGATGCGCCGGTCAGCGCGCCGGCGCGCCGTCCCGGCCGGCGCCCGCGGCGCAACGGGCTCAGTTCCCGCCCGAGCCCTACCAGCGCGATACCGTGCTGAACGAAGCCGAGGTCTTTTTCGGCAAAGGCGCGCGAGGCCTCGCGGACGTCTTGAACCGCGTGCTCGACGAGAACGGTCCGCCCGATGCCTATATCAAGGGCGAGGAAGGCGGCGGCGCCGTCGGCGTCGGGCTGCGCTACGGGCACGGCACGCTGTACTACAAGGACGGCACGAGCACGAAGGTGTACTGGCGCGGTCCGTCGCTCGGCTTCGACCTCGGCGGCAGCGCGGCGAAGACGTTCGTGCTCGTCTATAACCTCGAGAGTATCGACGCAGTCTTCCAGCGGTTCGGCGGCGTCGAGGGCAGCCTCTACTACGTCGGAGGCGTCGGCGTCACGTACAACCGCGCCGACGATATCGTTCTCGCGCCGGTGCGCTTCGGCGTCGGCTGGCGCCAGGGCCTGAACGTCGGCTATCTGCACTTCTCGCCGGAACGCTCCTGGATCCCGTTCTGATCCGGACCGATCCGGAGAATTCGGCGGGGACGGAGGCGGTTTCGGTCGGGCCCGAGCCGGGCTCCGACCGCACGATCAGGTGTCGTTGAGCCGGGCGACGCGGCGCGCCTCGAGCAGCGCCTGCCGCATATCGATCGCGATCGTCTGATCGACGATGCCGTTGTCCTGCGCGAGGTTCTCGGGTAGCTGTGGGATGCCGGTGTCCGTCAGCGCCGCGACGTCGGTCGTCGTCGTCGAGACCATGTCGCCCTGCTTCAAGCTACGGTACTTGCTCCGCCATGCGTTCGCCTTACGCTTCAGCTCCTCGATCGTGCTCGCCTGGCGGTTGACCGTTTCCTCGAGCTGCTGGATCAGCTGGTGCTTCTCGCCGAGCCGCGCCTCGAGCGCGCGGGCTCGGTCGCTGTCGGCGCGCAGGCTCTTGATCAGCGACTTCCTCGCCTCGAGCTCGGCCTTCAGAGACTCGATCTCGGCCGAGCCGCCCGTCGAGTCCGCATCGGCGGCCTCCTCGAGCTGCCGGACGCGCTGCAGCAGCTCGCGAGACTCGGCTTCGAGCCGCTCCCGGTCGCGCCGGAGCTCGTCGAGCTCCGCGGTCTTGCGCTCGAGCTCGCGCTTCGTTTGCTCGGCTTCGTCCGCGTCGCGACGCAGCGCTTGGATCAGGTCCTGCCGACTCTCGAGCTCGGACGTCAGCCGCTCGAGCTCGAGCTCGCGGGCATTCAGCTCCCGCCGCAGCTCGGATGCGGACTCGCCTTCCGCGCGAAGCGTTTCGATCAGCTCGTCCTGAGCACGGACCCGGTCGGTGAGCTCGGCGATGCGGTTCTCGCCCTGCATCGACGCCTGCTCGGCGGTCTCGAGCTTGCGGCGCGTCTGCTCGAGCTCGGTGAGCACGCAGGACATCTGCGCGCCCCACTCGGCGAGCAGATCGGTCAGGCGCTCACGCAGCGCCTCGGTGGTCATGTCGAGCTCGCTCATCGGAGGGTTCCATCCGCGGATATTCGGCCGACGCTAAGTTGCACGGTTTCTCCGCGGCATGCCCGGACCTGCGTCACACCCCGGTGCCCGCCCCCCGAAATCGGGATCTGGTTCCGCCCTCGCGGGCCGTCCGTCGGACCGAAGCCCGACAGCCTGCCTTCGCCGCAGCGCGGGAGCGCTCAGCGGAACCGTGCTTGCAGCGCCGCGAGCGCCGCGCTGCCCGGGCAGAGCGATTCGAAAGGCAGAGACACGAGAGGAGCCTCGGTCGTGCCGTTCAGGGCATGCATGTCCGGCTCGCCGCCGCCGATGTACAA
Organism: uncultured Gammaproteobacteria bacterium; assembly: GCA_964388365.1. Classification (GTDB taxonomy): domain Bacteria; phylum Pseudomonadota; class Gammaproteobacteria; order Steroidobacterales; family Rariloculaceae; genus ZC4RG20. The sequence continues at coordinate 7,903 of CAYMAF010000043.1, read as the reverse complement.
GAGCCCCGTGACGATCTCGCCGGCACGCTGCCGCGAGCGGATATAGTCGAGCGCCGCGCCGCGATTCGCCGGATCGTAGTCCTTGCTGACCTTGCGCAGCAGCACGCGGCTGCCGTCGTGCAGCTCGACCTCGAGGACCTCACCCTCGGCGTATGCGGCTTCGATCGTCGGCCGAGCCGGAATGAAATCGGCTTCGACGGCGCTGCTGCGATGCGCCCGCGTATACGCATAGCTCTTCGTCGACGCCTCGTGATCGTTGAACGTCACGCACGGCGACAGCACGTCGATCAGCGCGAAGCCCTTGTGGCGCAGTCCCGCCTTGATCAGCGGCACGAGCTGCTCCTTGTCGCCGGAGAAGCTCCTCGCGACGAACGTGCCGCCGAGCGCGAGCGCCATTTGCACCGGATCGATCGGCGGCTGGCGATTCTCCTCGCCGCGTTTCGCCTTCGTGCCGATATCGGCCGACGCGGAGAACTGCCCTTTCGTCAGACCGTATACGCCGTTGTTCTCGATGATATAGAGCATATCGAGGTTGCGGCGCACGGCATGCGCGAACTGCCCGAGGCCGATCGACAGCGAATCCCCGTCGCCGGAGACGCCGATCACGTGAAGCTCGCGGTTCGCCGCCGCCGCGCCGGTCGCGATCGACGGCATGCGACCGTGCACGGCGTTGAACCCGTGCGACGCGCCGAGGAAGTACGCCGGCGTCTTCGACGAGCAGCCGATGCCGCTCACCTTCGCGGCGCGATGCGGCGGAATGTCGAGCTCGAAGAACGCCTGCACGATCGCCGCGGTGATCGAGTCGTGGCCGCAGCCCGCGCACAGCGTCGACATCCCCCCCTCGTAATCGCGTATCGTCAGGCCGAGCGCGTTGCGCCGCAGCCCCTTGTGCACGATCTTCGGTTTCGCGATCGACGTCATGCCGTCATCCCCTCGAGCTTTGCGCGTTTGACCGCGTCGACGATCACGTTGCAGTCGATCGGCAGCCCGCCGTAAGACAGGACCGACTCGAGCCGCTCCTTCGGGCAGCCGGTCTCGAGCAGGAGCAGCGCCTTGAGCTGCGCGTCGCGGTTCTGCTCGACGACGAGCACGCGCTCGTGCCGGTCGAGGAATTGCTCGACCTCGGCGCCGAACGGGAACGCGCGAATCCGGCAATAGTCGACGTGGATGCCTTCCTCGGCGAGGCGCTCGACGGCCTCGACGACGGCCGGGTCGCTGCTGCCGACGGCGACGATTCCGAGACCCTGCGCGTCAGGATGCGTGCGCACGACCGGCTCCGGCACGATGCGCGCCGCGGTCCGCCACTTCTCGAGCAGCCGGTCCACGACCTCCTGGTAGTCCTGCGAGCTCTCGGTATAGAGCCCGTACTTGTTGTGGCCGGAGCCGCGAACGAAGTACGCGCCCTTCGGATGCGCGCCGGGCAGGGTCCGATACGGGATGCCGTCGCCGTCGACGTCGAGGTACCGATAAAAGCTCTTGACCTGCTCGAGTTCCTCCGCGCCGAGCACCTTGCCGCGGTCCGGACGGTAGCCGTCGTCCCATTCGAGCTCGTCGCACATCCAATCGTTCATGCCGAGGTCGAGATCCGACAGCACGATCACCGGCGTCTGCAGCCGGTCGGCGAGATCGAACGCGGCGACGGTGAGCTCGAAGCATTCACGCGGATCGGCCGGGAACAGCAGCACGTGGCGCGTATCGCCGTGCGAGGCGTACGCGGCCGCGAGGATATCCGCTTGCTGAGTGCGCGTCGGCATCCCGGTCGACGGGCCAACGCGCTGCACGTCGATGACGACCGCCGGCAGCTCGGTGAAATACGCGAAGCCGAGAAACTCGGTCATCAGCGAAAGCCCGGGGCCGCTCGTCGGCGTGAATGCGCGGGCGCCGCTCCACGTCGCACCGATCACCATGCCGATCGCCGCGAGCTCGTCCTCGGCCTGGATCACGCAGTAGCGGCGCTCGCCGGTCTCGGGATCCTTCCGGAAACGCTCGCAGAAGCTGCGGAACGCGTCCATGACCGACGTCGACGGCGTAATCGGATACCACGCGCCGACCGTCGCGCCGGCATAGACGCAGCCGAGCGCGGCCGCGGTATTGCCGTCGATCATGATCTTGCCCGCGGTCAGGTCGCGCGGCTCGACCCGCGTCGGCAACGGCCAGTCGAAGTGGTCGCGGGCGTAGCTGAAGCCGAGATCGATCGCCTCGAGATTCGCGTCGATCGCTGCGGGCTTTCGCGCGAACGTTTCGCGGACGAGGGATTCGACGACGTCGCGATCGATGTCGAGCAGAGCCGTCAGCGCGCCGACATAGGCCATATTCTTCATCAGCACTCGTGTGCGGGGGCTCTCGAAGTGCTCGTTGCACATGCGCGCGAGCGGCACGCCGAGGATCGTGATATCGGGGCGGGATAGAAGCTGCTCGCGCGGCCACGTCGAATCGTACAGCAGCACCCCGCCCGGCGTGACCTCGTGCAGGTCCTGCAGATAGGTCTGCGCGTTCATCGCGACCATCACGTCGACGTTGCCCGAGCGCGCGAGGCGGCCCTTCTCGTTGACGCGGATCTCGTACCACGTCGGCAGCCCTTGGATATTCGACGGGAAGAAGTTCTTCCCGCTGACCGGCACGCCCATCCGGAAAATCGATCGCATCAGCAGCGAGTTCGCGCTCGCGGAGCCGGTCCCGTTCACGTTCGCCAGCTTGATGACGAAATCGTTTATCCGATCTTGCGACACGGCTCCTCCGCTTCCATGCTGTGATCGGCGGCATACGGAACGACGAGCGTCGATCTCTGCATGTCCCACGCGCCCGTCGGGCACCGCTCCGCGCACAGCCCGCAGTGCACGCAGAGGTTCTCGTCCTTGACCATCACTCGGCCGGTCTGCCTCAGCGGCTCGGAAACATAAAGCGGCTGCGTCGGCTCGAGGCGGGGGGCCTTCAGCGACCGCTCGAGCTCGGGCGGGTCGGCGTACGGCGCGATCGTCAAGCAATCGACCGGGCAGATATCGATGCACGCGTCGCACTCGACGCAGAGCCCGGCCGTGAACACCGTCTGCAGATCGCAGTTCAGGCACCGCTCGACCTCGGTCGCGATCTGCTCCGGCGTGAAGCCGAGCTCGACCTCGATATCGAGCTTGCGAAAGCGCTTTTTCAGATCCACATGCGGCACGAGCCGCCGCTCCGACGGATCATAGGCGTTGCTGTAGCTCCACTCGTGGATGCCCATCTTCGCGGTCTCGAGCGCGACCCCGAACGGCAGCCGCTCCGTGACCGGGCGGCCTTGGCAATAAAGGTGGATCGAGATCGCGGCCTGATGCCCGTGCTCGACGGACCAGATGATGTTCTTCGGACCGAACGCCGCGTCGCCGCCGAAGAACACCCCTTCGCGCGTCGACTGGTACGTGACGGGATCGACGGCCGGCACGTCCCATTCGTCGAACTCGATGCCGAGATCGCGCTCGATCCACGGGAACGCGTTCTCCTGGCCGATCGCGAGCACGACGTCGTCGCACGGAATCACCACCTCGCCGACGACCGTGCTGCTCGTGATCCGCCCGCGCTCGTCGAGCTCGTACTCGAGCTTGTCGAAGCGCATCCCGACGAGCTTGCCGCCTTCGACGACGAACGCCTTCGGCGAATGATTGACGACGATCTCGACGCGCTCCTCCTCGGCGTCCTCGAGCTCCCAGTCCGACGCCTTGAAGAACCGGCGAGGCTTGCGCGCCATGACCTTCACGTCCTTCGCGCCGAGCCGGAGCGCGCTGCGGCAGCAGTCCATCGCCGTATTGCCGACGCCGATGATCAGCACGCGCTCGCCGATCGAATCGACGTGACCGAATGCGATCGATTCGAGCCACTCGATGCCGATGTGGATGCGGTCCGTGTCGCGCCGCCCCGGAAGCTCGAGATCCTTGCCCTTCGGCGCGCCGCTGCCGACGAAGACCGCATCGAAACCTTCGGCGAGCAACGCACGCATGCTCTTCACCGGTGTCGAGAGCCTGAGATCCGCGCCCATGTCGAGGATGTAGCCGATCTCCTCGTCGAGCACGCTCGCCGGCAAGCGGAACGCGGGAATATTCGTCCGCATCAGCCCGCCCGGCTTGTCGAGAGCCTCGTAGATCACGCATTCGTAGCCGAGCGGCAGCAAATCGTTCGCGACGGTCAGCGACGCCGGCCCCGCGCCGACGAGCGCGACCCGCTTGCCGTTTCGCACCGCGGGCGCCTTCGGCAGACGGCTCGTGATGTCGTCGCGATGATCGGCCGCGGCACGCTTCAGCCTGCAGATCGCGACCGGCTTCTCCTCGACGCGGCCGCGTCGGCACGCGGGCTCGCAGGGTCTGTCGCAGACTCGGCCGAGAATGCCCGGAAACACGTTCGAGCGCCGATTCAGAAGATACGCGTCGTCGAACCGCCCGAGCGAGATCAGCCTGATGTACTCGGGGACGTCGGTGTGTGCGGGACATGCCCACTGACAATCGACGACCCGATGGAAATACTCCGTCCCTTGCGTCTTCGTCGGCTCCATCAGCGGCCTCTTCCAATCCGGCCGTCCAGCGCATGCGACCGGACGAGTGAGTCGAGCTGCGTTAGGCGCGATCGTCGATGGGGCATACGATATCGAGTTTCGGCCAACGCTTGCGGAGGTGAACCTTTCCGGGCGACCGCGGGAGTTATCGCCCGGCGGGGCCGAAAAGGGAAATGACGGGGACTGCACGGACCGGGGCGCGGCGCGCCGCAGCACGAGGGCCGCTCGAGGGATGCGGAGGATTTACCCCGCTCGGGGTGCTACGTCGGCGCAACAACGCGGAGCCCGGAACGAATCATGCGTCCAATCTGGAGGGACTGGCGCGCATTATAGACCGGGGCCGGCACGCCACAAGCTTCGAGTTGACGATCCATGAAGCCCGTCCGCGCGTTCCGGCCGCGAGCCCGTTCGGAACCCGGCCCGCGTGCGCCCGGTCTCACTCGTCAAAGGGCGCTGCGTTAGCGTCGGGCGTTTGGATAGAATGAGACGGATGATCCGGCACATGAAACGGTTTCCGGCGATTTCCCTCGCGGCGCTCGCGGGCGCAATGCTCTCCGGCGAGTGTTTCGCGCAACCAAGCTCCGGCGGAGATCGAATCGCGCCGGTCGACGAAGGTCGATCGGCCGAGGCCGGCGAGCGCGAGGGCGACGCTCGAAACGGCGAGCGTTCCGCGGACCTCGGGCTGCGCGATCTGCCCGCGCCACCGACGCAGCTCGGCGGCCCCGCGGACGATGACCTCGACTCGGCCGACGCAACGCCGCACCCCGTCACGCGGTTCGAAACGCTGCTCGAGATGAACCGGCTCGCGGACGCCGAGCGCTATGAAGAGGCGCTGCCGCTCGCCGAGCAACTGATCGAGCTCACGGAGCAGGAATTCGGCCAGGACGGTCTCGAGACGGCCGAGGCGTACCATTCGGCCGCGCGCGTCCAGCGGGACGCCGGGCAGCACGAGCTCGCGGAGCGAAACTACTTGCACGCGATCGAGCTCTTCCGCTCGGCGGAAGGGCCCTATACCGAACGGGCGATCGATCCGCTGATCGGCCTCGGCGACAACTATCAGGCCGCGGGGCAGCACATCAACGCGGTCACGGTCTACAACGAGGCGCGAACGATCAGCCGGCGCGTGTTCGGGCTGCTGAGCGAGAGGCAAGTGCCGATACTCGATCGCATCACCGAGGCGTTTCAGGCACTCGACCAGCACGTCGAGGCCGACGAGCAGCAGCGCACGATTCTGCACCTCGCCGAGCGCAACTATCCGCAGGGCTCGCCGGAGCATCTCGAAGCGCTGTACCGCTATGCGGCCTGGCTGCGCGGCAGCGGGAGATATCACGAGGAGCGCGTCCACTACGCACGCGCGATGCGCCTCATCCGCGAGCAGCACGGCAAGAGCAGCGTGCTGCTCGTGCGGCCGCTCCGCGAGATCGCGAACAGCTTCCGCGTGCAGCGTCTGCCCGACAACCAAGGCCTCAGCTCGCTGCGCAGCGCGCTCGACCTGCTCGACGAGGCCCCCGACGCGAATGCGCTGCTGCGTGCGGAGGTGCTGCGGGACATCGGCGACTGGGAGGTCGCGTTCAGCCGCGTCGAGCCGGATATCGACAACTATCTCAGGGCCTGGACGCTGCTCGGCGACGTCGACAACGGCGAAGCGCTGCGCCGGGAATGGTTTCAAGAGCTGCGGAGCGTGTTCAACGAGCCAATCAGCGACCAAGGTCTCTCCCGCGCGCCCGAGGCCGTGCCGGGCTACGTGATCGTGACGTTCGACGTCGACCGCCTCGGCCGGACCAGCGATATTCGCGTCGCGCGCTCGGATCCGGAGGGCTACAAGGACGACGCCGTCGTCCGTGCGCTGCAGCGCTGGCGGTTTCGTCCGCAGATCGAGAACGGCGAGATCGTCCCGCGGGACGACGTCGCGCTGCGGTTCAACTATCGCTACCTTCCGGCCGATTCGTCCGCCTCCGACGAGGCGCCCGGCTGACGCTCGTCCCTCGGCCTGTTCGCGCCGCGCGAAAGCCGGTAAGCTCCCCTCTCATCGGGGAGACCAATGGCCAGCAAGACGATTCTGTCCGTAGTGGATCCAACCGCCGAAGAGCAGCCGGCGGCGGAACGCGCCGCCTGGCTCGCGAAGCAGGTGGGCGCGCGCCTCGAGCTCTTCATCTGCGACGACAATCCCCACTCCGCCGGCCGGCCGATCGAAACGGCGATGCTCGATCATGTCCGGGAGGCCGCCCTCGAGCAGCATCGTGAGCGGCTTGCGGAGCTCGCGCAGCGGCTCTCCGCCGGAGGGCTCGAGGTCACGATCGACGCGCGGTGGGGGCGTCCGCTCGATCGGGGCGTCGTCGCGAAGGTCGTCGACACGTCGCCGCTCCTCGTCGTCAAGGACACTCACTACCACACCGGGCTCCGGCGAACGCTGTTCACGAATACCGACTGGAGTCTGATCCGGTCGTGCCCGGCCCCGCTCCTGCTCGTGAAGCCGCGACCGATCCCGGCCGAGCCGGTCGTCCTCGCGGCCGTCGATCCGTTTCACGAGCACGACAAGCCGGCAGAGCTCGACCGGGCGATCCTCGCGTTCGCGAAAGAGCTGACGGGCGCGCTGCATGGGCAGCTCCACGTCCACCACTCGTTCGATATCGGCCCGGTGCTCGCGGCGATCGCCGGGACGCCGGCGTCGACGATGGCCGTGCCGGTCGAGGACATCGCGCAGGCGGCCGAGGCCGAGCACCGAAAGGCGCTCGAGACGCTCGTCGCGGGCTTCGATATCGAGCCGTCGCGCCTACACCTCGTCCAAGGCGTGCCGCACGAGGCGCTCGTGCAGCAGGCGGAAGCGCTCGGCGCCGATATCGTCGTCATGGGCGCGGTCTCGCGCAGCGGCTTGAAGCGGATCTTCGTCGGCAGCACAGCGGAACGTGCGCTCGACCGGCTGCCTTGCGACCTGTTGGTCATCAAGCCGCCGGCCTTCACGCTTCCAGATTGCCGTTGAAGCGCCGCGACCATCCGGTTTCTCGGAAGATCAATATTTCTGAAGCGGCTGCACGCGCGCCCGGGCCGGGCTTCGCGTACGTCCCGTAGTGTGGCAAGTTGACTCGGTTGGCGAATCCATGACCTCGAATCGAGTATTGATCATCGACGACGACACCCGGCTCACCGAGATGCTCGCCGAGTATCTCGCGCCGGAGGGGTTGTCCGTCACCGCGTACGCGAACGGCTCCACGGGGCTTCGGGAAGCCCAGACGGGCGAGTACGACCTGATCGTGCTCGACGTCATGCTGCCCGGCCTATCGGGCTTCGAGGTGCTGCGCCAGCTGCGCGAATCCGGGTCGGAAACGCCGGTGCTGATGCTCACCGCGCGCGGCGACGACGTCGACCGGATCGTCGGCCTCGAGA
>CAYMAF010000042.1:0-18897 GCA_964388365.1 uncultured Gammaproteobacteria bacterium | reverse complement strand
GCTCGTTCCAGCAGCTCGATGCGCTGATCGAGGCGGACGTCGAGCCGCCGGCCGACGCGTCTCGGAGCGGCGGACCGGGCTCGCTGCTCGACTGGCAGGACCTCGGACGGGCTGGCCGCGAGTTCATCTCCGGCGGCCCGACTCGGGAAGACTTGCGTGCGTTCTTCGGCGACGACGTCGAGACGCCGATTCGCGTCTATGTCGGGCTCAACTCCGCCGAGACCGTCGAGGAGCGGTCGCGTCTTGCGCTCGAGGAGCTCGAGCGCACCGGTGCGTTCGACCGCTCCGTGCTGCTCATCATCACGCCGACCGGCACGGGCTGGGTCGATCCTGCGGCGATCGACACCATCGAGTATCTCCATCGCGGCGACATCGCGAGCGTCGCCGTGCAGTACTCGTATCTCGAGAGCGCGCTCGCGCTGCTCATCGAGCCCGAGCAGGGCGAAGAGACTGCGGAGACGCTGTTCGCCGACGTCTACGATCATTGGACGAAGCTGCCGCGCGACCGGCGGCCCGCGCTCTACCTGCACGGCTTGAGCCTCGGCTCGTTGAACTCGGACGCGTCGTACGAGATCTACGACGTCGTCGGCGACGTGTTTCAAGGCGCACTCTGGAGCGGGCCTCCGTATCGGCACGAGACCTGGCGTTACGCGACGGAGCGGCGCGATCCCGGCTCGCCGGCCTGGCTGCCTCGCTTTCGCGACGGCGCCGTCATCCGCTTCATGAATCAGCACGGCCGGCTCGAGTCGCCCGGAGTGCCTTGGGGGCCGATCCGTATCGTCTTCCTTCAGTACGCGAGCGATCCGATCACGTTCTTCGATCCGAGTTTGCTGTACCGGCGCCCCGAATGGCTCGACGAGCCTCGCGGGCCGGACGTGACGTCCGCGCTGCGCTGGATCCCGATCGTGACGATGCTGCAGGTCGTCGCGGATATGCGGGCCGGCGACATCACGCCGCTAGGATACGGTCATCGGTTCGCGCCGGAGCACTATATCGATGCATGGGTCGCGCTGACCGAGCCCGAGGCCTGGAACGAGGCCGACACGCGGCGTCTGAAGGCTCATTTCGCCGCACCCGGGCGAAGCGCGCCCCGCGAGTAGCCTCGAAGCTTCCGCTTTCGCTCGCGGCGCGTCGGCGTGCCGACGCGCACGAGCGGCGCGTGACAGCGAGCGCGTCGGGCGTGCAGAATCATAGCGGCGCGAGCCGGCGCCGATGCACGAGCTCTAGACCCCGTTCCGATGGTGCGTATGGATCGATCAATCAATGTCTTCGGCGAGCCGCTCGAAACTTGCAGCGAGCGTCCGCTCACCGGTTTCTTCCGCGACGGCTGCTGCAACACCAGCGATCTGGATCGCGGCTCGCATACGGTCTGTGTCGAAGTCACGCAGGAGTTTCTCGAGTTCTCGCGTTTCCGCGGCAACGATCTTTCGACGCCGATGCCCGAGTTCGACTTTCCGGGATTGAAGCCGGGCGATCGCTGGTGCCTTTGCGCCGCCCGTTGGCTCGAGGCGCACGAGCACGGCATGGCGCCGAGGGTCTTCTTGAAGGGCACGCACGAGCGCGCGCTCGAGATCGTGCCGCTGGATCTGTTGAAGCGGTTCGCCGCGGACTTGAATTGAGCGTCGCCGCGCCGCGGCGATTGCAGGAGCACGAGCGATGACGTTGACTTCCTCGACGATGCGAGAGCTCGGCAGCCCCGCGCCCGCGTTCTCGCTGCCGGACGCCGACGGGCGAATCGTCTCGCTCGACGACTTCGCGTCGGCGCCGGCGCTGCTCGTTGTCTTCTGGTGCAATCACTGTCCGTACGTGAGGCACATCAAAGCGGCCTTCGCGCAGTTCGTCCGCGAGTATCAGCCGAAAGGGCTGGCGGTCGTCGCGATCAACTCGAACGACGCGGCCGCGTACCCGGAGGACGGGCCGGACAAGATGAAGGAAGACATCGAACGGTTCGGCTATACGTTCGATTATCTGATCGACGAGACCCAGGACGTCGCGCGCGCGTACGATGCGGCCTGCACGCCGGATTTCTTCCTGTTCGATCGTTCGCGCCGTCTCGCCTATCGCGGGCAGTTCGACGGTGCTCGCCCCGGCAACGATATCCCCGTCACGGGCAGCGATCTTCGCCGCGCCGTCGACGCCGTGCTCGCGGAGAAGCCGATTCGCGGACCGCAGGTTCCGAGCGTCGGATGCAACATTAAATGGCGCCGATGAGCGGCGCGCGCTGGCGGCCGTCCTAGGGGACGCGGTCCGGGCGCCGGCCGCCAGTCGAATCGTCGAACCGCACGCGCCGATTCGCGAGCGCGGCGACGAGCGATCCCAGGCTTTATTCGTTCGTGCGTGCAATTGCTGTGCCGACGCCTTGTGGGTCATACGGGTAGACACGAAATCGTCCGCCGTCAATCCTTGGCTCGAAGGCTTTCGCACTCCGGGCATGGTGGGGCGCCCGGCGCACCGCGTGAGATCGATTCGAACCGAGCCATGCCGAATCACGTCGTCCTGCTGTCCGAGGTCCGTATGCGCGATGCCGCGCAGGTCGGCGGCAAGAATGCGTCGCTCGGCGAGATGATCGGCGAGCTGTCGGGGCTCGGCATCACGGTGCCCGACGGTTTCGCGACGACGGTCGACGCGTTTCGCGAGTTTCTCGCCCGCGACGGCCTCGACAGCCGGATCTATCGCCGCCTCGCCGCGCTCGACGTCGACGATATCCGCGCGCTCGCGAGCTGCGCCCGCGAGATTCGCGAGTGGATCGAGGCATCGCCTCTGCCGCCGGCCGTCGAGGAGGCGGTCGCGCGGACCTGGCGGCAATCGATCCGCGACGACGACGAGCGTTTCGCAGTGCGCTCGTCCGCGACCGCGGAGGACCTGCCCGGCGCGTCGTTCGCGGGTCAACAGGAAACGCTGCTGAACGTCGCGGGGCTCGACGCGATTCTCGCCGCGATCCGGCACGTGTACGCATCGCTGTTCACCGATCGTGCGATCGCGTATCGGGCGCATCAAGGCTTCGCGCACGACGAGGTCGCGCTTTCGGTCGGGATTCAGCGCATGGTGCGCGCGGACGTCGGCGCGGCGGGCGTGATGTTCACGCTCGACACCGAGTCGGGCTTCGCCGACGTCGTGCTGATCACGGCGACTTACGGCCTCGGCGAGCTGCTCGTGCAGGGCGCCGTGGATCCGGACGAATACTACGTGCACAAGCCGGCGCTCGCCGCGGGACGGCTGCCGATCATCCGTCGCCGCCTCGGAGCCAAGTGCGCGAAGCTCGTGTACGGCGACGGCGCCGAGCGTCTGCGCGAGATCGACGTCGACGCGGCAGAGCGGCGGCGGTTCTCGCTGACCGACGATGAGGTCGTCGAGCTCGCGCGCCAGGCGGTCGTCATCGAGCGTCACTACGGCCGCCCGATGGACATCGAGTGGGGCAAGGACGGCATCGACGGGCGGCTCAATATCCTTCAGGCGCGCCCCGAGACGGTCGAGCACGGCGCGTCGCCGCGTCTCGTGCGCTTCGAGCTGAAGCGCCGCGGACCGGTGCTCGCGACCGGACGCAGCGTCGGCCAGCGCATCGCGGCCGGGCCTGCCCGAGTCGTCGCCGATATCGGCGCGATGCACACGGTTGAGGACGGCGACGTCCTCGTGACCGACATGACGGATCCGGCGTGGGAGCCGGTGATGAAGCGCGCCGCGGCGATCGTCACGAACCGCGGCGGCCGCACGTGCCATGCGGCGATCATCGCGCGCGAGCTTGGCGTGCCGGCGGTCGTCGCGTGCGGCGACGCGACCGAGCGGGTGCCCGACGGCGCGATCGTCACGGTCTCGTGCGCCGAAGGCGACGAGGGCTGCGTCTACGACGGCGCGCTCGAGTTCGAAGAGCGCCGACTCGGCGTCGGCGAGCTGCCGAGCCTGCCGGTCAAGCTGATGCTGAATGTCGGCAATCCCGACGCGGCGTTCTCGCTCGCCGCGGTCCCGAACGCCGGCGTCGGGCTCGCGCGAATCGAGTTCATCATCAACCGAGAGATTGGCGTACATCCGCTCGCGATCGTGAACTACGAGCGGCAGGACGCAGCCGTGCGCGCGCTGATCGACGAGCGCGCCGCCGGCTATGCCGGACCCGTCGGGTTCTTCGTCGACAAGCTCGCCGAAGGCGTCGCGACGATCGCCGCGGCGTTCGCGCCGAAGCCCGTGATCGTCCGGCTGTCGGATTTCAAATCGAACGAGTACGCGAGCATGATCGGCGGCGCGCAATACGAGCCGCGCGAGGAGAACCCGATGCTCGGGCTTCGCGGCGCGGCTCGGTACCTCGACGAGAGCTTCCGCGCCGGCTTCGAGCTCGAGTGCCGCGCGCTCAGGAAGGTCAGGGACAAGCACGGCTTCGCGAACGTCGAGCTGATGGTGCCGTTCGTCAGAAGCGTCGACGAGGGCCGCCGAGTCGTCGAGCTGCTCGAGCGGAACGGGCTCCGCCGCTCCGACGGGCTGCGCGTCATCATGATGTGCGAGCTGCCGGCGAACGCGCTGCTCGCCGACGCGTTCCTCGAGATCTTCGACGGCATGTCGATCGGCTCGAACGACATGACGCAGCTCGCGCTCGGGGTCGACCGGGACTCGGCGCGCGTCGCACCGCTGTTCGACGAGCGAGATCCGGCCGTGAAGCGGCTGCTGGCGCTCGCGATCGCAGCGTGCCGTGCGAAGGGCAAGTACGTCGGCATCTGCGGCCAGGCGCCTTCGGACTATCCGGAGCTCGCCGAGTGGCTCGTGGCCCAGGGCATCGACAGCCTGTCGCTGAACCCGGACTCGATCGTCGAGACGTGGCTGCGCCTCGGCCGCTGCGACGCGGATCGGGCCGGGAAGCCCGCGCGCGCACGCGCCCGCGGAGCCGGCCCGAGCACGGTTCGAGCCGCGGGGGCGCTCGCGGCGTCGTCCGCGCCGGTCGCCGATGCCGGCACTAAAAGATGAAGAGCTCGTAGAGCATCAGCACGATCGCGATCAAGATCAGCACGACGATATACCACTCGACGTGCAGCGTGTGCTTGTTCGATTCGAGCTGCAGCACGGTGCGCACCGTCTGCGCGATCAGATTCAGCTTGCGCTCGAGCGCCGCGTGACGTGTCTCGATCTCGAACTCGTCCTCGACCTTCGCGAACAGCCCTTCGAGCGACGGGTGCTCCCACAGCACCTCGGGCTTGTCCGCAATCTCGGCACGGCCGACCATGCGCTGCTCGACGAGCGTCATCGAGCCGATCATCGTCAGCAGCTCCTTCGTGCGGCGCGGAATGCGCCCGTCGCGGGCGAGCTGCGCGGCGAACGGCTCGATCCGGTCAAACTGACTCGCGACCTTGCGCTCGTAAAGCGATAGCAGCACGCTCTTGCTCAGCACGTCCGCGAGCACTTGCAGCCGCGGAACGTCTGCCTCGGCGAGCAGCACGACGCCGCCCGCGAGTCCCTCGCGCGCCGCGTCGCCGATCCGAATCTCGATCTCGTCGATTTCGGGCTCTTCATACGGATGCGAGACGAACGGGCGAAGTGCCGTCAGGAACGCGACCTCCTCGGCGCTGTGCACGCCGAACAGCACGACGACGCCGTAACGGTACAGCACCGCGACGCCGCCGCCCGGCACCGCGACGGCCAGCGGATTCGTCCCGAGGACCTCGTCGACCTTGAAGCCGCGAAGGTCGAGCCGCTCGCCGAGCAGCAGCGCGCGGGCCTTGAACGCGGTCTCGCCGATCGGCAAGGGCGACGGTACGGGGGCTTGCATGCCGCGAGTGTGAGCCGAAAACGCGGCGCTTTCCAGCGGCCGCGCGGGCTGGCCGCGCCGCGCGACCGTAGCGCGGGACCGCCCCGGCGAGGTACCGTTACGCTTTCGCGTATCCGCGCGCTCGGGAATCGAAATGACGTCCGTTCTGATCAGCGACAAGCTTTCCCCCGTCGCCGCCGAGGTCTTCGCCGCGCGCGGCATCGACGTCGACGTGCGGCCGGGACTCGGCCGCGACGAGCTCATCGAGCTCATCCCGCGCTACGACGGCCTCGCGGTGCGCTCGGCGACGAAGGTCACGGCCGACGTGATCGCCGCGGGCCGACGGCTCAAGGTCATCGGCCGGGCCGGTATCGGCGTCGACAACGTCGACATCGCGGCGGCGACCGCGAGCGGCGTCGTCGTGATGAACACGCCGTTCGGCAACTCGATCACGACCGCCGAGCACACGATCGCGCTGATGCTCGCCGCGGCGCGCTCGATCACCGCGGCCGACGCGTCGACCCAGGCCGGCCGCTGGGAGAAGAACCGCTTCATCGGCGTCGAGCTCTACGCGAAGACGCTCGGCATCATCGGCTGCGGCAATATCGGCTCGATCGTCGCCGACCGCGCGTTCGGCCTCAAGATGAAAGTGATCACGTACGATCCGTACCTCACGCCGGAGCGGGCGGTCCGGCTCGGCGTCGAGAAGGTCGAGCTCGACGACCTGCTCGCGCGCGCCGACGTGATCTCGCTGCACGTGCCGATGACCGAGAGCACGCGGAACATTCTCTCGGAGGCCGCGCTCGCGAGGACGAAGCGCGGCGTCATCATCGTCAACGTTGCGCGCGGCGGGCTCGTCGACGAGCAGGCGCTCCGAAGGCTGCTCGACGACGGCTACGTCGGCGCCGCGGCATTCGACGTCTTCAGCGTCGAGCCGGCGCACGAGAACGTCCTGTTCGGCGCGCCGCGCTTCATCGCGACGCCGCATCTCGGCGCGTCGACGGTCGAGGCTCAGGAAAACGTCGCGCGACAGATCGCCGAGCAGATGAGCGATTACCTGTTGACCGGCGCGGTCGAGAACGCGCTGAACATGCCGTCGATCAGCGCCGAGGAGGCGCCGCGACTTCGGCCGTACGTCGACCTCGCGGACAAGCTTGGCATGTTTGCCGGGCAGGTCGCGGATGCGGGCCTCGACGCGATCGAGATCGAGCTCGAGGGCAGCGTGACGGCGATGAACACGCAGCCGATGATCGCGGCGGCGCTCGCCGGCATCCTGCGCCCGCAGCTCGAGGACGTGAACATGGTCTCCGCGCCCGCGATCGTGCGCGAGCGCGGCATCGCGCTGCTCGAGTCGCGGCGCGAGGCCTCGGCGATCTACGACAGCTTGATCCGGATCAGGATCCGGACCGGCGGTGAATGGCGGGCCGTCGCCGGGACGGTGATCGGCGGCGTGCCGAAGATCGTCGAGGTGCGAGGAATGGCGCTTCAGGCGGATATCGAGCCGATCATGCTGTTCACATGCAACGAGGACCGGCCGGGCTACGTCGGCGCGCTCGGCTCGCTGCTCGGCGGCGCGGGCATCAATATCGCGACGCTGCACCTCGGCCGCGACCGCAAGACGGGCCAGGCGATCGCGATCGTCGGCGTCGACGAGCCGGTGCCGGATGAGATTCTCGCAAAGCTCAGGGCGTTGCCGCTCGTGAGCTATGCGAAGGTTCTGAGGTTCTAGCCGGAGCCGGCGAGCCGGTCCGGATAGTATAGGCGGGAAAGATCCCGTTCCGGAGGGACCCCATGGCCGAGACGATCGTCTTCTACACGAATCCAATGTCCCGCGGGCAGATCGTGCACTGGATGCTCGAGGAGGTCGGGGCGCTCTACGAGAAGAAGATCCTCGATTTCGAGAAGCGCGAGCACAAGTCGCCGGAGTATCTCGCGATCAATCCGATGGGGAAGGTGCCGGCGATCGAGCATCGCGGCGTCGTCGTGACCGAGGTCGCCGCGATCTGCGCGTACCTTGCCGACGCGTTCCCGGAAGCGGGGCTCGCGCCCGAGCGCGACGACCCTCTGCGCGGCACGTATTATCGCTGGCTGTTCTTCGCCGCGGGCCCCGTCGAGGCGGCGGTCGTCGACAAGGCGTTCTCGCGCCCGGCGGTGCGGGAGGCCGTGATCGGCTACGGCACGTACGAGCAGACGATGGCCGCGCTCGAGGCGGCGCTTACGCCCGGGCCGTTCGTCCTCGGCGAGCGCTTCAGCGCGGCGGACGTCTATCTCGGCGCGCAGATTCGCTGGGGCATGCAGCAAAAGACGATCGAGCGGCGAGCGGCGTTCGAGGCGTATGTCGCGCGCCTCGAGGCGCGGCCCGCGCTCGCGCGCGTGCAAACGGCGTAGCGGCCGGTGAGCGCTCGCGGCGCGCGGCCGCTACGGCAGCGAGGCGGCGGTCGGCCATGAGACACGGCTTGCGGCGGCTCGCCGCGCGGCTGCCGGTGCGGTGGCAGCAGGCACTGAAGCG
This sequence comes from uncultured Gammaproteobacteria bacterium, assembly GCA_964388365.1. Taxonomy (GTDB): domain Bacteria; phylum Pseudomonadota; class Gammaproteobacteria; order Steroidobacterales; family Rariloculaceae; genus ZC4RG20. Next base: position 10,663 of record CAYMAF010000042.1, on the reverse strand, counting down.
TCGGCGCTTCGCGCGCCGGATCCGCGCGGGACGCTTTCGCGTCGGGGAGCCGGAATACGATCTGTTGCCGTCGCTCGTCGAGCGCGGAGACTGGGTGCTCGATATCGGCGCGAACGTCGGCCACTACACGCTGCGGCTCTCCGAGCTCGTCGGCGATGAAGGCCGCGTCATCGGCTTCGAGCCGGTGCCGGAAACTTTCGAGCTGCTCGCGCGGCACGCGGCGATCGCGCCGCGAAGGAACATCACGCTGATCAATGCGGCCGCGTCGGACGCGCCGGGGATCTCGACGATGCGCGTGCCGTGCGCTCCCGAGAGCGGGCTGCGCAATTATTACCGTGCGCGCCTCACGGCGGACGCGCAGCCCGCCGGCTTCGGCGTGCTCACCGTGCCGATCGACTCGCTCGCGCTCTCGCGCCGCGTCGGTCTCGTGAAGATCGACACCGAGGGACACGAGCTGCGCGTGCTGCGCGGCATGGCGCGTCTGCTCGAGCGGGACCGCCCGACGCTGATCGTCGAGGACGGCGATCCCGAGGTCGAGCGCTTCCTCGGCGCGCTCGGCTATCGGTCCGAGAAGCTCGCCGGCTCGTGCAATCGAATCTTTCGGCCGCGCGGCGCCGCGCTCTCCGGTTTGACGCCTCGCGCGGAGCGTGATTCAGTGAGGGCCCCCGACGCGCGCGACGCCGCGAGTCAATGACGACTTCTCGGTCGGGCTACATCGCCGGGCGTCGTGGGGCAGAGTATCGGGGAGGGCTGCGGCGCTCGGCGACCGCCGCCCGACGAGCATAAAGGGGGAGAAGCCGATGGCCATACCGCCGGGAGTCGCTGCGGCCGATTTCGAAGCCGCGCTCGCCGCGTTCGCCGACGTCGTCGGCGCCGAGTGGGTGTTCACGGACGACGATACGATGGACACCTATCGCGACGCGTACTCGCCGCTGCGCGGCGAGCAGGAAGAGAAATACGCGTCCGCGGCCGTCGCGCCGACGACGGTCGAGCAGGTGCAGGAGATCGTGCGGATCGCGAATCGCTACTCGATCCCGCTCTACACGATCTCGACGGGCCGAAATCTCGCTTACGGCGGCTCGGCGCCGGTCTACTCGGGCAGCGTCGTGCTCGACTTGAAGCGCATGAATCGCATCCTCGAGGTCGACGAGGATTTGGCCTACGCGCTCGTCGAGCCAGGCGTCAGCTACTTCGACCTGTACCGCTACATTCGCGACCGCGGCATGCGGCTCTGGATCGACTGCGCGGATCCGGGCTGGGGCAGCCTGATCGGCAACGCGCTCGAGCGCGGTGCAGGACGCACGCCGCTGCCGTATCGCGACCATTTCGGCGCGCACTGCGGCATGGAGGTCGTGCTCGGCAACGGCGATCTCGTGCGCACCGGCATGGGCGCGCTGCCGAACGCCGGACCGAACTGGCAAGCGTTTCCGTACGGCGCGGGCCCGCTCGCGGACGGGCTGTTCGCACAGTCGAATCTCGGCATCGTCACGAAGATGGGATTCTGGCTCTTGCCCGAGCCCGAAGCGTCGATGACGGGCCGGATCCGCGCGCGCCGCCACGACGACATCATCCCGCTCGTGCGGATCCTCTCGCATCTGCAGTATCAGGGCATCGTGAACTGCCTGTTCGCGCTGAACAGCCCCGCGTTCCAGAGCCCGATGGACGAGCGCAAGTCCGCGCTGCTCGACCGCCCGGGCGGCGGCTCGGCGGCCGAGTGGGATGCGTACGCCGCGTCGCTCGGCGTGCCGTTCTGGCAGACGGAGCTGCGCTTCTTCGGCCCGACCGGCGTCATGGAAGCCCAGTGGGCCCACGTGAAGGAGCGCCTGCGCGAGATCGACGGCATCGAGCTGATCGACGGCGACGTGATCCATTTCCCGTTGACGGACGAGCAGATCCGCCGCCTCGGCGATCCCGCGGCGTTCGGCGTGCCGAGCCTTAGCGTCTTCTCGAGCCAGGCGAACACGACCGGCCATCTCGATGCGTCGCCGATGCTGCCGCATTCGGGCGAGGTGCTGCTGCGCGCGCACAAGGTCTATCTGCGCGAGTACCGCGACGCCGGCATCCCGCTGATGCTCGGCTTCGCGCAGAGCTATCACACGCGGGCGTTCATCATGTTCCAGGGCGTGAGCCTCACGACGGATCCCGAATGGAACGCGAAGGCCCGGGCGTTCTACGAGCGGATCATCGAGGTCTCCGGGGAGCACGGCTGGGGTATCTATCGGGCGCATGCCGCGTTCCAGGATCAGCTGATGCGCACGTACTCGTTCAACGATCACGCGCTGACGCGGCTCAACGAGACGTTGAAGGACGCGCTCGATCCGAACGGGATCCTCTCGGCCGGACGCTATGGAATCTGGCCCAAGCACTTGCGGGGGAGCCGGTCATGAGCGTGCGTCTCGCCGCAGCCGTGCTGCTCGGTCTCGCCGGCGCCGCCGCGGCCGTCGCCGATCCCGCGTCGTCGGCGGACTCCGCGTGGCTCGCGCTGCCGAGCGAGCCGGCCGACGAGCTCGCGAATCCGCTCGAGCGGCGCGGTCGGGAAGTCTTCGATCAGCGCTGCCGTGCGTGCCACGGCGCGATTCCCGACGAAGTCTTCGGCCCGATGTTCTTGTCGCAGATGCCCGGCACCGCGCTGCTCGCGGAACGCTATCGCGGCGAGCTGCCGGCCGAGCTCGAGAAGCGCACCGATCTTTCGGCGGACTACATCGAGGCCGTCGTCCGCGACGGGCTGCGCTCGATGCCGTTCTTCCGGCCGACCGAGGTCAGCAACGACGATCTCGAAGCGCTCGTCGCCTATCTGACGCGGGACCGCGGCGCGAGCGGACGCTGAGCCGAGCGCGCCGCGGATCGACGAAACGACGGCAGGGCCGCAGCCCGGCTCAGTCGCCGGCTTGCGCGCCGTCGTCGGCGAGCGCCTGCATCACCGCGGTCTCGAACTCGTCGCGGAACTGCCAGCGCGACTCGAGGAACGCGGACTGCGTCATGAAGAGGCCGATGATCCGCTCCTCCGGGTCGATGAAGAAATGCGTGTTGAACGCGCCGCTCCAGCCCCAGGTGCCCTTCGATACGAGCGTGTTGCGCGCGGCGGGATCGGTCACGACGCGCACGCCCAAGCCGTAGCCCTCGCCGGCCGTTCGGCCGGGCAGCGTATCCGGCACGAACGCCGATCGCATCAGATCGACCGACTTCCGGCTCAGGAGCCGCACGTCGCCGAGCCGCCCGCCGTTCGCGAGCATCCGCGCGAACTCGAGGTAATCCGCGGCCGTGCTGAACAGCCCGCCGCCGCCCGAGAAATAGACGCCGTTGACGAACGGCATCTCGGGGACCGGCTCGAGCTCGCCGTCCGCCGTGCGATACAGGCCCGCGAGGCGCGGATGCCCTTCGCCGGGGAAATCGAACGACGTATCCGTCATGCCGAGCGGATCGAGGATGCGCTCCCGCACGAACCGATCGAACGGCAGACCCGACGCGATCTCGACGACGCGGGCGAGCACGTCGAAGCCGAACTGGCCGCTGTAGGCCCATTGCGTGCCGGGCTGGAAATCGAGCGGCACGGCCGCGAGCCGCGGCATCAGGTCGGCGAGCGACTCGCCGGAGCCGATCCCGATGCCGGCCGCGCCGCTCGGCCCGTCCGTCGTCATGAAGCCGGCCGTATGCGTCAGCAGGTCGCGGATCGTGATCTCGCGCTCGGCGGGCACCGTGCGTGCGGCGCCCGCGCGGCGCGAGCCGCGCGCCGTGTCGTCCGGCGCGAGGACCGCGAGCGCTCGGAACTCGGGAATGAATCGCGAGACGGGATCGGTCAGCCGAACCTTGCCTTCCTCGACCATCATCAGGATCGAGACGGCGACGACCGGCTTCGTCATCGACATGATGCGGAACACGGCATCGGTCGTCATCGGGCGCCGCGTCTCGAGGTCCATGACGCCCTGCGCGCGGAAATACGCGATTCGGCCGTCGCGGGCGATCAGCGTGACTGCGCCGGGGAAGACGTTCGCATCGATCTCGCGCTGCATCAGCGCCGCGACCCGCTCGAGGCGCTCCGGCGAGAAGCCGAGGCTCTCGGGCGACGCCTCTTCGGTGAGCGCGTGCCGCGGCGCGCCGAGCAGCGCGAAGGCGGACCACAGCAGGCAGAAGAGCGCGCTACGCCTATTCATTCTTTTCCCCCCAATGACCCCGAGCCGAACGGGCGCTTCTCGACGCCTTGCGGCGACGATAGCAGAACTCGGGGACGGGGGAAGCGGGGCCGGCCGGTGTTTACCAGCACCGCCGGCCCCTCGGCCACGGCCGCGATCCGGGTAAGAGGATGCGGTGATGGCCGGTCCGATTGTACTCGGCCGGGCTTCGTGCGCGCTCGCCATGATTCGTCACGATTTCCTTTCGGTATCGACATATCTTCTCCGTTACAGTAGTTCGTGCTGGCGGCCGGGAGGTCATGGAACGGACCAGGAGGGGCGATGAGCGCGGCACCGACGGCAAATCGGCGTCATCACTCGACAGCAGGGCTTCGCGCCGCTCGGCGCCGGTATCGGGCCGCGAGCGCGAGGCTCGTCTCGATCGCGGCCGCTGGCGCGGCGATCGTCGCGGCAGCGGCCAGCTTCTCCGGCGCGGCCGAGGCGCAGCCGGCCGGGCCCGGCGAGCCGCTGCGGATCGTGCGCATCACGCCGGCCGGGCAGGATGTGCCGGCGCCGCGGCAGATCGTGATCGAGTTCGACCGGCCGGTCGTGCCGCTCGGCCGAATGGACCGGCGCGCGGACGAGCTGCCGATCGAGATCGAGCCGGCGCTCGACTGCGCGTGGCGTTGGCTCGACCGAAGCACGCTCGCGTGCGAGCTCGGCGATGCCGATCGCGCCCGGCTCGCGACGCGCTATCGCCTCACCGTGTCCGCGGGCCTCACGGCGCTCGACGGCGCCGCGCTCGCCGGGCCCGTCGAGCATACGTTCGCGACCGAGCGGCCGAAGCTCGAGTTCGCCGGCTTCTCGACGTGGCGCGGTCCCGGCACGCCGGTGCTGCGCGTCGTGTTCTCGCAGCCCGTGACCGAGCCGTCGGTTCGCGAGCACCTGTATGTCGGCGCGCCCGCGGCCGGCCTCGCGCGCGTGCCGGTCGACGTCGAGTCGGACCCGGAGTTTCGCGAGCCGCCGGTGATCGTCCCGCTGCCCGGCGAGCCCGGCGTCGCGGCGATCGTCGACGATACGCCGCAGCCGCCGGACGATCGCGCGACCGACGTCGACGGCGTCGAGGCGCGGCGCGTCTGGCTCGTCGCGCCGCGCGAGCCGCTGCCCGAGGACACGCCCGCACGGCTCGTCGTCGAGCCCGGGCTCGTGCCGGCCGAAGGCGCGTTGACCGGGGCCGAGTCGCGGACCGCGGTCGAGTTTCATACGTTTCCCGAGTTCCGCTTCGTCGGCATCGAATGCTGGACGCTCGACGGCCGGTCGCAGCTGATCGCGTCGGCAAGCGCCGCGAGCGATGCGGACGCGTGCAATCCGGTCGGCGGCGTCGGGCTCGCGTTCAGCGTGCCGGTGCTCGGCGGCGAGATCGCGAGCGGTGTCGAGATCGAACCCGATCTCGCCGGGGGCCGCGACGACTACGATCCGTGGGCGAATCGGCGCGACTTCTCGCTGCTCGGCCAGCCGCACCAGCGCGGTCGGCACTACACGGTCTGGCTGCCGTCGCGGCTCGCGGCGGCCTCGACGTACCGCGTCGGTGTCGCGAATCCCGACGAAGGTCCGCGCGACGAGTTCGGACGCGCGCTCGCCGCGCCGTTCGAGGCCGAGTTTCGCACCGACCACCGCCCGCCCGACTACACGTTGCCGTACGACACCGCGGTGCTCGAGGCCGGCGTCGACTCCGACGTGCCGCTCTACGTGACGAATCTCGACCGCGTCGAGCTCGAGTATCGAGCGCTCGGCGCCGACGGTGTTCGGACCGGCCTGACGCGCGAGATTCCGCTGTCCGACGTCGAGGATCTGCAGTACGGCGTGCCGCTCGGCGTGCGCGAGATGCTCGGCGGGGCGCCGGGCGCGCTGTACGGGCGGCTGTCGACGACGCCGGCGCTGCCGAAAACGGAGTGGATGTCCGGCTTGTTCGCGCAGGTCACGCCGTATCAGCTGCACGTGAAGCTCGGCCATTTCAATACGCTCGTCTGGGTCACGAGCCTTGCGACCGGCGAGCCGGTCCGCGGCGCGAACGTCTCGATCTACGTCGACCGCGTCTCGTCGCTCGCCGGCGGCGACGTGCTCGCGAGCGCGCGCACCGGCTCCGACGGCATCGCACGCCTCCCGGGCAGCGAGACGCTCGATCCCGACGTCGCGCTGCTATGGGGCTGCCGCGTCGGCGGCGACGAGTGCCCGCGGCTCTTCGTGCGCGTCGACGGCCGCGACGGCTTCGCGCTGCTGCCGCTCGACTATCGCTTCGAGGTCAGCACGTATCGCGCATCCGGGTACACGGTCTTCCCGGACCGCCGACCCCGCCACGGGCATCTGCACGCGTGGGGCGTGACCGCGCAGGGCGTCTATCGGGCCGGCGACACGATCGAGTACAAGCTCTATGTCCGCGATCAGGACAACACGGCGTACGTCGCGCCGCCGCGCGGCCCGTACACGCTCGAGATCCTCGACCCGACCGGGCAGACCGTGCATGTCGTGCGCGGCGTCGAGCTTTCGGAGTTCGGCACGTTCGCCGGCGAATACAAGACCGCGGCGAATGCCGCGGTCGGCTGGTATCAGTTCCGGCTGACGTACGAGCGGCCCGTCGGCGAGCCGATTCCCGATGCCGACGCGCCGGAGTATCTGCGGAGCATCGAGCTGTTCCCGCTCCGCGTCCTCGTCAGCGATTTCACGCCGGCGGCGTTCGGCGTGACGACCGCGCTCGCGGGCGATCGCTTCGAGTCCGGCGACGACGTGACCGCGGAGCTGCGCGCGGCGCTCTTCTCCGGCGGTCCTTACGGCGACGCGGACGCGCGCTTCACGCTGACGTTGAACCCGCGGCCGTTCGTCTCGCCGCATCCGGTCTCGGCGCCGTTCACGTTCGGCGGCCCGCTGCCGCCGGCAGCGATCACGATCGCGCGCGCCGACGAGCGGCTCGGCCCCGACGGGCTGCTGCGCCGCCGCTTCGAGCTGCCGCCCGATCTCGGCGCGCGCGCGGTGTTCGGCCGGCTCACGGTCGAGGGTGCGGTGCGCGACGATCGCGGCCGGTACATCGCGTCGGCCGCGTCGGCCGAGTTCGTCGCCGTCGATCGGCTCGTCGGCTTGAAAGCCCGGCGCTGGGCGTTCGCGGCGAACGAGGCGGCCGAGATCGACTATGTCGTCGTCGATCCGAGCGGCGCGCCGGCCGCCGGCACCGACGTGCGTGTCACGGTCGAGCGGCTCGAGACGCGCGCCGCGCGTGTGCGCGGCGCGGGCAACGCGTACGTCACGCAGTTCGTCGAGGAGTGGGTCCCGGTCGACACGTGCACGGGCGTGTCGGGCACGGCCCCGTCCGTTTGCCGCTTCGTGCCGGACGCGCCCGGACGCTATCGGGCGACGGCCGCGATCGCCGATACCGAGGGGCGGGGGCACGAGACCGTGCTCGACGTCTGGGTCACGGGCCCGGGACACGTCGTCTGGAGCGGCGACAACGACGACACGCTCGAGATCGTGCCGGAAACGGCCGAGCTCGCGGTCGGCGACACGGCCCGCTACCTGATCAAGAACCCGTATCCCGGCGCGTCCGCGCTGATCACGGTCGAGCGCTACGGCGTGCTCGAGCAGCGCGTCGAACGGCTGGACGGCAGCACGCCGACGATCGAGATCGAGATCGAGCCCGAGCATTTGCCGGGGTTCTATCTTTCGGTGCTCGTGATCTCGCCGCGCGTCGATGCGCCGCTGCCGGGCCTCGGCGAGGTCGATCTCGGTAAGCCCGCGTTCAAGATCGGTTATGTCGCGGTGCCGATCGAGGACCCGGTCAAGCGGATCGACGTCGACGTTCGCGCCGAGCGCGACACGTACAAGCCCCGCGAGACGGTGCGCGTCGAGATCGAAGCCGCGCCGCGCGTGCGCGAACGGCGCGAGCCGATCGAGGTCGCGGTCGCGGTGATCGACGAGGCCGTGCTCGACCTCGTGCCGGGCGGCGCGGCCGCGTTCGATCCGTATCGCGGCTTCTTCGGTCTCGACGGCCTCGACGTGCTGAACTACGGCCTGCTGACGCGACTCGTCGGCCGGCAGAGCATCGAGAAGAAGGGCGCGAACCCGGGCGGCGACGGCGGCGCGGCGCTCAGCATGCGCTCGCTGTTCGAGCTCGTCAGCTACTGGAACCCGTCGCTCGTGCTCGACCGCCGCGGCCGCGGCCGCTTCGAGTTCGAGCTGCCGGACAACCTGACCGGATGGCGCGTGCTCGTGCTCGCCGCGACGCCGACCGATCGATTCGGGATCGGCGAGACGCGCTTCGCCGTGAGCCAGCCGACCGAGATCCGGCCGGCGATGCCGAACCAGGTAACCGAGGGGGACCGTTTCGACGCGGCGTTCACGGTGATGAACCGGACCGATGCCGAGCGCGAGATTCGCGTGACGATCACGGCCGAGCAGGGCGCCGTCGGGGCCGGCGCGGATCGCGCCGGCGCCGAGACGGCGTCCGACGGTGACGAGGTCTCGATCGAGCAGGTCGTGCGCGTCGCGCCGTATGCGCGCACGACGGTATCGCTGCCGGTCGAAGCCGCGCGGTTACCGTTCGATCGCGATCGGACGACCGGAACGATGCGCTTTGCCGTCACGGCCGGCGATGCCGAGGACACGGACGGCTTGTTGCACGAGCTCGTCGTGACGAAGCGCGAGCGTCTCGAGACCGCGGCCGAGCACGGCACGCTCGATGCCGGCCGCGCGGACGTGCCGCTCGCGATTCCGCGAGCGATCCGGCCCGATGCCGGCGAGATCGGGGCCGTGGTCTCGCCGACGGTGATCGGCAGCCTCGACGGCGCGTTCCGGTATCTCCGCGATTATCCTTATACCGCGTGGGAGCAGCGGCTGACGAAGGCGGTGCTCGCGGCGCATTTCGCCGATCTCGAGGGCTACGTCGATCCCGGGCTCGAATGGCCCGAGGCAAAGACGCTGCCCGAGCGCACGCTCGCGGATGCCGCGAGCTTCCAGGCGCCGAACGGCGGCATCGCGTATTTCGTCGCACAGGACGAGCACGTGAGCCCCTATCTCAGCGCGTACACGGCGCTCGCGTTCGCGTGGCTCGCGGAGGCGGGGCACGCCGTTCCGGAAGCGGTCGAGACGCGGCTCCACGAGTATCTCGAGACGTTCCTGCGCGCAGATTCTGCACCGGATTTCTATACCCGCGGGATGGCGTCGACCGTGCGCGCGGTCGCGCTCGCCGCGCTCGCGAAGCGCGGCCGTCTCGCGCTCGCGGATCTCGAGCGCTATCGGCCGCACGTCGAGCGGATGAGCCTGCTCGGCCGCGCGCATTACCTGATCGCGGCGCGCGCGGTCGAAGGCGGCGCGCCGATCGCCGCGGAGATCGAGACGCTGCTGCTGAATAGCGCGAACCGGACGGCCGGCAGAATCTCGTTCGACGAGGTGCTCGACGACGGCTATTCCAGAATCGCGGTGACGCCGCTGTCCGGCCAATGCGCGGTGCTGAGCGCATTGAGCGACGGCGGCACATCGACGATCGGCGGAGACGTGCCGTTCGCGCTCGTGCGCTCGATCGTCGCCGCGCGCGGCCGGCGCGATCGCTGGGAGAACACGCAGGAGAACGCGTTCTGCACGCGCGCGCTGCTCGATTATGCGGCGCGCTTCGAAGCGGCGGCGCCGAGCGCCGCCGCAACGGTCTCGCTCGACGGCGAGCCGCTCGGGACGGCGCGCTTCGACGATTCGCGCGACGAGGCCGCCGTGCTGTCTCGTCCGATCGGCGCCGACGATCCCGGCCGCGAGCGCCGCCTGTCCGTCGAGCACGAGGGCAGCGGCCGGCTCTACTACACGGCGCGGATCACGTACGCGCGCGACGACGATGCGGCGGCGGCGATCAATGCCGGCATCGACGTGCGCCGCGAGTACAGCGTGCGGCGGGACGGCGAATGGGTGCTGCTCGGCTCGCCGGCCGAGCTTCGCCGCGGCGAGCTCGTGCGCGTCGATCTGTTCGTCTCGGTGCCGTCCGCGCGGCATTTCGTCGTCGTCCACGATCCGGTGCCCGGCGGACTAGAGCCAGTGAACCGCGAGCTCGCGAACGTCTCGCAGGTCGACGCCGCGCACGGCGATTACGAGCCGGCCGGAGGCTCGTGGTGGTTCAACTTCACGGACTGGCGCAGCTACGGCATCTCGCGATGGAGCTTCTACCATCAGGAGATCCGGCACGACGCGGTGCGGTTCTATGCCGAGTATCTGCCGCCGGGGAACTATCACCTGTCGTACACGGCGCAGGCGATCGCCACCGGCACCTTCGCGGTGCAGCCGGCCGCGGCCGCGGAGATGTACGATCCGGACGTCTACGGGATGACGCCGGCGTCGACGCTCGAGATCGGGCCGCCGGCGGCGCCGGATTGACGATGCCGGCCCATTAGACGGAGGTGCGCCGGGTCGACGAGCGACGCCGGTCGCCGCCGCCCGGCTCGCGGACGCTCAGAAGCCGAGACCTTTGACTGTCCAGCCGCCGCTGCCGAGCGGGCTGCGGGCCGTCCGCTGCTTGCGAAACCGCG
>CAYMAF010000041.1:0-18993 GCA_964388365.1 uncultured Gammaproteobacteria bacterium | reverse complement strand
CGAGCGCCGCGTCCTGGATCGTCAACGGCGCGTCGTTGACGATCGACGCGACGGTATAACCGTTCTCGAGCGCGGCGGAATAGATGAACGGCTTGAACGACGAGCCCGGCTGGCGCTTCGCCTGGACCGCGCGGTTGTAGTTGTCGAGATAGAAATCGAAGCCGCCGCTGAGCGCGACGATCGCCCCGTCCTGAGGATCGAGCGCGACGAACGCGGCCTGCACGTCCGGCAGCTGCGCGAGCCGGAGGCTGCCGTCCTCGTTCCTGCGAAAGCGCACGATGTCGCCGACCGCGAGCACGTCGGCGACCGTCGCCGGCGACGGGCCCACCGCGTCGTCGGTGATATAGCGCCGAGCCCACTTGACGGCATCGAGGCCGATCGTCCGGCGGCCGCGAGACGGGAGGAAGACCTCGGCTTCGTCGTCGCCGACGCGCGTCACGACGGCCGACTCGAGGCCGACGAGCGACGGATAGTCGGACAACGTCTCGAGGAGCGCCGCGTCGTCGAGCGCGGCCACGGCCTCGTCCGCCGGCACGTCGTCCGGCAGCGGCAGCCGCCCGATCGGCCCGCGGTAGCCGTGGCGCTCGTCGTATTGGATCACGCCGCGCCGCAGCGCCGCCTGCGCCGCAGCCTGAAGACGGCTGTCGACGGTCGTCGTGACCTTCAAGCCGGCCGTATATGCGGCCTGCCCGAAGCGGCGGACGAGCTCGGCGCGCGCCATCTCCGCGATATACGGGGCGTCGAGCTCGATCTTGAGCCCGTGGTGCTCACCGGTGACGGGCTCGGCGAGCGCGGCGGCATGCTCCTCATCGGTGATATAGCGGAGCTCGCGCATCCGCCGGAGCACGTATGCGCGGCGGTTGATCGCGTTCTCCGTGCTGTAGACCGGATTGATCCGCGACGGCCGCTGCGGGATGCCGGCGAGGATCGCCGCCTCGGAGAGCGTCAGCTCGTCGAGGGTCTTGCCGAAGTAGGTTTGCGCGGCGGCCGCGACGCCGTACGAGCGCTGACCGAAGAACGTCGTGTTGAAGAAGAGCTCGAGGATCTCTTCCTTCGTGAACTCCTGCTCGATGCGCAGCGCGAGGATCCATTCCTTGAACTTGCGCACGAGGGACAGATCGCGCGTCAGGAAATACTCGCGCGCGACCTGCTGAGTGATCGTGCTTCCGCCCGGCACCCGATCGCCGCCGGCGAGGATGAAGTTGACCGCCGCCTTCACGTTGGCCGCCATGTCGAGGCCGGAATGCTGGAAGAAGCGGTCGTCCTCCGCGGCGATCACCGCATTGATCAGGAGCTGCGGGATCTCCTCGTAGTCGACCGGAGTCCGGTGCTGCGAGCCGATCTGCTGAATCAGCCGCCCGTCACGCGAATAGACGCGCAGCGGAATCTGAAACTTCACCTCCCGCAATTCTTCCGCGTGCGGCAGGCCCGGCTCGACGTAGAAATATGCACCGACGAATACCGCGAGCGCGGCCGCCGCGAGCCCCGCTCCGGCAAGCGAAAAAGCCAGCAGCCATCGGAAGATAGATCTCATATCGGAATGTGTTCTGTATGCCCTTGCAAGGCCCAGGTCCTTTGTGCATAGTCGCGGCCAGTGGGCAAACCCATCGAAAGGTGGGGACGCAAAGCCACCGGTCTAAGGGCGGGAATCCGAGTGCGGAGCCTAGGATAGCGGGGCTGCCGAAGCAGGTGAACAGCCAGGTGTTCGATCGACTCGCCGCTTCGCCAGTATTGCATTCCAACTCACCCATCGGGTCGGTGCGACCAGCGTCATTGCCGGGAGAATCGCAGCGCTTCGCTCAGCTTGAGCGTGAGTGTTTTGCGGGAGGGGAGCATACGCTGAACCCGGCAATCGTGATGCCCATCACGCGGCTGAAGCCAAGTGTGGGATACAGTTAAATCGGCTGGTTCCGAGCAGTTGCTAGAATTCTAACCCAACCTGCTGCGTTGGAAAGGAAATTTTGTGTTCTCGAGACGCAAAAAGAGGCCGCTTCTTGGACTTGACATAACGACTTCGTCGGTGAAGCTCATCGAGCTTGTCGAGAACGGGCGCGGCTATCGGGTCGAGTCTTATGCCGCCGAGCCGACGCCGCCGAACTCGATCAACGAGAAGGCGATCGTCGACGCGGAGGCGGTCGGCGAGGCCGTGCGGCGTGCGGTGAAGCGCTCCGGCACGAAGACGAGGGAAGCAGCGGTTGCGATCAGCGGCGACGCGGCGATCACGAAGGTGATCCAGCTCCCGAAGAGCCTCAGCGAGGCCGACCTCGAAGGGCAAGTCGAGTTGCAGGCGGATCAGTACATTCCCTTCCCGATGGAAGAGGTCAGCTTCGACTTCGAGGTGCTCGGCGAGAGCGAGCGCGATCCGGACATGATGGACGTGCTGCTCGTCGCGACGCGAACCGAGAACGTCGAGCAGCGCCAGGCCGCGGTCGAAGCCGCCGGTCTCGTCGCCCGCGTCGTCGACGTCGAGGCGTTCGCCGTCGAGAACGCGTGCCAGCTCCTGACGCACCAGATGCCGGACGGCGGCGCGGACAAGTTCATCGCGATCGTCGACTTCGGCGCGAGCACGACGACGTTCAGTGTGCTCAAAGATCTCAAGGTCATTTATACGCGGGATTTCTCCTTCGGCGGCCAGCAGCTGACCGAGGAGATCATGCGTACCTACGGGCTCAGCATGGAAGATGCCGGCCGGGCGAAGAAGGAAGGCGGCCTGCCGAGCAACTACCAGCCCGAGGTCCTCGACGCGTTCATCGACGACATGTCGCAGCAGGTCAGCCGGTCGCTGCAGTTCTTTCTCGCCTCCGGCAGCGGCCGGGAGCAGCCCGACCAGATCCTGGTCTGCGGCGGATGTGCGAATATTCCGGGCGTTGCAGAGGTCATCGGCAGCCGGGTAGGCATTCCGACCGAGATCGGAGACCCGCTCGGCCAGATGAAGCTGTCGTCGCGCTCGCGTGCCCAGGGCGTCGAGAAAGACGCGACGGCGCTGCTCACGGCCTGCGGCCTCGCACTACGGAGCTTCGACTGATATGGCGAGAATCAACCTGCTCCCCTGGCGCGAGGAGCTGCGCCAGAAGCGCAAGAAGGAATTCATGGTCGCGCTGCTCGGCGCGTTCGTGCTCGGCGCGGGCACAGTCTACGCGGCGAAGCTGACCGTTCAAAGCTGGATCTCGAACCAGGTCGAGCGAAACAACATTCTGAAGGCCGAGATCACCGAGCTCGACAAGCAGATCGAGGAGATCTCCGGGCTCGAGGCACAGAAGAACCGGTTGCTCGCCCGCATGGAGATCATCGACCAGCTACAGCGCTCCCGGCCCGAGGCCGTGCACCTCATCGACGAGCTCGTGAGCACGCTTCCGGAAGGGGTCTACCTCACCGAGGTGCGGCAGACCGGCAGCCGGATCGAGATCAAGGGCGAGGCGCAGTCGAGCACTCGCGTCTCGGCGCTGATGCGCAACATCGACGAGTCGCCGTGGCTGAAGAACCCGGGCCTCGACGTCGTCGAGACGCGCGAGACGGGCGCTCAGCGCAACTCCCGCTTCACGATCTTCGCTCATCAGGTCCCGATGTCCGACCACCTCGAGGACACGCCATGAACCTCATCGAACAGCTTCGATCGCTCGATACGAACGATCCGGGGCGCTGGCCGCTGCCGTTCCGGGTCGCCGCCGTCGTGATCGCGTTCGTTCTGGTCGCGGTCGGCGGTGTGTACTGGTTCGTCGTGAAGACGGACATGGCGACGCTCGAACGGCGCCAGCGCGAGGAGCAGGAGCTGCGGGCGACGTTCGAGCAAAAGCAGCGCAAGGCAGCGAATTTCGACGCCTACCGCGAGCAGCTCGCGGAGATCGAGCGCTCGTTCGGCACGATGCTGCGCCAGCTTCCCGGCCGAACCGAGGTCCCGAGCCTGCTGGTCGACATCTCCCAGACCGGCCTCGCCGCCGGGCTCGAGGAGAAGCTGTTCCAGCCGACCGGCGAGATCCAGAAGGACTTCTACGCCGAGCTGCCGATCAAGATCCGGCTGACGGGCAGCTATCACGAGCTCGGCAATTTCGTGAGCGGCATCGCATCGCTGCCCCGCATCGTCACGCTCCACGACATTACGATCACGCGCGCGTCGCAAGACGCCTACGACGAGCTAACGCTGGACGTGACCGCGAAGACGTATCGCTACCTCGACGAGGACTCGATGGAGGACTCGGCAGGATGATCGCCATGCAACGCAACTTACTCGGAACGCTCGTCGCGGCCGCGGCCGCCGTCGCGCTCGCCGGCTGCTCCGGAGGCAACGACGACCTCCGCGCCTATATCGACAGCGTGAAGTCGCGGCCGGGCGGCCGCATCGAGCCGCTGCCGCAGATCCGGCCCGCGCCGTCGTTCACCTATACCGCCGGCGACCGGCGCAGCCCGTTCATGCCGGACACACCGCAGCAGCGGGTCAGCTCCAACCCGAATGCGGTCCCGGGCCCGGACCCGAACCGGCCCCGCGAGTTCCTCGAGCGTTTCTCGCTCGACACGTTGCGGATGGTCGGCACGCTCGAGCAGGGGGGCGGGCGGTACGGGCTCGTTCAGGACGCGGACGGTTTGGTCCATCGCGTAACCGTCGGCAACTACATGGGACAGAACTACGGACGGATTCTGTCGATCACTGATAACCGGATTGCGCTCGTCGAGATCGTCCCTGACGGGCTCGGCGGATATCTGGAGCGCCCGGCGGCCGTTGCGCTCAGCAACTGACCCGTCGTAACGGCTTTTTTGGGAGTGAACCTTATGTTGATGTCAGAACGTGTTCGACGGGGGCCGTCCGCAAGCGCCGTTCTGTCCGGCGCCGGCCGTCTCGGCTGGGTCGCTGCGGCGCTGTTCGCCGCCGCTTCGGCGTTTGCGCAGTCAACCGCCGAGCGAGCGCTGCGCGAGATCGACGTCCAACCCCTTACCGGTCAGCGGCTCGAGCTCCGGCTGCGGACGGACGGCCCTGCTCCGCAGCCCGTCAGCTTCACGATCGATGATCCGGCCCGCATCGCCGTCGATCTGCCGGACACGTCGCTCGCGACGACGCGGCGGCAGGACGTGAACCTCGGGCCGCTGCGCAATATCCAAGCCGCCGAGGCGAACGGCCGTACCCGCATCGTTCTGAATCTCGACGCGCTCGTGCCGTACGATACGCGCGTCGAGGGCAACACGATCCTCGTCGTGCTCGGACAGGAGTCGTCCGGCGCGGCGGCCGGCTCGACCTTCGCCGGGCAGCCGGTCAGCACCGGCACGATGGGCGCACCCGCGCCGCGCGCCGCGGCCGCGGGCCCGCGCGCGATCGACAATATCGACTTCCGACGCGGTCCGGACGGCGCGGGTCAAGTCGTCGTGCAGCTCACCGATCCACGCACTCGGGTCGACGTCCGCGAGGAAGGCGGCCGCATCATCGTCGATTTTCGCGATACCGCGCTGCCGAGCGAGCTGATGCGGCGGCTCGACGTCACCGATTTCGCGACCCCGGTCGCGGTCGTCGACGCGATTCGCAGCGACCGCGACGCGCGGCTCGTCGTCTCGGCATCGTCCGCGTACGACCAGATCGCGTATCAGTCCGACAACGTCTTCACGCTCGAGCTGAAGCCGCCCGTCGAGGAAGAAGCGCCGCCGGGGATCTTCGACACGAACAAGGAGTACGGCGGCGAGCGTCTGACGCTGAACTTCCAGGACATCGAGATCCGCGCGGTGCTCCAGCTGCTCGCGGACACGAGCGGCATCAATATCGTCGTCAGCGACAGCGTGACCGGCAGCGTCACGCTGCGCTTGCAGAACGTGCCTTGGGATCAGGCCCTCGACATCCTGATGACGACGAAGGGTCTCGACATGCGGCGCAACGGCAATGTGATGATCGTCGCGCCGGCCGACGAGATCGCCGCCCGCGAGCAGGCCCAGCTCCAGGCCCTGCAGGCACTGCAGGAGCTCGAGCCGCTGCGCTCGGAGTTCATCCAGGTCAACTACGCGAAGGCGGCCGAGCTCGCCGAGCTGATCCGCGGAGGCAGCGGCTCGAACGCGCTGGTCTCCCCGCGCGGCAGCGTCGCCGTCGACGTGCGGACGAATACGCTGCTCGTGCAGGATACGACGGATCGGCTCGCCGATATCCGCCGGCTCGTCGCCACGCTCGACATTCCGGTACGGCAGGTGCTGATCGAATCGCGGATCGTGATCGTCAACGACGACTACCGTCGGGATCTCGGCGTCCGCTTCGGCACGACCGTCGTGAAAGAGAAGTCGAGCGACGGCCTCGTCTCGCTGACCGGGACGTCGGCCGGCTCCGACCGGATCGTCAATTCTGCGCTGCAGAACCGGAACTCGACCGGCTCGCCGTTCCCGGTCGCGATCGGCACGGCGGACCAGCGCTACAACGTGAACCTGCCGGTCGCGAATCCGGCGGGCTCGTTCGCGCTCGCGATCCTCGATTCCGACTATCTCGTCGATCTCGAGCTTTCGGCGTTGCAGGCCGAAGGTAAGGGCGAGATCATCTCCACGCCGCGCGTGATCACGGCGAACCAGCGCGAGGCGCGGATCGAGCAGGGCGTCGAGATCCCGTACCAGGAATCGGCTTCGAGCGGCGCGACGACGACGCAGTTCAAGGAAGCGGTGCTGAGCCTCACGGTCACTCCGCAGATCACACCGGACGACCGGGTCATCATGGACCTGATCGTGACGAAGGACTCGGTCGGCGAAATCGTGCCCAGCGCGACCGGCGGTCTCGTGCCGAGCATCGACACCCGCTCGGTCGTGACGACGACGATCGTCAACGACGGCGAGACGGTCGTTCTCGGCGGCATCTACGAAACGGAGAATCGGAACACCGTCAACAAGGTGCCGGTGCTCGGCGATATCCCCGGGCTCGGTTACCTGTTCCGCAACCGACAAGTCGTCAACGACAACGCGGAGCTCCTGATCTTCGTGACACCGCGGATCCTGCGCGAGGGATCGCGCTTCACCTTCTCGTCGTGCGTGTCGCTCGCGCGGGGCCGGCCTCCACCGCCCGCCCGCGCCCCCGCCGCCGCAAAGGCCGGCCATTGCGCCGGCCTTTTTCTTTTGACAGTCTGTGCGCCGTCATTCGAGGACGGGGCACCCCGTTGACGTCCAGCAATATCTACCTGATCGGCCCGATGGGCTCGGGCAAGACGGCCGTCGGCCGCGAGCTCGCGAAGACGCTCGGTCTGCGCTTTTTCGACAGCGACGCCGAGATCGAGAGGCGCACCGGCGTCGACATCCCGTTCATCTTCGAGAAGGAAGGCGAGCAGGGTTTCCGCGAGCGAGAGCGGGACTGCCTCGCCGAGCTCACCGAGGAGCGCGACGTCGTCGTCGCGACCGGCGGCGGCGCCGTGCTGGATGCGTCGAACCGCGAGCGGCTCGCGCGGACCGGCACCGTGATCTACCTGACGACGACGGTCGACGAGCAGCTTCGGCGAACGCGCACCGCACGCAATCGGCCGCTGCTCCAGACGGCCGATCCTCGCGGCGTGCTCGAGCGCCTCGCGGCCGTGCGCCGCCCGCTGTACGAGGAGATCGCCGACATCACGATCGACACGACCGGACGCCAGGTGCGCAGCATCGTCGCCGTACTCAAGCGGGAGCTCGACCGGCTCGCGCCGCTTGCAAAAACCCACGGCCGCTGCGAGGCTGCGGCCGTGGATACGATCGAAGTCTCGCTCGGCGAACGAAGCTACCCGATCCATATCGGCGCGGGCCTCATCCGGGATGCGGAGCTGCTCCGCAGGACCGTCACGGCGCGGCAAATCGCGATCGTGACGAACGATACCGTCGCGGCGCTCTATCTCGAGCCCGTGAAGCGAGCGTTTGACGACCGCGAGACGCGCGTCGTCGTGCTGCCGGACGGCGAGCAGCACAAGACGCTCGCGACGCTCGGGCGCATCTTCGACGAGCTCGTCGATGCCGAATTCCATCGCGACGCGTGTCTCGTCGCGCTCGGCGGCGGTGTCGTCGGCGATATCACCGGCTTCGCGGCCGCGTGCTACCAGCGCGGCATCGATTTCGTGCAGGTTCCGACGACGCTGCTTTCGCAGGTCGATTCGTCCGTTGGCGGCAAGACGGCCGTGAATCACCCGCACGCGAAGAACATGATCGGCGCGTTTTATCAGCCGATCGCGGTGCTCGCGGACACCGACACGCTGCGCACGCTGCCGCCGCGCGAGCTCTCCGCCGGCCTCGCCGAGGTCGTGAAGTACGGCCTGATCCTCGACGCCGAGTTCTTCGAGTGGCTCGAGGCCGAGATCGAAGCCTTACGGGCGCTCGATCCCGCCGCGCTCCGCTTCGCGATTCGCCGGAGCTGCGAGATCAAGGCGCTGATCGTCGCCGAGGACGAGCACGAGCGCAGCGGCAAGCGCGCGCTGCTGAATCTCGGGCATACGTTCGGCCATGCGCTCGAGTCGATCGGCAACTACGAGCGTTGGCTGCACGGCGAGGCCGTCGCGATCGGCATGATGATGGCGGCACACGTCTCGCGAGCGCTCGGACGGATCGATGCGGCGCACTGCGACCGGATCGAATCGCTCCTCGCGCGCGCCGGATTGCCGACGAGCGCCGCGGGCGTCGAGCCGCAAGCGGTACTCGATCACATGACACGCGACAAGAAGGCCGACCGGCACGGCATCAAGCTCGTGCTCCTCGAATCGATCGGAAACGCGGTGTTGAGCCCCGCGCCGAGCTCGGAGCTTCTGCTCGAGGTCTTGCAACGGCAACTGTGACGCACGTCACATCCCCCGCTTCGATCGCGTCCTCGATACCGACTTCCGTAACCCGCCGCGCTGTTTGACGTAACCGCGTCCGCGACGCCGCTCGTCGGCGCCGGCGGACCGCATGTCGGCACGATCCGAGCTCGCGCGCGAACGCGGCGACGATCTGCTTCGTCCGCGGGAATGGCCCGCGGATACGGCGTCATCGGATCGGGGCCGCGCTGTGAACCGAATCAACGACCTAGCCAGCCGCGCTCTCTTAGAGTTCGATCGGCCGCACGAGCGGCGACGCGCCGCGCGGCTCGTCAGGCATACGTCACGGAACGCATTCGTATCGACGCGGAGCAGGCCCTGCACGGCCGCCCCGGATGGACGAATCCCCGGAGCCCTTTGATGACGAAAGTAATCGACTCCCTGTCCGCCCCCGGCCGGATCGGCGCTCGCGAATCCGGCTTCACGCTGTTCGAGCTGATCACCGCGCTCATGGTGCTCGGAACGGTGCTCGCGCTTGGCGTGCCGAGCTTCATCGATCTCATTCGGAGCAATCGTGCGGCGGCGAACGCGAACGAGCTCGTGTCCGCGCTCAGCATCGCGCGCAGCGAAGCCGTCCGGCGCGGCGCCCGCGTCACGCTCTGCGCGAGCGACGATGGGGCAACCTGCTCGGGCACGTGGAGCGACGGGTGGATCGTCGTCGCCGACGGCGCAGCGAACGACATCGCCGCACCGGTCGTGAGCGACGTGCTGCGCGCCTGGCCAGCGCCGAGCGGCGCCCCGAACGTCACGACGAGACGGACCAACGGCAATCCGGTCGCCGCGACGTGGGTCCGGTTCCTGCCGCGGGGCGACGTTCGCACGAACGGCGTCGTTCCGCTCCTGTTTCGCATTCAGCCGGCCATGTGCTCCGGCGAGCAGGGACGCGACATCGAGCTGAGCGCGGTCGGACGCACGAACGTCACGAGGTTCTCATGCTGATTCTGTTCCGGCGCGGCCGCGGCATCGTGGAACGCGCTCGTCCCGCCGCGCGCCGCTTCACGCACCTGCGCGGCTCGCGCAAGCAGAGCGGCGGCTTCACGCTGCTCGAGATCCTGATCGCCGTGCTCGTGATGGCGATCGGCTTACTCGGCATCGCGGCCCTCCAAACGGCCGGTATCCAGTTCAACCGCGGCGCGTACTTCCGCTCTCAGGCGACGAGCCTCGCGTACGACATCGCGGACCGCATGCGCGCGAATCGGGATGCGGCCCGGGGCGGCGCGTACAACGTCGCATTCGCGAATCCCGCGCCCAACTGTGCACCGGCCGCTGGGGGCGGAACCGTCGCCGAGCAGGACATCGCCGAGTGGCATGCGTCGCTCGCGTGCGCGCTCCCGCTCGGCAACGGGAGCATCGAGGTCGCGAACGACAGCGTGCTGATTCGCATCAGCTGGGACGAGAGCCGAGGCGAGGACGGCGACGCCGCCGAGCTCTTCGAGGTGGTGACAGGACTATGAGCAAGCAGCATCCCTCGTGGGCGGCCTTTCGCCGGAAGCCGCGCGACACCAGGCAATCGGGCGTGACGCTCGTCGAGCTCATGGTCGCACTCGTGCTCGGCCTCGTGCTGACCGGCGGCTTCATTCAGGTCTTTCTCGCGAATCGCACGACCTATGCGTTCAATGAAGGGCTGTCGCGGCTGCAGGAGAACGGCCGGTTCGCGCTCGATACGCTGAGCTTCCGGGTGCGGATGGCCGGATTTCGCGGCTGCCTGCCGGACGTCCCGCTGTTCAACAACTTGGGCTCGGCGGCGGACCTCGCGTTCGACTTCGAGCAGGCCTTGATCGGCTTCGAGGCCGACGGGACGGCGCCGGGCGACGAGTTCACGGCGGCGAGCAGCAACCCCGCGAACTCCACGTCGCCGGGCGACTGGACGCCCACGCTTCCGGCCGAGCTGAGGAACCGCGTGATCCCGGGCAGCGACGTCATCGTCGTCCGCAGCGTCAGCGCGGCTGCGCATGCGCTGCGCAGCCCGTTCAGCGATGCCGACACGGTCCACGTCAACGCCCCCGCGGGCACCTACGTCGTCGGCGATATCGCGGTCGTCTCCGACTGCCAGAAGGCATCGGTCTTCCAGGTCACCGGCGCGGCCGCGGCCGGCGGAGGGCTCGATCTGACGCATGCGGCCGGCGGAACGCCGGGCAATGCGCTGCAGACCTGGGATACGGACCAGCTCTACGGCGCCGGCGCCGAAGTGATGCGCGGCGAGACTTGGATCTATTTCGTCGGAACGCGCGCCGGCGGCGGCTCTCCGGCGCTCTATCAGGCTCGCTTGCAAACGAATAGCGCGGCTTCGAGGGCCGAGCTCGTGTACGAGGAAATCGCCGACTCGGTCGAGACGATGCAGGTGCTCTACGGCGTCGATACGAATGCCGACAACCGCGTCGACGAATATCGGACGGCGAATGCCGTTGCGGACTGGGACGAGGTCGTCGCGGTCCGGGTCAGCTTACTGCTCCGGGCGCCCGACGAGTACGGCACCGAGACCGATACCTCGGATTACCTCGTGAACGGAACGCTGTTCGACCCCGTCGACGACCGGCGGGTCCGCCAGGTCTTCACCACCACGATCGCGCTGCGGAATCGATTGCCATGAACGAACCTCGGACGCACGTATTCGGCCGCTCGGAACGCGGCGCCGCGCTCGTCGTCGCGCTGGTCTTTCTGCTCGTCATGACCGTGCTCGGCGTCTCGTCGATGAGCACGACGACGCTGCAGGAGCGCATGGCCGGCAATCTGCGCGACCAGAACCTCGCGTTCCAGGCGGCGGAAGCCGGGCTTCGCGCCGGCGAGGAGTTCCTCCAGCAAGCGACGCTCCCGGTCTTCAGCGGAGCGAACGGCTTGCTGCAGCTCGAGGACGAGGCCGGGTCGGCGGAGTTCTGGAGCGCTTACGACTGGGCGGCGAACGGCCGACTGGCGCCCGAGGTCGCGCACGTCGCCGAACGGCCGCGCTACGTCATCGAGGAGCTGCCGAGCGTCCCGGCCGAAGGCGACAGCGTTCGCTTCGGCGCCCTTCCGGATATCGCGTTCTATCGCGTCACGGCCCGCGGAGTCGGCGGGACCGAGGACGCGGTCGCGATCCTGCAAACGACCTACCGACGTTGAGTCACGGACCGAACGACTGAAGGAACGAGCGATGAGGCTTTCACGAAGGCTAACGCACACGGCTACCGGAGCGGCGATCGCGTGGATGCTCGGCGCATCCGCAGGCGTCGCGGCCGTCGAAGTCGCGGACGTCCCGCTGTTCCTGCCGGGCGCGGTCCCGCCGCTCAATATGCTCGTGATGAGCCGCGACCATACGCTCTATTACGAGGCGTACAACGATGCATCGGATCTGAACGGCGACGGCGTCGTCGACGTCGGTTACAAGCCCCTCGAGATCGACTATTACGGCTACTTCGACTCGTACAAATGCTACGAGTACACAAAGAGCGGCACCGACCGTTTCCGGCCCGTATCGACGACCCCCGACAAGCGGTGCAGCGGCCTGTGGAGCGGAGACTTTCTGAACTATCTGACGACTTCGCGCATCGACGCGATGCGCAAGGTGCTCTACGGCGGCCGGCGGCACACCGATTCGGAAACGCAGACCATCTTGGAGCGCAGCTATATCCCTCAGGACGCGCACTCGTGGGGCAAGGAATACGAAAGCATCGCGCGCGACGGCTACGACATTCGTGATTATGCGCCGTTGAACCTCCCGAACAGCGGCAGACGCCATCTATTCGCGAACACGTCGCTGGCCGGCCAGGAGTCGCATCCGTTGCTGCGTGTGCTCGTCAATCGGCAAGAAAGGATCTGGGACTGGGTCAGCATCGAGCGCCCGGTCGCCGGCAGCCGAATGAGCCACGGCGGCAACGGCCCGGTGATAAGCCCGACCCCGGATGACTACCGCGTTCGCGTTGAAGTCTGCGTCGAGTCGATGCCGGAGACCAACTGTAAGCGATACGAGAGCGGCAGCCTGAAGCCGATCGGCCTGCTGCAGGAGTTCGGCGAAAGCGACAAGATGCTGTTCGGCCTGCTGAGCGGCTCGTATACGAACAACCTCCGCGGCGGGGTGCTCCGCAGGAATATCGGCTCGATCAGCGAGGAGATCGACCCCGAAACGGGTCAGATCCTCGACACGAATCCGGTCGGCATCATCGGCACGCTCGACCGCTTCAAGATCGCGGAGTTCAGATCGGATCACACCTACGCTGCACCGGCCGGCGGCAGCGCGTGGATCGTGACGCGCCCGATCGACAACGGCGAGATGAAGGACTGGGGCAATCCGGTCGCGGAGATGATGTACGAAACCCTCCGCTACTTCGCGGGGATGGGAAGCCCCACGCCGCAGTTCGCGATCTCCGCGAGCCGCAATACCGATGCGAGCCTCGGGCTGCCCGTCGCGCCCTGGGAGAAGCCATTCGAGAAGTTCCCGGTCTGCTCGGCGGGCGTTCAGACGGTCATCAGCGGCATTTATCCTTCGTACGATACCGAGTACGTTCCGGGCAGCTATTTCTCGAGCTTCACCGGCGACAGCCTCGGCGGTCTGAATGCCTCGTCCCTCGGGAGCGAGATCTGGTCGCACGAGTTCGGCGGTCCGAGCGAGCACTTCATCGGACAGGTCGGCGGGGACTACGACGGCGCGCCGACCGTCAAGACCGTCAGCAGCTTCGGCAATATCCGCGGCCTCGCTCCGGAGGAGCCGACGAAGCTCGGCGGCTACTATTCCGCGAGCGTCGCGTATCACGGGAACAAAACCGACCTGCTGCCGCAGGAGCCCGGCGTGCAGAACGTCAGCACGTACGTCGTTGCGCTCGCTTCGCCGCTACCGCGGATCGAGATTCCGGTGGCGGGCAGTCTCGTCACGCTCGTGCCGTTCGCGAAGTCCGCCGGCGGCTCCGTCTCGGGGGTCTCGATCAACTCCGCCCGCGGCGAGTTTCAGCCGACGAACACGATCGTCGACTTCTACGTCGAGCAGATCGTCAATACCGGTCCCGGAAACGCGGACCCGAGCATCAACGACGGCCGGCCGTTCGGCCGCTTCCGCATCAACTTCGAGGACGTCGAGCAGGGCGCGGACCACGACATGGACGCGATCGTGCTCTACGAGTTCCGCGTCACCGCCGAGGGCGAGGTCGAGATCAAGCTCGTCTCCGAGTACGCGGCCGGCAGCATCGAGCAGCACATGGGCTACGTGATCTCCGGCACGACCGCGGACGGCATCTATCTCGAGGTTCGCGACCGGGACACGAGCGAAAACGCCGCGACGCGCTACTTCCTCGACACGCCGCCCGGCGCGCTCCCCGGTGAGTGCGCCCAGACTCCGCGGCCTTCGGTTTGCAACGCGAAGCTGCCGCTCGAGGCAAAGCGGACGTTCACGCCGAGCGGCTCGGCCGGCGCGACGCTGCTCGAAAGCCCGCTGTGGTACGCGGCGAAATGGGGCGGATTCCAAGACCAGAACGGAAACGGCATCCCCGACCAGCAGGAGGAGTGGGACGCGGACGGGGACGGCGTTCCGGACAACTACTTCCTCGTGACGAACGCGTTGACGCTGAGCGATCAGCTGAGGAATGCGTTCGACCGAATCCTCACCGTGACGTCGTCGGCGTCGGCCGTCGCGACGAACTCGACGCGGCTCGACACCGATACGCTGATCTATCAGGCCCGATTCCGCAGCGACGACTGGACGGGCCAGCTGCTCGCGTACCGGCTGATGGAGGACGGCTCGCTTGGTCCGGTCCAGTGGGACGCCGCGACGATGATCCCGGACCACGATGCACGCTCGATTTTCACGCGCAGCGGCGACGTGCCGGGCGCGGGGGCCGGCATCGAGTTCCGATGGTCGCAACTCACCCAAAGCCAGCAGGATGCGCTGAATCGAGCGCCGGGCAGCGCGGTCGAGGACGATCTCGGCGAGGATAGGCTGCGCTGGCTGCGCGGCGACCGTTCGCTCGAGGCGCAGAACGGCGGCCAGTTCCGCAATCGGACGGTCGTGCTCGGCGACATCATCAACTCCGATCCCGTCTTCGTCGGGCCGCAGAACTTCGGTTACGACGCCCTGCCGGTCGGCGTCGCGGGACGCGATTCGTATCTCGCGTTCCGGCAATCGAAGGTCGATTCGAACGGCGCGGCGCTGAAGCCGATGATCTACGTCGGAGCGAACGACGGCATGCTGCACGGTTTCGACGCCGTGACCGGCGTCGAGCGGTTCGCGTACGTTCCGAGCACGCTGATCGGCGAGCTGAACCAGCTGCCGGCGCCGGGTTACCGCCACCGGTACTTCGTCGACGGCTATCTGTTCGCCGGCGACGCGTACATCACGCGCGGCGGCGCACCTCGCTGGGCGACGGTGCTCGTCGGCACGACCGGCGCCGGCGGGAAGACCGTGTTCGCGCTCGACGTGACCGACCCGCATTCGTTCGACGAGAACGACGTCCTCTGGGAGTTCACGGATCCGGACCTCGGCTACACGATCGGCCAGCCGACGATCGCGCGGATGCGCGACGGGACCTGGGTCGCGGTCTTCGGCAACGGCTACGGCAGCGACAACAACCGAGCCGTGCTGTTCATCGTCGACCTGCAAACCGGCGCGTTGCTCAAGAAGATCGATACGGGCGTCGGCAGCGGCGCGAACCCGAACGGGCTGTCGACGCCGGCGCTTCTCGCCGACGGCACGCGCACGATCCAGGCGATCTATGCCGGCGACCTGCGCGGCAACCTTTGGAAGTTCGACGTGTCGAGCACGTCGTCGTCGGCATGGGGCGTCGCCTACTCCGGCACGCCGCTGTTCACGGCGACGAGCGATAGCGGCGTTCGGCAGCCGATCACCGCGCCGCTCGAGATCGGCCGGCATCCGCAGGGCGGATACATGATCTATTTCGGCACCGGCAAGTACTTCTCGCCGACCGACAACCTCGTCCCGCCGGATCCCGAGATTCAGAGCTTCTACGCGGTCTGGGACCGGACCTCCGGCAGCGTCGGCCCAGTCAGCGGCGGACGCAGCGCGCTCCGGAAGCAGGAGATCTTCTACGAAGGGCAGCCGGAGAACAGCGCGTTCGAGGTCCGCGTCACGACGGCCAACGAAGTCGACTGGACCACGCAGCGAGGATGGTATCTCGACCTCGTGAGCCCAGTGCACGGTGCTCAGGGCGAGCGGGTCGTCGCGTCGCCGATCCTGCGCGGCGGGCGGATCATCTTCCCGACGCTGATTCCTTCGGCGAACCCGTGCGAGTTCGGCGGCACGAGCTGGCTGATGGAGCTCGAAGCGGTCACGGGCGCGCGACTCGAGCTTCCGCCGCTCGACATCACCGAGGACGGCGAGATCGACGACGAGGATCGCGTCGTCATCACGGGCCCGAACGGCGAGCAGATCGTCTACAACGTATCCGGCGTGCGGTCGCGAGAGGGCATCATTCGGTTCCCGGCGATCGTTCGCGCCGGCGAGAACGAGTTCAAGCTCGCGAGCGGAACCTCCGGCAACGTCGAGACATTGACCGAGCGGGGCGTCTTCGATCGCGCCCGCGGCTCGTGGCGTCAATTGAGATGATGGAGATGCGAGAATGACGACCCGTCGAAACGGCGGCCGGACGATGCCGGCCGCCCGGCTGATGCGAGGCATCACGCTGATAGAGCTGATGATCGTCGTCGTGATCGTCGGCATCCTCGCCGCGATCGCTTACCCGAGCTACGAAAGCCAGGTGCAGAAGACGCGGCGGGCCGAGGGAAGGGCGGCGCTGCTTCAGGTCGCGCAGCAGCTCGAGCGCTGCTTCACGCGCTTCAATCAGTACGATCACGCCGACTGCGGCGTCGACGAACAGCTCGAGGACGGCGGCATTTCGTCGGCCGACGGCTGGTATCTGATCACGAACGCCGACCGCGCAGCGTCCCGCTTCGAGCTCGAGGCGGCGCCGCAGGGCGCCCAGGCCGACGATACGCAGTGCGGCACGCTGACCCTCGACCACCGCGGCACGCGCGGCGCGAGCGGCACGAATCCGGACATCTGCTGGTAGCCGTATTCGCCCGCAGGCGCTCTCGGCCTGCGCTCGGCGCACGACTCCTGCTAGTATCGCGCCTCGAGCGCCGCGGCGGCCCGTCCGTTGCCGACGCGGCGCCGACGAACGACAGCAGGGCAGGTCATGCGTTCGACGGCCTCGACACCTTCTTCGCCGCTCGCGCCGTATGCCGCGCATGATGCCGAGTCGCGGGGCCGGAGGATTCCGGAGCCACCGTCGTCGTATCGCAACGAGTTCCAGCGCGACCGCGACCGCATCATCCATACTACGGCGTTCCGACGGCTCGTCTACAAAACCCAGGTCTTCGTCAATCACGAGGGCGATCACTACCGCACGCGGCTGACGCACTCGCTCGAGGTCGCGCAGATCGCGCGCACCGTCGCGCGCGCGATGCGGCTGAACGAGGACCTAGTCGAGGCGATCAGCCTCGCGCACGACCTCGGGCATACGCCATTCGGCCACGCCGGGCAGGACGCGCTGAACGAATGCATGCGCGAGTTCGGCGGCTTCGAGCACAACCTCCAGTCCCTGCGCGTCGTCGACGAGCTCGAGGAACGCTATGCGGCGTTTCCGGGCCTGAATCTCACGTTCGAGACGCGGGAAGGGATCCTGAAGCACTGCGCGCTGCGCAACGCCCGCGAGCTCGGCGACGTCGGCCGAAGGTTCATCGAGCGTCGCCAGCCAGGGCTCGAGGCGCAGATCGCGAACGTCGCCGACGAGATCGCGTACAACAATCACGACGTCGACGACGGCCTGCGCTCGGGGC
This sequence comes from uncultured Gammaproteobacteria bacterium, assembly GCA_964388365.1. Lineage (GTDB taxonomy): Bacteria > Pseudomonadota > Gammaproteobacteria > Steroidobacterales > Rariloculaceae > ZC4RG20. Next base: position 1,480 of record CAYMAF010000041.1, on the reverse strand, counting down.
TGCTGACGATCGAGCAGCTCGAGGACGTGCCCTTCTTCGCCGAGCAGCTGCGCGCCGTCAAGGCGCAATATGCCGCCGCGAAGCCCGAGGTCCTCGCGCGCGAAGTGGTCCGCCGCATGATCGGCGAGCTCGTCGGCGATCTGATCCGAAACAGCGAACGGGCGATCGCCGACGCGCGGCCCGCGACGATCGACGACGTGCGCACGCTGTCCCGGCCGCTGATCGGCTTCAGCGAGCCGTACGGCACGGCCCAGGCGGCACTGAAGCGGTTCTTGCGGGAGCATCTGTATACCCATCCGCACGTGCGCCAGATGACGGACCGCGCGAGGGAGACGATTCGGCTGCTGTTCGAAGCGTTCGAAGCCGATTACGCACGGATGCCGCCGAAGCACGCGGCGCGCGCCGAGGCCGCCGAGGCGCGCGACGGGAAGGCCGGCGCGGCCCGGGTCATCGCCGACTATATCGCCGGCATGACGGATCGGTTCGCGCTGCACGCGGCCGAGGCGTTGTCTTCCGGCCGGCACGTGTGAATCACGGCGGCCGGGAATGGCCCGGCGCCGCTACGCCCCAGGCCGGCGAATCGGCGTGCCGGCGGCGACCGCCCGGGAAGGCGCGTCGCCCGCACGCGACGCTCGGACGCGATGCGAGCTAGAATACGCCGATCCGAGCGAGAGCCTGCCGTGCCAGTTCCGACACCAGAACGCCTGATCGTCGCCCTCGACGTTCCCGATATCGATGCCGCGAAGGCGCTCGTGCGCACGCTCGGCGACACCGTCGTCTTCTACAAGATCGGCCTCGAGCTCGCGATGTCCGGCCGCTATTTCGAGCTGCTCGACTGGCTGCTCGAGCAGGACAAGCGGGTCTTCACGGACCTCAAGCTCTACGACATCCCCGCGACAGTCGCCGCGGCCGTGCGCCAGCTTCGGGGGCGCGGCGCTTCGTTCCTCACGGTCCACGGCGAGCGATCGATCCTCGAAGCGGCCGCGGCGGAGAAGGGCGACACGCTGAAGATCCTCGCGGTCACCGTGCTGACGAGCATCGAGCAGGCCGATCTCACCCGCGTCGGCATCGACGTCGACATCGTGACGCTCGCACGGCGCCGGGCCGCCGACGCGATCGAGGCCGGGTGCGACGGGGTGATCTGCTCGGGGCACGAGGCGAAGCGCCTCAGGGAGGATCTCGGCGCGTCGGCGCTGATCGTCACGCCCGGCATACGGCCCGCCGACGTCGCGCAGGGACGCGACGATCAGCGGCGTATCGTGACGCCGAGCGTCGCGTTCGAGAACGGCGCCGATCATATCGTCGTCGGCCGGCCGATCCGCGCGGCCGCCGATCCACGCGCCGCGGCCGAGCGCATCCAGCAGGAGATCGTCGGCTTCTTCGGCGCCTAACGGCTAGCCGGCCTTCTTCAGCTCCCGCCGAAGCACCTTGCCGACGTTCGACTTCGGCAGCTCGTCGATGAACTCGACGTAGTGCGGGA
>CAYMAF010000040.1:0-19069 GCA_964388365.1 uncultured Gammaproteobacteria bacterium | reverse complement strand
TGTGCGTCAGCGCGTGCTCGCCGCCGTCCCACGAGCGCGCGTGATACGTCTCGAAATCGATGCGGTTACCGCCGAACTCGAGCGTGCTCGCGGTCTCGGCATACCAGCGGCTGCGCCGCAGGATCGCCGCGACGCGCAGCAGCAGCTCGCGCAGGTGAAACGGCTTCGCGAGGTAGTCGTCGCCGCCCGCGGCGAGGCCCCGGATCCGGTCCTCGGGCTCGCTCTTGACCGTGAGGAACATCACCGGCGTCTGCACGCCCTCGGCGCGCATCGCCTCGCAGACCTCGAGCCCGTTCATCTTCGGCATCATCACGTCGAGCAGCACGAGATCGAATCGCTCGCGGCGGATCTTCTCGAGCCCCTCGGCGCCGTCGTGTGCGACGTCGGTCTCGTAGCCCTCGGCCTCGAGGTTCTCGCGGATGCCGTCCGCGAGATGGATCTCGTCGTCGACGACGAGGATCCGCGCCGGGCGGGCGCCTGCGTGCGGCAGCCGGCTCGTCGACTCGCTCATCGTGCTTGCGCCTCCGTCTCGGCAGCGGCGGGACTCGACGAGCGGACCGCGGATCGCGGCCATTCGACCGTGACGCTCGCGCCGCGATCGGGACCCCGGCTCGCGGCGCGGATCCTCGCGCCCGAAAGCTCGACGAGCCGCTTCACGATATAGAGCCCGAGCCCCGTTCCCGCGGTCGAGCGGCGCAGCTCGTCGCCGAGCCGATGAAACTTCTCGAAGATCAGCGCGGCGTTCTCCGGCGCGAAGCCGATCCCGTCGTCGGCGACCTCGAGCATCGCGCCCCCGCGATCCGTGCGTCGTGCGGTCACGACGATCGAGCGGCCGTTGCCTGCCGCGCACGCCTTGATCGAGTTGTCGAGCAGGTTGCGGAGGATCGTCGCGAGCGCGCCCGGGTCGACGGAGATCTCGAGTCCGGGCTCGATGCGCGTCTCGATCTCGATGCCGCGCATCGCCGCGCGCTCCGCGAGCTCGCCGGCGGCGGCCGCGACCGCGCGCTCGACGACGACGCTCGCCGGCACGAGCTTCTGGCGTCCTTCCTCGAGCTTCGCGGTGTCGAGCAGGTTGTCGACCATTCGCAGCAGCCGCTCGCCGTCCTCGAGGATCCGTCGGCCGAGCCGCTGCGTGTCGGGCTCGTTCGAGCGCATCACGAGCGTCTCGGCCGCGAGACGCACGCTCGCGAGCGGGCTCTTGAACTCGTGCGAGACGGCCGCGAGAAAATTCTGCTGGCGCCGGCGCAGCTCGCGGTCGTAGAGGATCGCGCGGCTCAGCACGGCCATGCCGCCGATCAGCACGGCGAGGAAGAACGTGCCTTCCCACAGATAGCGGTTGCGCCGCGCTGAGCTGTCGCGCGCGAGCTCTTCGAGCGCCGCCGGCCGGACCCGCGCGGTGCCGTCGATCGAAAGGTGCGGCATCCGGGTCTCGAGCGCCGCCGGCCGCTCGCCGCGCAGGAAGTCGCTGACGACCTCGGCGTCCGCGCGGTAGAGCGCGGCGATGCGCCGCTCGACCGCGCTCGCGTAGCGGATATGGTCCGTCATCCACCAGCCGACCTGGACCATCAGCACGACGAGCAGCGTCAGGAAGCCGAACAGCAGCGCCTTGCTCGGATCGCGGCGCAACGCCGTCATCGCGTTCTCCTCATACCGAAGCCGCCGTCTCCGTCTCAAACCTTCCCGAGGCCTTCGAGCGCGCCCGCGAGCGCGTCCGCGAACCGGTCGAGATCCGCGTTCTCGTGCGCGAGCGACAGGAAGCCGATCTCGAACGCGGACGGCGCGATCGCGACGCGCCGCTCGAGCAGCGCATGAAAGACTTGCCGATAGACCGCCGCGGTACGCGGGTCGAGCGCCTCGGCCGAGCGCGGCGGCGCGTCGGCGAACCACGCGATCCAGAACATCGAGCCGAGGCGCACGAGCTTCGCCGGCATCGGGCTCCCGGCGAGCACCGGCGCGAGCCGCTCCTCGAGCGCGTCGCCGAGCGCCGCGAGCCGCCGCCAGCCGTCCTCGGCGCGCAGCGTTCTGAGCGTCGCGAGCCCGGCCGTCATCGCGATCGGGTTGCCTGACAGCGTGCCGGCCTGATAAACGCCGCCCTCGGGTGCGAGGAGCCGCATCAGCTCGCGCCGTCCGCCGAACGCGCCGACCGGCATGCCGCCGCCGATGACCTTGCCGAACGTCGCGAGGTCCGGCGTGATGCCGTAATGCTCGGCCGCGCCGCCGGGGCCGAGCCGAAAGCCCGTGATGACCTCGTCGAACACGAGCAGCGCGCCGTGCCGGTCGCAGAGCGCCCGGAGCGCCTCGAGGAATTCCTTCCGCTGCAGCAGCAAGCCGTTGTTCGCCGGCACGGGCTCGATCACGACGCATGCGATGCGGTCGCCGTCGGCCTCGAAGAGCCGCTCGAGCGTCGACAGGTCGTCGAGCGTCGCGATTCGGGTCAGCTGCGCGAAATCCTCGGGCACGCCGGCCGACGACGGCTGTCCGAGCGTGATGAGCCCGGAGCCCGCTGCGACGAGGAAAGGATCGGCGTGCCCGTGATAGCAGCCCGAGAACTTCACGATCAGGTCGCGCCCCGTCGCGGCGCGCGCGAGCCGGACCGCGCTCATCACGGCTTCGGTGCCGGACGAGACGAAGCGCACCTGCTCGAGGCCCGGATAGCTCGCGACGACTTCCTCGGCGAGCTCGATCTCGGGCACGCACGGCGCGCCGTACGACATGCCGCGCCGGATCGCGGCGTCGACGGCCTCGACGACCTTCGGATGCGCGTGACCCAGGATCAGCGGGCCCCACGAGCAGACGAAATCGAGATACTCCCGCCCGTCGACGTCGACGATCGCCGCGCCGCGCGCCTCGCGGATCACGAGCGGCGTGCCGCCGACCGCGCCGAACGCGCGCACCGGCGAATCGACGCCGCCCGGCGTCACGCGCTTCGCGCGCTCGAACCAGGCTCGGGATTCAGGGCCGCCGCCGGCTCGCTCGTCGATGCTCACAACCACCCTCCGGAGAGCGCATCCCGCGCGTGATACGTGATGATCTGATCGGCGCCCGCGCGGCGGATCGCGATCAGGTTCTCGCGGACGACGGCCGCCTCGTCGAGCCAGCCGTTCGCCGCAGCGGCCTTCACGGCCGAGTACTCGCCCGAGACATTGTAGGCGGCGAGCGGCAAGTCCGATATTTCGCGAACCGAGCGGATCACGTCGAGATACGGCAGCGCGGGCTTCACCATCAGCATGTCCGCGCCTTCGTCGACGTCGAGCTCGGCCTCGCGCAGCGCCTCGCGGACGTTGCGGCAGTCCATCTGGTAGCTCTTGCGGTCGCCATGCTCCGGCGCCGAATCCGCGGCCTCGCGGAACGGGCCGTAGTACGCCGACGCATACTTGACCGCGTACGACAGCAGCACGACGTCGTCGAATCCGTGCGCGTCGAGCGCGTCGCGGATCGCGGCGACGCGGCCGTCCATCATGTCGGATGGCGCGACGACGTCGGCGCCGGCGCGCGCGTGCGACAGCGCCGCGGCGACGAGCGGCTCGAGCGACGCGTCGTTATCGATCTCGCCGTCGCGGAGCACGCCGCAGTGCCCGTGGCTCGTGTACGCGCAGAGGCACACGTCGGTTATCACGATCAGCTCGTCGCCGTGCTCGCGTTTCAGCCGCTCGACGGCGCGCTGCACCGCGCCGTTCGCGCTCGCGGCCGCGGCCGCATCGGGTGCCTTCGTGCCTTCCTCGGGATGCCCGAACAGGAGCACCGCGCGGATGCCGAGCTTGCGATCGGCTTCGACCTGCGCGAGCAGGTTCTCGATGCCGTGCTGCGAGATGCCCGGCATCGAGCCGATTGGCACGTCGGCCTTGTCCGTCGGCAGCACGAAGTGCGGCATGATCAGCTCGGCCGCGGTCACGCGCGTCTCGGCAACGAGATCGCGCAGCGCCGGCGTGCGGCGCAGCCGCCGCGGGCGCATCCGGCCCGGCAGCGTGATCGAAACGTCGTTCATGGGGTCGCCTCCAGCAAACCTTCGAAGCTCGGCGCGGCTGCCTCCGCGGCGACGGTCAAACCGCGCGCGCGGATCGCAGCCGCCGTCGACGGGCCGATCGCGACGAGCGGCACTTCGGTGTCGAGCTCGACCTGATTCAGAAAGCCCGTGACCGAGGACGGGCTCGCGAGCCAGACCGCGTCGACGCCGAGCGCCGCGAGCGATACGCGCGGCGTGCGCGGCGCGGCCGGCACGGTGCGATACACGTCGAACCGCCGCACGTCGACGCCGGCCTCGCGAAGCCGGCGCTCGAGCACGTCGCGTGCGTTCTCGGCGATCGCGAGCACGATGCGGGGCGGCGTGGCCGTCTTGTCGCCGAGCGCGTCGATCAGCGCGTCCGCGAGGCTCTCGGCCGTGCCGCGCTCGCCGACGAGATCGACGCGGCCGAGCGCGCGCCGCGCGGCGTCCGCGGTCGCCGGCCCGACCGCGGCAATACGCGCCCCGAGGGCCGGTGCGCCGACGAGCCGCACGAACGCGTCGACGCCGCGCCGAGACGTGAACACGAGCCAGTCGGCGCGCTTCGCGGCCTCGCGCAGCGCAGCGCCCAACGCATCGCCGCCAAGCGGCTCGGCATCGATGCACGGCAGCACGACGGCCTCGGCGCCGGCTCGGGTGAGCGCGTCGGCCCACGCGGCCGCATCGTCTTCGCTGCGCGTGATCAGGATCCGGCGCGCGCTCCGGTCGGCTTTGCGCGCCGCGCTCACCGGCCGCCTCCGGCATCGGGCCGGGGCCGAGCCGCGGCGAGCTCGCTCTCGATCAGCGCCCAGAGTCGATCGACCGCGTCGCGCTCGTCGTCGCCGCTGACCGCGGCCGTGACGATCCGCTCGTCGCGCTCGATCATCGCGGTGACGCGGAGCTGCCCGTTGCGCGCGACGCAATACGCGCCGAATGCCGTGTTGCACCCGCCCTCGGCGCGCCGCAGCGCGTCGCGCTCGACCGTCACGGCCGCGCGGGTCGGCGGATCATCGAGCGCGGCGAGCGCTTCGCGGACATCGGCGCGGTCCTCGCGGCACTGCACCGCGAGCGCGCCCTGCGCGGGCGCGGGCACGAAGCGGCGCGGCTCGAGGCGCGACGTGCGCAGCCCCGAGAGCGCCGCGACGAGCGGACCGCCCGGGCCGCCGAGGCGCGCGAGGCCGGCGGCGGCGAGCACGATCGCGTCGTAGCCGCCTTCGCGCAGCTTCGCGATCCGAGTCGGCACGTTGCCGCGCAGCGGTGCGACGACGAGGTCGGGCCGCAGGTGTCGGAGCCATATCGTGCGGCGCATCGACGAGGTGCCGACGCGGACGCCTTCGCGGACCTCGAGGCCTTCGGCCCCGTCGGCGTCGTACGCGTCCTCGCGCACGATCAGCACGTCGGCCGCGTCCTCGCGCGGGGGCACGGCCGCGATCACGAGGCCCGCCGGCGACGTCGTCGGCAAATCCTTGAACGAATGCACCGCGAGATCGACGTCTCGGTCGAGCAGCGCTTGCTCGATCTCGCGAACGAAGACGCCCTGCGCGCCGATCGAGCCGAACGACGGCGCTTGCGAGCGGTCGCCCGAGGTGCGGATCACGACGAGCTCGACCTCGTGGCCCGCGGCGCGCAGCCGATCCGCGACGCCTTCCGATTGGGTGCGCGCGAGATCCGAGCCGCGCGTGCCGAGCTTCAATCTCATCGTTTCGCCTCCGCGACCGCTTCGCTTGCGGCCGTCTCCGCCGCGTCGTCGTGCTCGGCGGCCGCGTCGAGACCGCGATGCAGCGCATCGCGCAGCTCGTCCGCGAACTCGGGCTCGAGCCCGTCGAGGAACGCGTCGATCGAGCCGTCCGGCCCGCCGTATAGCAGGCCCTTGAGCCCGAGGCATGGGATATGCGCGAAGCGCCGCGCGAGCGCCTCGGCCCACCGCTCGATCGCGGCCCGCTCCTCGTCGCCGAGGCCTTTGAGCTCCTTCTTCACGAGCCGGCGCACGCCTTCGAGCGCGGTGCGCCGATAGCGCTGCTGGAGCACGGCGAACAGCGGGCCGTAATAGCGCTCGACGAAGCGGTCGCGCAGCTCCTCGAGCGCGCGGTCGACGTATTCGCGCGCGTCGGCCGCGTGCATGAGCCGTGCCGCGCGGTTCGACTCCGCACGCCGCACGATCTCGTCCATGCCGCAGCGCGGCACGCCGAAGCGGGTGCAGGCCGCAGGATCGGCGTCGGGCGGGATCGCCATGTCGACGACGAGCGGCGCGCGGCCGGACGGTGCGCGGGCGGCGAGCTTCTCGATGACGCTCGCGTCGAGCACCGGGTCGCGCGAACCGGTCGCGGTCAGCAGCGCCTCGACCGGCGGCGGGGTCGCGGCGAACGCGTCGAGCGACAGGTGCCGCGCGCCGAATCGCGCGGCGAGCGCCTCGGCTTTCGACGCGGTGCGGTTCACGATGATCAGCGGATGCCGCGAGCCCGCGAGCGCGAGCGCCGCGCGCTCGGTCATCGGCGAGACGCCGACGAGCGCGATCGCGCCCGGCGTCTCGGCGACGCGCTCGCGGATCAGGTCCGCGGCGATCTCGGCGAGCGAGACTCGGCCGCGGCCGACGCGCGTCTCGCCGCGCACGCGCGCCGCGATTTTCAGCGCCTCGTCGAACACGAGGCCGAGCACCGGGCCCACGAGCCCGAGCGCTGCCGAGCGCTCCCGGCAGTCGCGCACCTGCCGGACGATCTCGGTCTCGCCGACGCACGCCGAGTCGAGGCCCGCGGCGATCAGGAACAGGTGCTCGGCGGCGCCTTCGCCCTGCCACGCCTTGAGGCGCCGCTCCGCTTCGCCCGGAGCCGGCATGCGGCCGGTTAGGAGCTCGAAGACGTGGCGGCGCAAGTCGAGGCCCGGCGTCTCGGCCGTGCGGCGGAAGATCAGCTCGACCCGATTGCACGTCGCGAGATATGCGAGCTCGGCGAGGCCGAGCCGCCGCGCGAATGCGGCGAGGCGCTCGCCGGCCTCCGCGTCGTCGAGCGTGAACTCGGCGAGGCTCTCCGTGCCGCCTTGGCGCCACGAGACCCCGACCATCGATAGCTGATCCAGCACGCGCGAGCCCCGATGAAGGTCCGGGTTGCCGATATACCAGACCGGCCTCGGCCGAGTGTCACGGGAATGTCATCGCGGACGCTCGAGAGGCCGCCGGCGGACGCTCCGGAGGCCCGAAAGCTGCGCGCGGTCTCACGTGGGCCGCGCGAACGCGTCTCGGACGATCCGACGCATCGTGTCGAGCTGCGCCTCGATCGACGCCGCGAGCGCGAGCTGACCGCGCGTGCGGGCCTGATGATGCTCGCTCGCGCTGCGGTAGCGCTCCGGATCCCAGCGAAAATACCGCTCGGCGAGCGCATCGGCGCAGAAGCGGGCCGCGAGCTCGACGGTGATCGTCAGCGTCGCGTCGGCGATCGCGGACCACTCGGCCTCGCCGAGCATGCCGCCAGCCGCGGCGGCATAGCCGTCGACCGCGGCCGCGAAGAACGGCAGCGACAGCACGGATTCCGCCGAGTCCTCGGGATTCGGGTTGCACCACGAGCGCATCGCGTCGCCGAGCTCGAGCGCGACCGGCATCCGCGCGAGCGTGTCGAGATCGATCAGGCAGATCGCGCGGCCCGCGCCGTCGAAAAGGATATTCGAGACCTTCGGATCGCCGTGGACGACGCGGTCCGGCGCCGGCGGCAGAGGCGGGAGCCGTGCCGCGTGCCCGAGGACGCGCTCGGCGAGCGGACGCACGCGGGCGAGCTCGGGATGGCCTCGGTGCTCGTCGAGCGCGCGGCGCAGCGCCGTAAGATGCCGTGCGGTGTCGTGGACGCCGAGCCGGGCATTTGCGAAATCGATGCGAAAATCGGCGACCGCGCGGTGGAACACCGCGAGAATCCGGCCGGCCTCGCGGGCTTCGTCGGCGGACGTCAGCGCGTCGCGGGCGACCCCGTCGATCGCCGTCAGCACGCGCCAGACCGCGCCGTCGAGCGTGAGCGACGTGCCGCCTTCGAGCGGCGGGACGATGCGCGGCGTCGTCAGGCCCTTTGCCTCGAGGTGCCGCGTGAGCGCGTCGATATCGTCGTTGATCGCGGCCGGGAAGATCGGATTCAAGCGCTGCAGGATCAGCGGCTCGCCCGCGAGCGAGCGGACGTGCCAGGTCCGGTTGATGAGCCCGGAAGCAGCGCGGCGGGCCGCGTTCGGCGAGAGGCCGAACGCCGCGAGCACGGCCGCCGGCGGGCGATCGTTCGTCGTCGAGTCCACGGCGCGGATCATAGCGCGCCGCGCGGCCCGCGCACGCACCGCGCGCCGGGAATCCACTCGGCGCCGGTTGGTCTATAGTGTTCGGCGACGGCCGTTCGGCTCATGCGGCGCGCCGGGGAGAATCAGCATGCAACCGTTTCGCTACATTTCGTGGACGTTGTTTCCGCTGGCCGTCGTCGCCGGTCCCGCTTCGGCGCAGAGCGAATCCGCGGCTCCGGCGCAGCGCGTGCCCGAGCGATGCATCCAGCTCGACCGGGTCAGGCGCACGGAAGTGATCGACGATCGCACGTTGATCTTCCATATGCGCTCCGGCGAGATCTATCTGAATTACCTCGAGCGCGAATGCCCGCGCCTCGCGAGCGAGGAACGCTTCATGTACAGCCCGACGGGCAATCGGCTCTGCGATATCGACACGATCACCGTGCTCGAGCGGTGGGGCTTCGGGCTCACGCGCGGCTTCACGTGCGGGCTCGGCGAGTTTCATCCGATCAGCGAGGTCGAGCTCGCGGACCTGAAGAAGATGGAAGGCGACGGCTCGAGGCGAACCGGCCGCAGCCGCGGCGAGTTCGAGGTCGTGCCGGTCGATCCCGACGAGCTCGCGGAGGACGGCGAGGATCCGGCGGCCGCGGAGCCTTCCGGCGGCGGCGCTGCGGCGGAGCCGGATGCGGGCGCGGAACGCTGAGCGCGCGGAGCCCGGTCGCGTCGCCCGCGGTCAGAACATCGGGAACGGCAGCGGCTGGCCGTTGATCGCGAGCTGTCCGCTGTCGAACGACACCGTCGTTCGGTAGAGGCTGCCCGTATCCTCGATCATGCCTTGCGCGCTCAGCATGCCGAGCGCGAGCCCGACTTGCGCTTGCGCGAGCGCATCGAGTGACGCCCCGGGCATCGCTGCGCCGTCTTCCTGCCGAGCACCGAGCTGCGCTCTGATCGCGGCGGCTGCGATCCGTTCGACGAGCGGCTTCGCCGCGGTGAGCTCGGCTCGGCCCCGAAGAATCGCGGTCCAGAATGCCGGGTCGTGGAGGGCCGCGCGGCCCGCGGGCAGCGCGCTCGAATCCACGTCGACGTGCACGCTCGCCTCGAACGGCTGACCGTCGAAGCTGAATCGCAGCGTGTCCACGGCGAAGCTCGGCGCTCCGGCGAGGACGCGCTGCACGATCGGCTCCATCTCGTCGACGCTCGGCTCCGCCGAGCGAGTGCGCGCGACGAGATCGTAGTAGGCCTCGAACGCCTCGGCATCGATGTTCCGAAGGCTCATCTCGTAGCGTGCGTCGGTGATCGTCGACTCGCTGCCGGCGCGCGCCCGCTCGACCGCGAGGCTCGCCTGGGCGCTCAGCCGCTCGCGGGACGCGTCGAGGTTCGACCGGGACTCGAAGACGACGCCGGACGCATCGATAGCGGGGGACGCGGCGGCCTGCTCGAACGAGACTCGATTGATCTCGACGCTCATCGTGCCTACCGTGAGGCCGCGCGATAGCCGCTCGCTGTCCGACGACGCGCGGATGCCGATCATCGACAGCGTGCCGTCGGACGAGACGGCCTGAAGCGACTCGATCGTGCCGCGCGCGTCGATGTGGCGGCCCGCGACCGTGCCGCTCGCTCGGCCGCCGGACAACGTCACCGTCGCGCGCTCGGCTTCGTACCGGAACGGCGGAACATCGGCGACGAAATGCACCGTGCCGCCGAACGTCATCTGCGCTTCGACCGCGAAGTCGAGGCGGGGCTCAGCGCCGTCGACCGGCCGCGCCCCGAGCTTCGAGAGGCCGAGAAAGAAGCCGTTCTTCACCGAAACCGGCCCGTGCTGGATGTCGACGGCGACGGTGACCGGATCGAGGAATGCGGCGAACGAGACGGCCGCGCTCGGGTCGGGCTGCGCCGGCACGGCCGTGATCTGCGCGCGGCTCGAGAACCAGCTTCGCTCGTACTCGTCGATGGTGACGTCGAGCTGCCGCTCTCGCAGCGATTCGACATAGCGGCCGATCTGCGATTCCGTGAGCATTCCGAACACGGGCGGCAGGCCGAGCAGCAACAGCAGCACGACGGCGACGACGGCAACGCGGATCTTGGTCATGGCGAGGCTCCTGGGCGGCCGCCGGCGGCGTCCTCCCGGCTATGCAGAAACCCCAATCGTACGACGAACGGCGGACGAGGGGGGCTGCGCCGAGTCACGAATTTCCTTCTGCATCGCGGCGAGCAAGCGCTCGTACAGACGCTTCTCCGCGACGAGGAACTGCCGCGCGCGCGCCTCGGCCGGCTCGCCCTCCGCGTCGAGGCGAGCCGCGACCTCGAGCAGGTGATGCTCTTCCTCGCCGAGCACTCGTTTCAACGACAGCCCGTGGCCCGCTTGCTTCAAGACGTGCTGATAGCGGCGGTAGAACCACAGCGCGCGAAACTCGACGACCATCGACATGTAGAGATAGATCGCGCGCGCGCCGGGCATCGGGCCGAGTGCCCGTTTCATTCCGGCCTCGAGACGCTGGAAGTACATCCGCGCGGCCGCCGGCGCGAGCAGGTCGGCGTCGACGTACTCGAGCGACCGGCCGCCGGCCTTCTGCGCCTGGCGCTTCATGAAGAACGCGTGATGGGCCTCCTCGGCGACGTGCCGCAGCGTCGGCTCGTCGATGCCCGCCGAGGACTGCGTCGCGACGATCTTACGGCTGCCGAGGTGCTCGAGCAGCGACAGCGTGTTCAGCAGCCTCGCATGCAGCGGCGCGTCCGCGACGATTCGCGCGAGCAGCCCGCGCGTTGCGGGCGCGAGCTCGTCGTTGTCCCGCTCGAAGCGGTCGAGAGCGTTGTCGAGCCAGTTGAGCATGCGTTGACGTGCTTCGGAAGTGCGGCAGACATGATAACGTCGTTGCCGACGGCGCGCTCGCGGCTCGCCGGCGCGGCGCGGCCGAGACGCGAAATCGGACGGAAGGGCCATGGCGATAGAGGAAGAGGAAGTCAGACGCCGTTTCGATGAGGCCGTCGAAGCCTTCGACCGCGGCGCTTGCGTCGAGGAGGCGGCCGCCGAGCTGACGCTGGATCTCGTCGACGGTTTGCCCGACGGCGACGTCAAGAACGTCGTTCGCGCGGCGCTGCTTCACTTGGCCGCGGATCCGCCGCGCGGGAACCGCGAGGCCGCGGTCCGGCGCGCGCATGCGGCGCTTCGAGGGGCGTCGGCGGATCGCTGAACGACACCGCGGCGGACCGCCCTAGAACGAAAGCGGCCCCGAGCGGCGGGGCCGCCCGGGGCCGTGGGCAGAGCGAGGCTCTAGCGGCAGCCCGGTCAGTTCTTCACTTCGAGCGCCTCGACCTGGATGCGCAGCTTCACGCCCATGTCGAAGCCGAAGTTCTGGCCGAAGTCCATGCCGAAGTCCGCACGGTTGAAATCCGCTTCCGCGTCCGCGCCGCAGACCTCGACACCGCGCATCGGATGCGGCATGCACTTGAAGCTGTTGATCGTGAGCCGCAGCGGCTTGCTCGTGCCGGTCAGCGTCAGCGTGCCGTCGACCGCGGTTGGCGCGCCGTCCTTCCAATCGACGAGCCGGCCGGTATACGTCGCCGTCGGGTGCTCGGCGACGTTGAACATCGCTGCGTCCGACTTCGCGTGGTCGTTTAGGCCCTCGTGCCCGAAGTCGATCGTGTTCATGTCCATCGTCACCTCGACGGTGCCGGTCTGGGCCTCCTTGTCGAGCGTGATCGTTCCGGTCGTCGAGTTGACCTTGCCGCGCCACTTCGAGAGCCCGCCCATGTGGTCGGCCTCGAACGACGGATAAGTGTGGTCCGTGTCGATCTGGTACGTGACCGGCGCGGCGGCCGCGGTGCCCGCGAACGCTGCAGCCAAGCCGAGGACGACCGCGGGCCGGACGATATCGAGGCGTTTCATCGTTTCGTCTCCTTAGTATTGAGCTTTATGCCGTCGGCCTCATGCGGTCCGCTTCGCGGGCGGGCCGCAGACCCCCCGACCGTGCGCGTCGTGCGCACGCTCCACCGCCGGGGGCCGACCGCGGGGTGCAGGTACCTATCGTACGACAGAACGGCCGGGAACGGCGCGCGGTGCGCGAACCGAGGCGCCGCCGGCCGGCGCCGCGGCCCGGCGTCGAAGCCCTCGACGACGACGGAAGCCCACCTTCGCGGCCTTTTGGCTTATCATTGCGCGATCGTTCGGCCCTCCGGGAAGCCGCCGCATCGGACGGCGCGGAGGGCGCCCGTCATCCGCGCCCGTAGCTCAGTTGGATAGAGTACCTGGCTTCGAACCAGGTGGTCGGGAGTTCGAATCTCTCCGGGCGCGCCATTCCCGACCGGGTCCGTTCCAGCGCATTGCAGCTGCGCGATCAGTCTTGGCTGCTCTTGCGCAGCCGCGCGAGCCCCGCTTCCGACAGCGTCAGCGGCCGCGCATAGGACCGGTCCTCCGGCCCGCGAATGCCGCGCAGCGCACCGGGCGGAAGCTCGTCCGCCTTCGCCGTGAACGTGAAGTCCATGACCGACTCGCGGTGGGCGATGCGCCACTCGCCGTTGCGGCGCTCAAAGCGGTCGATGTAGCGCGCGCCGCCGATCGTGACCGTCGCGCCGTCCTTCGGCATCAGTGTCGTCAGCACGTAGCTTTCCGCGTGCGCGACGTCGCCGTCGATCTCGATGCTGAAGTTCGTGATGTGATGCGACGTGTGGCCGACGGTCTCGAGGAATGAGAGCAGCCAGTCGACGCGGGCTTCGCGTCCTCCGGTGAACGCGCCTCGATCGTCCGTCGCGTCCTCGTGATATGCGCTGAGGAGCAAATCGCGATCGAGCCGATCGGCGCCGCGCGTGTAGCGGTTCATGCACTCGATGATTTCCGTGCGGTCACGCAGATAGCGCACGTCCTTCGCGAGAGCGGAAAGTTCGTCTTCGGTCATCGCACGTCTCTGTCAACAGCGAAAGGATCTCGACGATCGATCACGCATCGTCGGGAACGGCCGCGGGCGGAGGCGGAACGAAGTGCCGGCGCGCGAGAATGATCGCGAGCGTCGAGATCCCGATCGGGATCGTCATCAGCAACAGCATCGGGCGAGCCGCGATGCCCGCGGCGAGCGCCGCGCCGCCGGCGAACGGCGCGGCAACCGCGCCGACCCGGCTCATCGCGTTCAACCATCCCGCGCTCGTCGCGCGCAGATCGAGCGGATAGAGCACGACCGCGATCGCGATCCACAGCGCTTGCATGCCGGCCGTGCCGGTGCCGACGAGCAGCAGCAGGAGCTGCCAGCCGGTGACGCTGTCGGGCAACAGCCCGATCGCGAGCAGCGCGAGCAGCGCGCCGCCGTAGCCGCACAGCAATCCGAGCAGAAGCCGGCGCCGGTCGATCGCCCATGCCATCAGCAGGCTGCCGACGATGCCGCCGAGCTGCACGGCCGCGGTGCCGCGTAATGCCTGCTCGGTCGTCCATTGCGCTTCGGCCAGCACGGTCGGCAGCCAGCTCACCATCAGATACAGCGAGAAGGCGCCGCTCGCGGCCGATAGCCAGATCACGAGCGTGCGGATTCGATGTGCGCGGGAGAGCAGCCCGAGCACCGAGCGCCGTACCGTAGGCGCGGTGCTCTGCTCGAGCGTGAGCCGAGAAGAATCGAGATCGGGCGCGAACTTCGCGGCGATGCGCGCGATTCGGGCGTCGCCGGGACGCTCGAGGAGAAGCCACTTCAACGATTCCGCCGCGATCGTCGCGACGATGATCGCAACCGTGACCGGCACGGCGCCGCCGACGACGAAGATGCCGCGCCAGCCGAGCAGCTCGATGACGTTCGGCGCGGTCATCGCCGCGAAGAACGCGCCGAACGGCACGAAGCACGTCAGGACCGTCATGATGAAGAAGCGCCATCTCGCGGGCGCGTACTCGCCGGAAAGCGTCGCGGCGTTGACGCCCGCCATCGCCATGCCGATGCCCGTGAGGAGACGGCAGAACGCGATCCATGTCGTGTTGATGTGGAGCAGCGCCGCGAGCGTGCTGCCGCCGACGAGCAGCATCGCGAGGACGAGCATCGGCTTGCGGCCGATCCGGTCGCCGAGCGGCGCGAAGAATGCGCCGCCGATCGCCATGCCGAACAGACTCGCGGACAGCGCCGTGCTGAACGCGCTCGCCGGGATCTCGAACTCGGCGGCGATGCTCGGCACGGCGAGCGCGAGGGCCTGCAGATCGTATCCATCGCAGAACAGCACGAGCGCGCATGCGATGTAGATGCGGATCTGCAGGCCGTTGATCCGCGGACGGTCGATCAGCGCATCGACGCTGCCGGCGGCGTGCGGCTGCACGCCGGATGCGCTCGGCGTCGCCGCGATCGCCACGTCAGCCCTGCGGCTCTTCGAGAGGCGTCATCGGAGCCGTGCCGCCCGCGGCCGGATGCGGCGGCGGAGCGGGCTTGCCCGTGACCGGGTTCGGATAGTGGAACGGCGCGCAGTAATAGTTCGGATACGTGAGGTACACGACCGACGGAGGCAGGTCCGGCGGCGGCGGGAAGCTCTCCGGCCGCGTGTTCGGCGTCGTGACCTTATGCCACCCGTCCTTGTAGAGCGAGTACATCGTGAACGGCGCGTGCAGCTTGTCGAGCAGCCAGACGCCGTCGACTTTGCGATAGTGATTCTCGTACATCGCGCTGCCCCAGTTCACGGCGGCCCACGGGCTGCCGCCGATCACGAACGCGCGCCAGCGTCCGCGCGCGGTTTCGCCGTCCGGCGCGACGGTGACGACCCCCTGGAACTGCATGTGGTTGATGATCTGGCCGGGCTGCGGGCCGGTCGGCCCGAGACCGACGCTCAAGTACTCGTGGATGCGCTTCTTGCCGACGAAGATGCCGCGCCCGCCGATCTCGAGCGTCGAGTCCTCCCCGAACAGGTCCGCGACCTCGTGCCACATCGCCTTGTCGACGTAGTAGCCGTAGGCGCGCTGCACCCGCTCGCAGGCCCGCGCGTCCTCGATCCGCTCGACGCGCGACGAGAGCGCGGCGATGCGCGCCGCGAGGCCGTCCGCGTCGTTCGCCGGCAGCTCGGGTAGAGCGGGCTTCGCCGGCTGCTCGCCGGTCACGGGATTCGGATAGTGATAGGCCGGCAGATAGACGCCGGGAAGCGATTCGTAGACCTCGGTCGGAGGCTCGTCCGGCGGCAGCTCGGTGCTCGGGCCGTCCATCGGGATGTTGCCGAAGACCCATCCCTTGTCGTAATCCCAAAGGACCGTGACGTAGAAGTGCAGGTTCTGGATCTTCCAGACGCCGCCGTCGTTGACATACGTGTTCTCGAACGTGCCTTCGCCCCAGCGCGCCTTGCCGTCGCGGCAGAACTGCATGACCGCGCGCCAGCGCGCCTTCGCGGTGCGGTTGTCCGGCGCGACGGTGACGATCGGCTGGCCGATGTAATGATTGTTGAGCATGCCGGGCGCAAGGCCTTCCGGACCGCCGAGCGCGAGCGCGGCGCGGATGCGGTCGCGGCCTTTGTAGACGCCGCTCTGGCCCCACTCCCACGTCGCGTCGTCGGCGAAAAGGTCCGCGGCTTCGCCCCACAGCCCCTTGTCGACGTAGTAGCCGTAGGCGCGCTGGAGCCGCTCGACCGCCTCGTGCGATGCGAGCCGCGCGAGCCGCAGCTCGATGTCGGCGACGTGCGCCTCGCGCGCGTCCGCGCCGCTCGGCGCCGGTGCGGGCGCCGCCGCGGGGCGTGCGCTCTTGACCGGATGATCGTAGTGGAACGGCGGCACGTGCACGGCCGGATACGGCTCGTACGCGTCCGTCGGCGGTCGATCCGGCGGAAAATCCGCGAGCTCCGGCGAGCGCCAGTCGCCGCTCACGGGCTTCAGCACCGCCCAGCCGCCTTCGTACGGCGCGACGAAATTCGGATAGAAGCGCAGCGCGGCGATCTTCCAGACGCCGTTCTCTTTTCGGTAGAGGTTCTCGTAGACGCCGTCGCCCCAGTGCGCGTGCTCGCCGTACCGGCCGAACATCGCGAGCTCGTGCCATCGGCCCCTGGCCGTCAGCCCGTCTGGCGCGACGGTCACGATCGGCTGGAGCTGCAAGCGCTCGTTGAGCTGGCCGAACGGCAGCCCGGGTCCGGGATTGCCGCCGTGCAGGCGAACGATGACCTCGTGAATCCGCTCGCGTCCAACATAGACGCCGTCGACGCCGTGCTCGAACGTCGCGTCGTCGGCGAAGAGGTCCGCGGCTTCGCGCCAGTAGCCTTTGTCGAGGTAGTAGCCGAACGCGCGCTGCAGACGGATGACCGCGAGATAGTCCTCGCGCCGCTGCGCGTCGCGCTCGAGCTCGTCGAGACGCCCGGCCAGCACCTGCGCATCGCTCATGATTTCTTCTCCTGTGCTTCGGCCTCGAGCGCCCTGATTTCCTCGGCCGTCGGGATCTCGCCGATGACTTCGCGGTGCTTGAACTTCCAGCGGCCGTCCTCGCGGACGAGCTCGTCCTCGTAGCGGCCCGCAAGCATCGCGACGGGCCGGTTCTCCGGGCTACGCTCGAAGTACGTGATGCGCGACTGAGCGGTCGCGCGGTCGCCGTCCACCTTGATCAGAATATTGCTCATCAGGTGGAAATTGTTGGTGTTCTCGAAGCCTTCCGGCGTCGGCCCGAACGTCTCGACCAGCATCTTCTCGATCGCTTCGGGCCCTCTGTAGTCACCGAGCTTGCCGCTCCACCGGCCGTCGCGCGAGAAGAGCTCGGCGTAGCCCTTGTGATCCCGGTTGTCGAGCCGCTGGGCGTAATGGATCAGAAGCTCGCGGATCTCCCTTTCGTCCTCGAGCGCCTGGAGCCGTTCCTCTATCGAAAGCGATCCACGGCGATTACCGGCTTCGGTCGTCATGCGTTTCCCCTCTGAACCGCCGCCACGCGGCATTCTGCGTCCCGCGGCTCCGCCGCCGCCAGCTCGATTCGCCGACGATACCGCCTACGGCTCCGTTGCCCCGGGGGCATCACGACGGGGTCGTCGGTGAGCACGGCGACCGCGGCGGCCTTCGCGGCCTTATCAGCCTTCGGACGCTCGTGCGATCGATATCGATCGACGAGAAAACCCTATGACCCGCGAGCGGCGGGCGGTGCGCGTCGAGTTGAATCTACGTCAGGCGGGAGGGTGGTGCTTGGTCCGAGAAGACAGTCCGCCGGCCGGCGTTGGACGTAGGGCGGCCTCGTCTCCGGCCGCCCCGGGCCGATGTATCCGAGAGGCGCTCCGGTATTTCGAAGACCGAGCGCGAGGGAAGCGAGGACGCGGCCGGTGCGCGTCGGGCTCGAAGCGCCCGCTGCGCACCGCGCGCCGCGGCCCGTCAAGGCGTGCTCTGAACCGACAGATCCGCGCGGAACACGAGCAGCTCGGCCTTGGACTCGTCGACGAGCGCGTCGCCGCGAAGCATCAGCTCCTCGGCGGCTTCGGGCCCGAGCGCCTCGACGAACGGCGAAGGCCCGTCGAGCACCTGCCAGCCCGCAAGCGGGACGGCGAAGACCCACGTGCGTCCCTCGTCTCCGAACATCAATTCGGTGACGAACATCGCGTCGACATTCGCTTGCCTCAATGCGGGGACGAGCTCGTCGCGGACGAATGTCTCGTACTCGCGCGTCTTGCCGGCCATCACGGTGTCCCTGATCAGCAGCATCAGCTCCGGCGGCTGCGCCTGTCCTTGCTCCGGCGGCACGATCGACAGCTCCGGACGCATCTGCCCGATGATCATCGTGTTCGACTCGATCGTCGCTCCGATTCGATTCTGCCAATTCGCCCACTCGACCGGCTCCATGGGCGACTGCTCGAGGCGCGCGAGCGATGCGAACGAATCGAGCTGCATCACGAAGTGATACGTATTCAGATCGCCGATCACGACGCTCCAGGTCGTAAAGCCCGGCTGCCCGGATTCCTCGATCGCCGTGCGGAGCTCCTTGATGAGTCCCTCGAATTCGCCGACGCGATCGTGCTTGACCTGAACGACGCGCACGGCGTTCAGCATCGGCTGCGGCGGCGGAGCGGGCGGTGCCGCACGCGCGATCTGCACGTCTTCCTGCTGCTGCGGAGCGTCGCTTCGCGGCGGCTGCTCGGATGCGCGCGGCGCTTGCCGAGCCGGAACCTGCGCCGATTCCTGACCGGGTGATTGCCGCGGCTGCTGCTGCGGCGGCTGCGCCTCGGGCTGAGGCACGGGCTGCTGAGCACGGACGACGGACGAGGACATGACGAGTGCAAGAACCGTCAATGAGGAGCCGAGAACGCGTCTCGAGACGATGCGTTCGACGATCATCGCTGTGCCCTCTTGTATGCGTCGGCTGCCCGATGCCTGACGGCCAGGCAGACGAACGCCGGTGGTGGTAGGACTCTCCCCGGCTTCGGCCGGATAGGCCTTGCTCGGGCCGGCGACAAGCAAGCAATAAGGATGCCGAAGGCGGGCGAACGACAGGGTCCCGCACCGGGTACCTCTTCCGTGGCTCAAAGCGCGGTGCCGAGGGCCCCGTGCCGTTCGGCGGCGGTCATGCGATCGGCGACGACGTCGATCTCGTGCGCGCACGCGCTGAGAGCGTGCCGGCCGGATGCGGGGCGCCGGCCGGCGGCGGTGGAGCCTCGCCGCGGCCGTGCCCGATCTCAATTTTTCTTAGTTTGCGGCTAGATAGGGAGCTGCAAACCTCCGCCGCACGCGGGCCGCGTGGCGCGCTCGACGCGTCGTGCCGCCCGCGCGAATGACGGAGCGTGAAGCAAAATGTGGTACGCTCGGTCGGATCGGTTTTTGGGGGGCTCGGCCTGTGAACACGGATCCGCGCGAAACAATAATGAATTCGCCGATGAGCCGGATGCAGATCGTGGCGGTCGCGATCACGATCGGCCTCAACGCGCTCGACGGCTTCGACGTCATGTCCATCAGCT
>CAYMAF010000039.1:0-19118 GCA_964388365.1 uncultured Gammaproteobacteria bacterium | reverse complement strand
GCAGCTCATGGTCGGCTATCGGAACAATCCCGAGGAGACCGCGCGCCAGCTCAGGAACGGCTGGATGTACACCGGCGACGTCGGCTACGTCGACGACGACGGCTATCTCTTCCTCGTCGACCGCAAGAAGGACATGGTGATCGTTGGCGGATACAACGTTTATCCGCGCGAGATCGACGAGGTGCTGTTCAATCATCCGGCGATTCGCGAAGCCGCGACGATCGGTAAGCCGCATCCCCGCCTCGGCGAGGTGCTCGTCGCGTTCGTCGTGCTCGACCGCGGCAAGACGCTGACGGAGGAGGAGTTCTTCGCGTACTGCGAGACGCAGATGGTCAAGTACAAGCGCCCGGTCGAGGTGCACTTCGTCGATGCGCTGCCGAAGACCGGAACGAACAAGATCAACCGGCCGGCGCTGCGCGAGATGCTGACGCAGGGCTGAGCGCCGCGAACGTTCGTCGTCCGGCCGCGGAAAGGGGGGGCATCCCGCCCCCTGTTCCGCGGCCGACCTATTGTTTTCGCTCGAGAACCGAGGCCGCTTGCGCGCCGTGCCCCCTCTCGGGGAATCGACGATAATGAGCTTGCCAGGGGTGAGGCTCATCGCCGATGCTCGAGAACCGCAAAGCGCAGCGCGCGCGGCCGACGTCTCTCGTCGCGCTCAGCCTCGAAGCCGTGATCGTCGCCGTGACCGACGAGCGGCTGCGGCTGCTCGTGTCGTTGAAGGACCCGCAGCGCCCGTCGATTCCTTCCGGGCCGCTCGACGCGGCCGACGACGTGACGCTCGAGCGCGGGCTGCGCCGCTGGGTCCGGCACCGCGCGGGCCTCGAGCTCGGCTACGTCGAGCAGCTCTATACGTTCGGCGACCGCGACCGGCGGCCCGACGTCGACGAGCGCCTGCTGTCGGTCGCGTATCTCGCGCTCGTCCGCGAGGAGCAGCCGTCGCCGGGCGCGGCATGGGTCGACGGCTACGAGCTGTTCCCGTGGGAGGACCACCGCGCCGGGCGTCCGGAGAGCCTCGAGGCGGCGATCCTGCCGAAGCTCAAACGCTGGGCCGGCCGTAACGAGGTCCGTCGGGCGCGGGTTCGCGAAACGTTCGGCGTCGCGCCGATGCCGTGGGATGCGATCCGCGTGCTCGAGCGCTACGAGCTCCTGTACGAGGCCGGGCTGATCGCCGAGCACTACGGGGACCGGGGCGAGCCCGTGCCCGAAGGCCTCGCGACCGGCATGCCGCTCGCTTACGATCATCGCCGGATCGCGGCGAGCGCGCTCGGCCGGCTCCGCGGGAAGCTGACCTATCGTCCCGTGGTCTTCGAGCTGCTGCCGGAGACGTTCACGCTGACGCAGCTACAGGGCACCGTCGAGGCGCTCGTCGGCCTGAGGCTGCACAAGCAGAATTTCCGGCGGCTCGTCGAGCAGGGCCGGCTCGTCGAAGGCACCGGAAAGCTGTCGGCGGCGACCGGCGGGCGGCCTGCCGAGCTCTTCCGCTTTCGGGAGGAGGTGCGCAGCGAGCGTCCGCGGCCAGGGCTCAGGTTGCCCGGATCGTGAGCGGCGGCGGCCCGGTTCCGCCGGGTCGCGCCGCTCCCGCAGGCTCCGTCCCGACGGGATGCAGCGCTACCAGTATCGTCGATTCCTCTTGCCATCGAGGCGATCTTGCCGTAGCCTCCGCGTAATGCTCAAGTTGAGCATAACAGCCGAAGGTAGAAACCCATGGTTGCAGCACGAGATGCATTCGCCCGGCTCGGCAACATTCTCCCGGACGTCGAGATCGCGGCGCTCTCGCCGGTCATCGACGAGATCGAGCGGCTGAAGCGCGAGCGCAATGCCGTCGTGCTCGCGCACAACTACATGACGCCGGATATCTTCCACGGCGTCGCGGATCTGACCGGGGACTCGCTCGCGCTCGCGAGGCTCGCCGCCGAGACCGATGCGGACGTGATCGTCATGGCCGGCGTGCACTTCATGGCCGAGACCGCGAAGATCATCAACCCGGACAAGACCGTGCTGATCCCGGACGTCGGCGCCGGCTGCTCGCTCGCCGAAGGCATCACCGCGGCCGACGTCCGGCGGCTGCGCGAGCGGTACCCGGGCGTGCCGGTCGTCACGTACGTGAACACGTCGGCCGAGGTCAAGGCCGAGTCGGATATTTGCTGCACGTCGTCGAACGCGGTCGAGGTCGTGCGCTCGCTCGGCACGGAGCGCGTGATCTTTCTGCCGGACCAGTACCTCGGCCAGTGGGTCGCGTCGCAGACCGATGCCGACGTGATCCTCTGGGAAGGCAGCTGCGAGGTGCACGAGCGCTTCAGCGGCGACGAGCTGCGCGAATACCGCCGGCTTCACGACGGGATCCGGATCATCGCTCACCCGGAGTGCCCGCCCGACGTGCTCGACGAGGCCGATTACGTCGGCTCGACGTCCGGCATGATCTCGTGGGTCAAGCGGGAGAAGCCGCGCAAGGTCGTGATGATCACCGAATGCTCGATGAGCGATAACGTCGCGGCCGAGACGCCGGAGACCGAGTTCGTGCGTCCGTGTAATCTCTGCCCGCACATGAAGCGCATCACGCTCGAGAACGTGCGCGACGCGCTGCGCGACTTGAAGCATGTCGTCGACGTCGATCCTGCGATCGCCGCACGTGCGCGGACGGCCGTCGAGCGGATGCTCGCGGTGAAGGTCTAGAGCGGCGCAGCCCGCGGGAGCCGCGCATGCACGAAGCGGCCGGACGGATCAGCGATGTGCGCCGCGCGCGAGCGGTCGTCGTCGGCTCCGGCATCGCGGGCCTGTCGACCGCGCTCGGCATCGGCGATTGCATCGTGCTGACGCGCGGCAGGCTCGGCAGCGGCTCGAGCCGGCACGCGCAGGGCGGCATCGCGGCCGCGCTCGGCCCGGACGACGCGCCCGAAAGCCATGCGCGCGATACGCTCGCGGTATCGGCCGGCTTGGCCGACGCCGGCGTCGCGTACGCGATCGCCGAGGCCGCGGCGGGACGCATCGATTGGCTGCTCGAGCTCGGAGCGCGCTTCGATCGCGATCTCGACGGGCGTCTCGCGCTCGGCCGCGAAGCGGGGCATTCGGCGCGCCGCATTGCGCATGCCGGCGGCGATGCGACCGGCGCGGAGGTCATGCGCACGCTCGTCGCCGCCGTCCGCTCGAGACCCGATATCGACGTCCTCGACGGTTACGATCTCGTCGATCTCGTGCGCTTCGGCCGGCGGGTCGCGGGCGTGCTCGCGCGCGCGGCCGACGGCGAGCTCGCCGTGATTCTCGCGCCGGCCGTCGTGCTTGCGACCGGCGGCATCGGCGGGCTTTACGCGCGCACGACGAATCCGGCCGAGGTCACGGGCGACGGCCTCGCGGCGGCCGCACGCGCCGGCGCGGAGCTTGCGGATCTCGAGTTCGTGCAGTTTCATCCGACCGCGCTCGACGTCGATGCGGACCCGGCACCGCTGCTGACCGAGGCGCTGCGCGGCGAAGGCGCGCGGCTGCTCGACGATCGCGGCGTGCGCTTCATGCTCGACGAGCACCCCGACGCGGAGCTCGCGCCGCGGGACGTGATCGCGCGGGCGATCTGGCGCCGCACAATCGACGGACGCAAGGTCTATCTCGATGCGCGTGTGATCGGCCCGGCGTTTCCGAAGCGTTTCCCGAGCGTTTGGCGCACCGCGCAGCGTTACGGCCTCGATCCGCGGGTCGAGCCGTTGCCGGTCACGCCAGCGGAACACTATTTCATGGGCGGCATCGCGACGGATCTCTCCGGCCGGACGTCGCTGCCCGGGCTCTGGGCCGTCGGCGAGGTCGCGGCGACGGGGTTGCACGGCGCGAACCGGCTCGCGAGCAACTCGCTGCTCGAGGGCATGATCGTCGGCGCGGCCGCGGCGCGCTCGGTCGCCGAGCACGCGCTTCCGCCGCCGCCGCTCGCGGGTCTCGACGTCACGGACGGCGCGCTCGCGTCGCTTCGCGCTGGCGATACCGAGATCCGCGCGGCCGTGCGCAAGCTGATGTGGGAGCACGTCGGGCTCGTGCGCGACCGACGCGGGCTCGAGCGTGCGCTCGCGGAGCTCGACCGGCTCGTGCCCGATGCGGGGCCGACGGGTCGCAACGCGTTGCTCGTGGCGCGGCTCGTCGCAGCCGCGGCGCTCGAGCGCAGCGAGTCGCGCGGCGGGCATTTCCGCGCCGATTATCCCGAGAGCGATCCCCGGCAGCAGCTTCGGCGTTTCGTTCGCCCGGAGCCCGAGCGCCGCGCCGTGCTCGAGGTGCCGGGACGCCTCGCGGCGTAGGCCGTTCGTGCCGCGTCGGTTGCTGTCAGCCGCCGAGCCGGGCGGCGTAGGCCTTCATCGCGCGCGTCAGGTAGTCGCAGAAGCCGGCTTCGAGTGCTCGTAGCGGGGCTCGAAATCCGGATACGAGCGATAGAGCTCGGCGAGCCCGGCACGAGCGCGGGCGGGCACGGACGGTCCCACATCGCCGCGACTTAGGCCCGATGCCGCTCGACCGACGTACGCCGGGCGGAGCAGCCCGATCTCGTCGTAGTCGTGGAGCGTGCGCACGGAAACGCCCGACAGCTCCGCGACCTGCTTGACCGTGTAGTGCTTCACCGTCTCGCCCCCGAGCCCTCGTCGGACGGGCACGATAGCGCCTGACGTCACGTGAGGGTCAAGCCGCGTCGGACGGGGGGCGGGCCCGGCGGTCGAGGCCCGGAGCGGCGGCCGGTTCGCCGGGTTCGGACGGTCCCGAGGCCGCCGGCCGCGGCAAAGCGCCGAAAAGTGAACTGAGTCTTATGTCATGGGCTCAAGTATGGGATGAAACGGCCGTTACAGCCGGAGATGATCAGCTCGAACGAAACAGCAGCCGGGCCCGAGACGCTGCCGTTGGCCGGCGTGCGCGTGCTCGTCGCCGATGACAGCGCGGCGAACCGTCGCTTTCTCGAATGGTGTCTCGAGCGCGCCGGGGCCGTCGTCGAGACCGTCGACGACGGCAGCGAGCTGCTCGGCGCGCTGACCGTTCCCGCCGGCCGCGCCGCCGCGCTGATCGATCCCGCGCCGGCCGATATCGTGCTCACGGACGTCGAGATGCCGACGCTCGACGGCCTGACCGCGACCCGGCTCCTGCGCCGGCTCGGATGCTCGCTGCCGATCGTCGCGCTGACCGCTCGCGCCGCGCCCGGCGATGTCGACGAATGCCTCGCGGCCGGCTGCACCGCGTTCAGCGCGAAGCCGATCGAAGCGGAGGCATTGCTTTCGCTCGTCGGCGAGCTCGTATGCGGCGGCGCCGCGACCCTGCGGAGCACGGCGAGCGGGAGCGCGCCCGCCCCCCGGCCCGGAGCCGACGTATCCGATGCGGCGTCGGCCGCTGCGTTGCACAGCGACTTCGCGGACGATCCCGAGATGGCCGAGCTGATCGACGTTTTCGTCGGCGGCTTGGCGGACACCGTCTCGAGCATCGAGGCGGCGTACGCCTCGGGGCGGCACGACGAGCTCGGCCGGCTCGCTCATCAGCTCAAGGGGGCGGGCGGCAGCTACGGCTTCCCGTCGCTGACCGATGCCGCGCGCGCCGTCGAGGCCGCGGTGCGATCGGGTGCCGCGGCCGGCGTGCTCGAGGCCGAGGTCGTGCGCCTCGCGGCGCTTTGTCGTGCGGCGATCCGTGCGCGCGGGCTGCCGCTGCACGAGGGCTCGGCATGATCGGCGCAGCCGCCGCGCGGGCCAGCAAGGTGCTGCTGATCGACGACGCGCCGGAGATCCACGCACTGTTCAGCGCGCTGCTGAAAACGCTGCCGATCGAGCTCGTGCACGCCCATTCCGGACGCGACGGGCTCGACGCCGCGTCGGCGCAGCGTCCCGCGCTGATTCTCCTCGATTATCAGATGCCGGACATGGACGGCATGGCGGTCCTGACGACGCTGAAGCGGGACGCGGAGCTCGCGTCGATCCCCGTGATGCTCGTCACCGGCGCCGACGACCAGAAGACGGTCAGCGAGGCCTTCCGGCTCGGCGCAGTCGACTATATTCGAAAGCCCGTATGCGCGGCCGAGGTCAAGGCCCGCATCAGCCGCGAGCTCCATTCGCAGGCGCTGATGTCCGAGCTCAGCCGCCGCGCGTATCACGACACGCTGACGGGGCTGCCGAATCGGGCGCTGCTCGCGGAGCAGATCGAGCGCGCGATCGAGCGGCGCCGGCGCGAGCCGGGCCATCACTTCGCGGTGCTGTTTTTCGATTTCGATCGGTTCAAGAACGTCAACGATAGCCTCGGGCACGACGTCGGCGACAAGCTGCTGATCGAGATCGCGGAGCGTTTCCGCCGCAACCTGCGAGGCCGAGACATGGTGTCGCGAGACGGCGGCGGGAGCACGATCGCGCGGATCGGCGGCGACGAGTTCGTCGTGCTGCTCGATGGGATCGCGTCTCCGCGAGACGCCGAAGCGGTCGCCGACCGGCTGCTGAAGGCCTTCGCGCAAAGCTACCGGCTCGGCGAGCACGAGGTGTTCTCGAGCGCGAGCGTCGGCATCGTGACGAGCGAGCTCGGCCATCAGACGGTCGATGCGCTGCTGCGCGATGCGGACACGGCGATGTACGAGGCGAAGTCGGCCGGCAAGGGCCGCTACGCGATGTTCGATCGATCGATGCGGATGCGAGTGAAGCGCCAGCTCGCGATCGAGAGCGCGCTGCATCAGGCCATCGAGCAGCGGCAGTTCGAGCTGCACTATCAGCCGATCATTTGTCTGACGACCGGGCGGGTCGAGAGCGTCGAGGCGCTGATCCGGTGGCGGCATCCCGAGCGCGGCCTCTTGCAGCCGGATCAATTCATTCCGGTCGCGGAGGAGCTCGGCCTGATCGTGCCGATCGGCGAGTGGGTGCTGCGCGAGGCCTGCAGGCGCTTCGCGGCGTGGCAGGCGAACGGCGACCCCGCGCCGTCGAGCATCAGCGTGAATCTTTCACGGCAGCAGCTGCTCGTGCCGCGGTACGTCCAGCGCGTCGAGCAGATTCTCGCGGAGACAGGCGTCGCCCGCTCGAATTTGCATCTCGAAGTCACTGAGAGCGAGATGATGCGCGACGTTGCGGCGACGACGGCGGCGCTCGCGGCGCTGAAGGAGATCGGCGTCCGAATTCAGATGGACGATTTCGGCACCGGGCATTCGTCGCTCGCGTGCCTGCGCGACTTCCCGCTCGACGTGCTGAAGGTGGACCGCTCCTTCGTGCTGTCGATGGGCGAGGGCCGCGATCTGATGGCGGTGCTGAACGCGATCATCGAGCTCGCGCACGATCTCGATATGAGGACCGTCGCCGAAGGGATCGAGTCGGCCGAGCAGGTCGTGAGCCTGCAAGCGCTGAACTGCGACTATGGGCAGGGCTACTACTTCGCAAGGCCGATGCCCGCCGACGAGGTGCCGGCGTTCACTGCGCGGATGAACGCGAGAGTCGCCGCGGACCGCGAACCGGCGCGAGGCGACGCGGCGCTGGCCTGGCGGGTCGGCGCCGGCAGGTGTTGAGACGATGAGCGCAATCGCCGCGACGCGCGCCGAGATCGCGGCTGCCGCGGTCGCTTCGCTGAAACGCTTCAGTATGCTGCCGGAGGTCACGCTCCGGATTCTCGAGGTCGTCCGCGACGAGCGGTGCACGGCCCGTGATCTGGATCGGGTCGTATCGACGGATCCCGCGCTCTGCCTGCGAATCCTCAGAGTCGTGAACTCGGCGTTCTACGGGCTGCCTCAGCCCGTGACGTCGGTCGAGCGCGCGATCGTGCTGCTTGGGGCCGAAGCGATCAGGAGTATCGCGATGGCCGCAAGCTTCGGGCGCCTGATCGGCGGCCGCTCCGAGCATGTCGGAGAGTCGGCGATGAATTTGTGGCTGCATTCGCTCGCCGCCGCGGCCGCGGCGAAACGGCTCGCGGAGATCGCGAGGCTCGACGATCCGAGCGAGGCGTTTCTTTGCGGCCTGCTGCACGACGTCGGTTTCCTCGTGGAGCTGCAGAGGGATCCTGCGGCATTCCGCAAGGTCGCGCACGATCGCGAGCAGAGCGGCCGCCCCCTCGATGCGATCGAGGACGAGGCCTTCGGAGCGAATCACCGGGACTTCGGCCGCGAACTCTGCGAGCAGTGGAAGCTGCCGCCGAGCATCGGCGAGGTGATCGCGGCGCACGATGCGCCGCTCGAGGCCTCCGGGCCGTCGCGGGCCGCAGCCTGCGCGGTGAACGTCGCCGATGCGCTCGCGGCCGCGGCCGGATTCGGCTTCCTCGCTTTCCCGGACGCTGCCGCGGCCCCGCCCGATCCGTCCGTCGTCGCCGCGCTCGGGATCGGGATCGGGGACGACGATGTCGAGGCGATTTCCGCGGCGCTGCCGACGCTGACCGCGGAGCTGCGCGACGCGCTTGCCGCGGGGTAGCTCAGCCGCCGGCGAACGCGAGCGACCTCACGGCGTCGATCAGCTGCGACGGAAAGATACCGAGCCACAGCACGAGGACGCTCGCGGCGGCGAGCACGAGATGGCCGCTCGGAGCCGCCGCCATGTGGGCGCCGTCGACGGCGGCCTCGTCGGGCTCGACGTAAAGCGCGACGAGCACGCGCAGATAGTAGAAGAGCCCGATGGCGCTGCCGACGATCACGAGCGCGAGCAGAACCCACAGCGACGCATCGATGCTCGCCGCGACGACATAGAACTTTGCGACGAAGCCCATCGTCAGCGGAATGCCGGCGAGCGACAGCAGCATCAGCGAGAACACGCCGGCGAGCCACGGCCGGCGCCAGAAGAGCCCGCGATACTCGC
Source organism: uncultured Gammaproteobacteria bacterium (assembly GCA_964388365.1). Taxonomy (GTDB): domain Bacteria; phylum Pseudomonadota; class Gammaproteobacteria; order Steroidobacterales; family Rariloculaceae; genus ZC4RG20. Next base: position 10,371 of record CAYMAF010000039.1, on the reverse strand, counting down.
GCAGCGTCTGTGCCTCGTCGGCGCCGGCCGACGACAGGATCGCGACGACGCCGAACGCGCCGATCGAGCTTGCGAGATACGCGGCGAGATAATAGCTCGACGACTCGATCGCGACCGCGCCGCCGGCGATGAATGCGACGAGCAGATAACCGATGTGCGCGATCGACGAGTACGCGAGGATCCGCTTCACGTTGCTCTGCAGCAGCGCGAGCACGTTGCCGAGCAGCATCGATGCGCCCGCGAGCAGCGATAGCGCCGCCATCAGCGGCCGATACTCGAACGCGTCGGCGAGCACGAAATAGCGCAGAAGCACGACGAAGACCGCGCCCTTCGAGACGGTCGCGAGAAACGCCGTGATCGGCGCCGGCGCGCCCTGATAAACGTCCGGCGTCCATAGATGAAACGGCACGAGTGACAGCTTGAACGCGACGCCCGCGATCACGAAGCCGAGCCCTCCGGCAACGTATAGCCCCGCGCTTTCCTCGGCCGCGAGCCGCTCGGCGATCCGCGCGAACTCGAGCGTGCCAAGCTCGGCGTAGACGAGCGCGATCCCGAACAGCAGGAACGCCGACGACACGCCGCTCAGGATGACGTACTTGAGGCCGGCCTCGAGATTCGGCTTCTCGTCGCGCAAGTAGGCGAGCAGCGCGAACAACGAGACGCTAACGAGCTCGAAGCCGAGGAACAGCGACGCGAAATGCGAGCTGGCCGCGAGGACGGCCGCGCCGAGCGCCGCGGTCAACAGCAGAACCGAAAGCTCTCCGGCGGATTCGCGCCGGCGATGCAGGTAGGCCGTCGACAGGCCGAGCACGCCGAGCGTGCAGCCGACGAGGAGCCCCGTGTAGAGCAGCGCGGCGCCGTCGACGAGGATCAGCGGGCTCACGGCGAGCGGCGCGACGCGCGCGGCGATCGGCAGCGCCGCGAGCGCCGCGGCGAGGCCGACCGCGGCCGCGCCGGCCGTGAGCGCGCGCGAGCCGGAGAATGCCGCGAGCAGCAGCACGACGATCGCTGCGGCGCCGAGCACGACGATCGGCAGGAGCGCGACGAGATGCGCGGCGGTGAACGTCACGGCTGCACGTCCTCGTCGATCGACACGGCGACACCGAGCTGCTCGAGCGTCGGCCTCGCGGTATCGAAGACCGGCTGCGGGCGAAGCCCGAGCCAGACGAGCGCGACGATCATCGCCGCGGACCACGCCATCTCGCGCCGGTCGAAATCCGCGGCGCGAGGCTCCCTTCTCGCGGCGCCGTGGAAGGATCGCTGGACGAGCGCGAGCGAGTAGACCGCGGCGAAGATCAGCCCGGCCGCGGCGAGCACCGCGGCGGCCGGCTCGACCGGGAACGTGCCGAGCAGCACGAGAAACTCGGCGACGAAGTTCGCAAGGCCCGGCAGCCCGAGCGACGCGATCGCGAAGAACAGCGCGATCGCGCCCATCCGGGGCCACCGGGCCCAAAGGCCTCCCATCGTCCGCATGTCCCGCGTGTGCAGCCGCTCCTGGAGCGCGCCGGCGACGGCGAACAGACCGCCCGTCGAGAAGCCGTGCGCGATCATGCCCATGATCGCGCCTTGGAGCGCGAGCTCGTTCCACGCGAAGATCCCGAGCAGCACGAAGCCCAGATGGCTCACGCTCGTGTACGCGACGAGCCGCTTGAAATCCGTCTGCGCGAACGCGAGCACCGCGCCGTAGAGGATGCCGACGACCGCAAGCGCCATCACGAGCGGCGCAATCCACATCGCCGCCTCCGGGAAGAGCGGCACGACGAATCGGATCAGCCCGTACGCGCCGGTCTTCAGCAGCACGCCGGCGAGAATGATGCTGCCGGCGGTCGGTGCGTCGGTATGCGCATCAGGCAGCCACGTGTGAACCGGAACGGCCGGCAGCTTCACGGCGAACGCGACGAAGAAGCCCAGCATCAGCCACATCGCGGCGCCCGGCGCGAGCTCGGTGTCGAGCAGGGCGAAATAGTTGAACGTCCACTCGCCGGTTGCGGCCGCGTTGAGCCACGCGAGCCCGACGATCGCGGCGAGCATCAAAAGGCTGCTCGCCTGCGTGAAGATGAAGAACTTGATCGCGGAGTAGATGCGGTTCTCGTGCCCCCAGACCGCGATCAGGAAGTACATCGGCACGAGCATCACTTCCCACAGGAAGAAGAACAAGAACAGATCGAGCGCGACGAACACGCCGACGACGCCGGCAATCGACCAGAGCAGGTTCGCGTGGAAGAAGCCGACGCGCTCGCGAATCTCGGTCCACGAGCATGCGACCGAGATGATCCCGAGCACGAGCGTCAGCGCGACCATCAGCAGGCTGAGCCCGTCCATTGCGAGGTGGAAACCAATGCCGAAGCGCGGGATCCACGGCTGCTCGGCTTCGACGAGCCAGCCGGGCCGCACCGTTGGGTCGATCGCCGGCGCGTTCAGCCAGATCGCCGCAAGCAGCGCGAGGTCGGCGCCCAGCGCGAGCAGCGCGATCCATCGGCATAGCCGCGCGCTCTGCCGCGCGCCGAGCCACGCGAGCGCGCCGGCGACGAGCGGAACGGCGATGAGCCATGCGAGGATCATAGGAAGAGTGCCACCGCGAGCACGACGACGAGCCCCGCGAGCATGCCGGCCGCATACCAACGAAGCTCGCCCGTTTGGCTATCGGCCGCGTTGCGCCACGCGGCACGCAGACCCGAAGCGATTCCGGAGTACGCATCGTCGACCGGATCGCCGCGCAGCGCCGCCGCGGCCGCGACGAACGGCCGGACGAAGAGCGCGTCGTAGACGCGATCGAATCCCCAGCCGGCCGCCCATAGGCGATCGAGCACGGCCGGCCACGGCGCGCGCGCTTCCGCGGTCTCGCCGCGCCGCGCCGTGCCGCTCGGGAAGAACAGCCAGTACGCGACCGCGATCCCGGCGAGCGAAACGGCCGCGGCCGCGATCTCGAGCAGAATCTCGATCGATCCGGCGTCGGCCGGCTCCGCTGCGGGCAGCGCGGCCGACATGAAGTCGGAGAACGCGCGGATATGCCCGAGGCTCGCCGGCGTCTCGACGAAGCCGCCGACGATCGAGAGCATCGAGAGCACGGCGAGCGGCAGCAGCAACGCAAGGCGCATTCCGGGCGTCGATTCGCCGCGTCCATCGACGAGCCGCACGTCGGCCGCGCCTCGGCCGCGCTCCGCGGCGTGTCTTGCGCCGAAGCGGCGATCGTCGGCACCGGTATACGGAGGCCGCGAGCCGATCTCGGATTCGGCGAGCGCGGGGCCGTCGCCAGGGCTCGGCTCGCGCTCGTCGGCGACCTCGGGCTCGCCGCCGGGCTCGGCCGGCGCGCCGAAGAACACGATGAAGACCGCGCGGAATATGTACACGGACGTGACGAAGGCCGCGGCGAGGCCCGCGAGCCCGAGCAGCGTGCCGCCGCGCTCGAAGCCCCAAGCGCCGGCGAGGATCTGCTCCTTGCTGTAGAACCCGCTCGTCACGAGCGGCACGGACGCGAGCGCGGCGGCGCCGATCAGGAACGCCCAGAACACGGCCGGCAGACGGCGGCGCAGCCCGCCCATGCGAAAGATGTCCTGCTCGTGATCGAGCGCGAGAATCAGCGCGCCCGCGGCGAGGAAGAGCAGCGCCTTGAAGAACGCGTGCGTCATGAAGTGGAACACGGCCGCGCTCCACGCGCCGACGCCGAGCGCGAGGAACATGTAGCCGATCTGGCTCATCGTCGAGTACGCGAGGATCCGCTTGATGTCGCGCTGCGCGAGCGCGGCGAATGCGGCGCCGAGCAGCGTCAGCGCGCCGATCACGGCGACCGCGAGCTGGACCCCGGGCGCGAGCTCGAACAGCGTATGCGTGCGCGCGATCAGGTACATCCCGGCCGTGACCATCGTCGCCGCGTGGATCAGCGCGCTGACCGGCGTCGGGCCGGCCATCGCGTCCGGTAGCCACGTCTGGAGCGGAAGCTGCGCGGACTTGCCGACTGCGCCGCCGAGGAGCAGCGCGGCCGCGGCCGTCGCGATCCCCGAGCCCGCGGCCCAGCGGTTCTCAGCGCGATCGAGGAGCTCCGCGATCTCGAGCGTGCCGAGCGACGTTGCGAGCAGCAGCAGACCGATCAGCATCGCGGTGTCGCCGATGCGCGTGACGACGAACGCCTTACGCGCCGCGTAGCCGTTTGCGGGATCTTGGTACCAGAAGCCGATCAGGAGATAGCTGCAAAGGCCGACGCCTTCCCAGCCGAGATAGAGCAGCAGGAGGTTGTCGGCGAGCACGAGCACGAGCATCGCCGCCGTGAACAGATTCATGTACGCGAAGAAGCGGCTATAGCCCTCGTCCCCGGCGAGGTACGCGATCGAGTACAGGTGGATCAGGAAGCCGACGATCGTGATCACGAGGATCATCACGAGCGACAGCGCGTCGAGACGAAGGCCGAAGCCGAGCGCGATGCCGTCGGCGTCGATCCATGTTGCGAGGACCGAACGGACCGCCGTATCGTCGGCGGCGAAGAGCCCGCCGGCGACGAGCAGCGCCGCGACGGCCGAGAGCCCGACCGAGCCGACGCCGATCGCCGCGACCGCCCTATCCGAGAGCTCGCCGCGTGTCGCCATCAGGATCGTGCTTCCGGCGAGCGGCAGCAGCGGAACGAGCCATAGCGCATCGAGCATCGGCTAGCCCCTCAGCTCGCTGACCGCATCCGCATCGAGCGACCGGAAGCGGCGGAAGACCTGCATCATCAGCGCGAGCGCGATCGAGACCTCGGCGGCCGCGAGCGTCAGCACGAGGATGAACATGACCTGGCCGTCGGCCTCGGCCCAGCGCGCGCCCGCGGCGACGAACGCGAGCGCCGTCGCGTTCAGCATGATCTCGATCGACAGCAGCATGAAGATCAGATTGCGCCGGACGAGCACGCCGATCAGCCCGAGCGCGAACAGGATCGCCGCGAGGAGCAACGCATGCTCGATCGGCACGGCTGCGGTCATTCCCATCCTCCGTCGCGTGGCGTGCGCCGCGACATCGCGTTCATGCCTGCGTCGCGGTCCGACGCTGCGCGGACTCGTCGGCGGCCGCCGAGGCCGGCGGCTCCCGGGTGCCGGGAGCGCGCTCCGCGGTCCGCGCATCGAGGATCCGCCCGATGCGATACGCGCCGACGAGGCCCGCGAGGAGCAGCATCGACGCGAGCTCGACGGCGAGCAGATACGGCCCGAAAAGCCTCGCGGCCACGGCGCGGGCGCCGACCGGCTCGCCCGGCGGCGGGCCGAGCTCGCCGATCGCGAGCAGATACACGAGCTCGATCAGCAGGATCGCCGACAAGATGCCCGGACCGATCCAAAGCTGAGGCCAGAGCCAGCGTCGCTCCTGCTCGATCGTGACCTCGCCGAGATTCAGCATCATCACCGCGAAGACGAACAGCACCATGATCGCGCCGGCGTAGACGATGATCTCGAGCATCGCGGCGAACGGCGCGCCGAGCACGAAGAAGATCGCCGCGACCGCGAGTAGCGACACGACGAGATAGAGCAGGGCGTGCATCGCGTTGACACGCGTGATCGTCAGGATCGTCGCCGCGACCGCGACGGCGCCGAAGACGTAGAATGCCGCCGTCATGACGCTATCCTGCGCGGTCGGGCACGGGGGCGGGCTTCGCAAGGTATCCGCGCTGCGCGAGGCGTGTCCGTGCGGTAGCGCCCCTTGGCGAAACGTGCACGCCGTGAGTGACGGACGTGTGGGCACCGCCAGCGTAAGGCATGTGCGTGCCGTATCGCTCCTTGCCGGAGCGTGCGCGGCGGGCACGCCGCGGTCGGATCCACGGCGGCCCCGCAAGGAGCGATATGGCACGCGCTCGCCGAATGGGCCTGATGCACGCGCCGGCAAGAGGCGAGACCGCACGGATGCCGGGCACTTGCGTGACGGCGCGGACACGGGGCGCTCATGGCATGAGCCCCCGCACGTCGACCGGGGGCGCCTCGTTCTGCGCCTCACCCTTGTCCTTGCCGCCGATCGCCTTGCCCGCAACGCGATAGAAGCTGTAGCCCGGATACTTGCCCGTGCCGCTGATCAACAGATGCTCCTTCTCGTAGACCATATTGCGGCGGTCGTACTCGCTCATCTCGAAATCCGGCGTGAGCTGGATCGCATACGTCGGGCACGCTTCCTCGCAGAGCCCGCAGTAGATGCAGCGCGAGAAGTTGATGCGGAACCATTCCGGGTACCAGCGGCCCGTCTCGTCCTCGGCCTTCTGCAGCGCGATGCAGTCGACGGGGCACGCGACCGCGCAGAGATAGCACGCGACGCAGCGCTCGCTACCGTCCGGGTCGCGCGACAGGATGATCCGGCCGCGGAACCGCGGCGCGAGATACGGCATCTCGTCGGGATACTGGATCGTCTCTCGGCGGCGGAAGCCGTGCAGGAAGACCGCGACCATCGACCGAATCTGGCTGAGGAGCACGGCGATCTGCGAGTAGAGCCAGCTCTCGCCGCGGCGACGCTCCCTTGACGGCCCGCGGTTCGCCGGCACGACGCTCCGTCCGGGCTCCGTGCGCTCGTCGGTCATGATCCGATCTCCGGGGCCGAGCGCGTCGCGACGACGATCGCGCCGGTGATGACGACGTTCAGGAGCGCAACGGGCAGCAGGAACTTCCACGCATAGCCCATCAGCTGGTCGTAGCGAGGCCGAGGGAGGGCCGCGCGCAACAGCAGATATATGACGACGAAGAGCGCGGTCTTCAGCACGAACCAGACGATCGGCGGCAGAAAGCTCGGGCCGAGCCAGCCGCCGAAGAACAGCGTGACGATCATCGCCGACGACAGCATCATGCCGAGATACTCGCCGAGGAAGAACAGCCCGAACTTCATGCCGGAATACTCGGTGTGATAGCCGGCGACGAGCTCGTGCTCGGCCTCGGGGAGGTCGAACGGCAGCCGATGGGTCTCGGCGATCGCCGCGAGAAAGAACACGACGAGCCCGACGATCTGCGGCACGAAGAACCACATCTCCCGCTGCGCGTCGACGATCTCCGTGAGCCGGAACGAGCCGGCGAGGATCACGACGCCGACGAGCGAGAGCAGCATGAAGACCTCGTAGCTGATCATCTGCGCCGCGGTCCTCAGGCTTCCGAGCAGCGCGTAATTGTTGTTCGACGCCCAGCCGGCGAACGTCACGCTGTAGACCGAGAGCCCGGTCATCGCGAAGAAGAAGAGCAGCGCGACGTTGAGGTCGGCGATCACGAGCCCCGGCGCGAATGGAACGACCGCGAAGCCGAGCAACATCGTGACGGCCACGATCGCCGGCGCGATAACGAAGACCGGCTTGTCGGCGAGCGGCGGGATCCAGTCTTCCTTCAGCAGGATCTTGATCACGTCCGCGAACGCTTGAAGGAGGCCGAACGGGCCCGCGCGGTTCGGCCCGTAACGGTCTTGCCACCACGCGAGCAGCCGCCGCTCGATCCACGTGAGGAAGGCCGCGGCGACGAGCAGCACGAGCAGCAGCACCGCGACGAAGACCAGCATCCCGATGGCGCTCATCGCGGGCTCTCCGGCGGCGGCTCGCGCGGCGCGACTTTCGCGGTCTGGGACGCGACGAACGGTAGGCCCGGCAGCCCGGTCGGCACGCCGAGCGTCCCTGCGGCGAGCCCCGCGATGATGCGGATCGGCAGCAGGACCAATGTCTCGTCGACCGCGATCTCGGCGGTGTCGCCGTCGGTGAGGCCGCGCGCACCGGCATCGCCCGGGCCGAGCGCGGCGTACGGCCCGGGGACGCGCTCGGCGACGGCCGGCGACGAGACGGCGAGCTCGTCGCTGCCGAAGACGTCGTGGAGCGGCACGATGCGCAGCGCATCGTCGGCGCGCTCCGGGCGCGGCGGTATCGGAAAGTAGCTCCGGTGCGCGTCCGCCGCGGGCTCGACGAGCCGCACGCCCGGATTGCCGCCGCGCAGCGCGCGGCCAGTCTCGTCGAGGAATTTTTGCACCGACTGATTCGAATTCCAGCCGGGCGCGCGGAAATACGGGATCAGCGCCGCCGGCATTCTCGGCCCGTAATACCCTTCCATCGAGAACGCGAGCGGCGCATCGGGATCCGGCGGCGGCTTCGGCTCGCGAATCTCGACGTGCGCGAGCATCGCCGTGCGACCGCTGTAGCGCGCCGGCGCTCGCGCGATGCGCCGGCGCGCGATACGGAAGCCCGCGCCCGGCGCCGCGTCGACGATCCGCGCGAGCGTTCGCGAAGCCGCTGCGCAATCCGCCGTCACGTCGTCGAGCGATGCCCAGCCGCGCGAAGCGCCTCGCCGATGCGCGAGCTCCGCGAGCCAGCGCCATGATTCGCGGATCTCGCCTTCGGGCACGTAGACTTGGAAGAACCGCTGCGCGCGGCCTTCGCTGCTGACGAGCGTACCGTCGGCCTCGGCGAACGCGGCGGCCGGCAGGACGAGGTCGGCCGCACGCGCGGTCGCATGCAGCGTGTGATCGATGACGATCACGTGCTCGATTCGCGCGAGGAAGCGATCGAGCGCGGCGCGCGGCAGCCGGCGTTCGAGATCGTTCTCGAGCACGATCGCGGCGTGGATCGGCTGCCGCTCCGCTTGCGCGAGCGCGTCGTCGAGGGTTCGCCCGCCGAGGAGCGCGAGCCCCATCGTGTTGCATTCGGGCAGCACGAGCGCGAGATCCGCGGGTTTTCCGAGCTTCGTTCCGAGCGCGAGCGCGACGTTCGCTGCGGCCTCGATCAGCGCGCGGCTCCGCATCGAGACGCCGGCGACGACGAGCGGCCGCGCGGCCTCTGTGAGCGCATCGGCGATGCGGTCGGCGAGCTCGGCCGCATCGCGGGGAAGATCGTCGATGCCGGGCGCCGCCGCGTCGAGCCGATTCGCGATCGCGAAGCCGAGCCGGGCGATCTCCTCGGCGTTGCCGCGAAACAGGCCCGATGCGAGCGCATCGAGCCGCGTCGGCATCGCGGTCGCGACGAACAGCGGGCTGCGCCGGTCGAGGCCCGCGGTCCGCACCGGCTGGTCGAGCCACGCCGGGATGCCGAGCTCGGCCGCGATCGCCTTCTGCCGGTTGCGCACCGCCTGACGCAGCGCGAGCGCGATGCGCGGCGCGGTATTCGGCACGTCCTCGCCGAGCACGAGCATCGCGTCGGCGTTCTCGACGTTCGCGACCGACGGTGCGCGGGTCCGGGTCTCGGCGCGGATCGATATCGCGGCCTCGAGCGCGTCGGCGTCGGCGCCGCCGATGCCGGCATGGAACGCGTCGTCGCCGACGAGCCGGCGCAGCGCGAAATTTGCCTCGAGCGACGCGCGCGGAGAGCCGATGCCGATGACGCGTCCAGCGAGCATCCGTGCGGCCGTTTGCAGCGCTTCGTCGGCGTCGGCCGGCCGTAGCTCTCCGTTTCCGTCGCGCCGCATCGGCGTGCGGATGCGCGTCTCGGCCGTGACGAAGCCGTGCCCGTAGCGGCCGCGGTCGCAGAGGAAATAGCCGTTCACGTCGCCGTTGTAACGGTTCACGACGCGGCGCAGCCGGCCGTAGCGTTCCTGCGCGGTGACGTTGCAGCCAGTGCCGCAATGCACGCAGATCGACGGCGCGCTCTGCAGATCCCACTTGCGGACGTAGTGCTTGGAGAACGGCTTGTCGGTGAACACGCCCGTCGGACAGACCTCGGCGAGATTCCCGCTCCATTCGCTGTCGAGGACGCCGTCCTCGTGACGGCCGAAGTAGACGTGGTGATGCGAAGCGAACGCGCGCAGATCGTCGCCGCCGGCATAGTCCTGATAGAACCGGACGCACCGGTAGCACGCGATGCAGCGGTTCATCTCGTGATTCAGGAACGGGCCGAGATACTGATTGCGGTGCGTGCGCTTAAGGCCTCGGTAGCGGCGATAGTTGTGGCCCGTCATCACCGTCATGTCCTGCAGGTGACACTCGCCGCCTTCCTCGCAGACTGGGCAGTCGTGCGGGTGGTTGACCATCAGCCACTCGATCACGCGGGCGCGGAAGTCGCGCGCCTCGGGTTCGTCGAGGCCGATCCGGAGGCCTTCGGCCGCGGCCGTCATGCACGCCATCACGATGCGTCCGTCGGCGTCGTTCTCGTCGCGGTACTGCTTCACTGCGCATTGCCGGCACGCTCCGACCGAGCCCATCGCCGGGTGCCAGCAGAAGTAGGGCAAGTCGAAGCCGAGCGACAGGCAGTGCTCGAGCAGGTTCTTCTCCGGCGCGGCCGGGTATTCGCGGTTGTCGACGTAGATCGGCATCGTGCTTTACGGTGCTCCTTCGAAGTCGCGGTTCGGCGCGGTGGGCGTGTGTCGCGTGATCGAGCGCGGTGGTGGGGCGGCGCGGCGCGCACATGCCCCTTCGAGGACCGCCGTGAATACATCCCTGTAGGCTCCGGGCGCGCCATCCCTGGCGCGCACGGTC
>CAYMAF010000038.1:0-19126 GCA_964388365.1 uncultured Gammaproteobacteria bacterium | reverse complement strand
TCTTCGCGGGCCGCAACGGCGCCGCGGATACCTACGAGCGGCCGTTCGACTCGCTCGATCTCGTGTACTCGTTCCACCCGACGAGCCGCGTGAGCTTGAAGCTCCGGCTGCAGAACCTCCTCGACGAGAAGGTCGCTCTCGAGCAGGCCGGCGTGACGATCCTCGAGCAGGATATCGGCCGGACGGCGAAGCTCGACGTGAAGTGGGATCTCGGCCGCTGAAGGAGCGCCCGCGTTCGGCTCCAGCCCACGAATCGCTCGACACGGCCGCCGGCCTTCGCGCCACGGAGCACATCTTCTATCATTCGCCCGGCCGCCTCGGCCCCCGCGCTTCGGTTTCGAGAGCGAAGCGAGGGAGCCGAGCGCCGACCGGAGGCGGGCTCGTTGCTTGCTAGACCGCCTTAACTCTATCTCGTAAGCCTCTGCCGCATAAGAAATTGAAACCCACCCGATTCCTGATCGAGATCACGCGATGACGAGCGCAGCGGGGGAATCCGGGCCGGGGCTCGCCGTGCGCGGCGTCGCGATGTGGCGAGGCGATCATTGTCTGTTCGAGGCGCTCGACTTCACCGCGGCAGCCGGCAGTATCGTGCTCGTCGTCGGCGCGAACGGTGCCGGCAAGACGACGCTGCTGCGCGCGCTCGCCGGCCTCACGGTGCCGACGGCCGGTCGGATCGATTGGCAGGGCACGGACGTTCGCGCGCTGCCGCCGGAACGCCGCGGAGACATCGCGTACCGCGGGCATGCCGAGGGCGTGAAGCGCGACCTCACCGTGCGCGAGAACCTGACGTTCAGCCGCCGTATCTCGGGCGGCTCGGCAGATATCGCGAGCGTCGCGTCGGAGCTCGGTCTCGGGCCGAAGCTCGACGTCCGTACGCGGTATCTGTCGGCCGGGCAGCGCCGCCGGGTCGGCCTCGCCACGCTCCGCCTCGCCGATGCGAAGCTTTGGGTGCTCGACGAGCCGATGACGCATCTCGACGCGGAGGGGCGGCGCTTGGTCGTCGAATGGATCGGGCGGCACGCCGACGACGGCGGCGTCGCAGTCATCGCGACGCATCAGCCGGACGAGCTGACGCGGCCCGGCGCGCTGGTGGTCGAGCTTTAGGGACGCGGAGATGAGAGAAGCCTTCGGCGCGATCGTCGCGCGCGACTTGAAACTCGCGTTCCGCCGCTGGAGCGAGCTCGCGAATCCGCTGATCTTCTTCATTATCGTGACCTCGCTGTTTCCGCTCGCGCTCTCGCCGGACGAGACCGAGTTGCGTGCGATCGGCGTCGGCGTGCTCTGGGTCTCGGCGCTGCTGTCGGCGCTGCTCGCGCTCGACGGGCTGTTTCGCAACGACGCCGACGACGGCAGCCTCGAGCAGCTTCTGCTGTCGCCGGTGCCCGCCGGCATCACGGCCATCGCGAAGATCTTCGCGCATTGGCTCGTGACGAGCGTCCCGCTGATCGCGCTCGCGCCGATCGTCGCGCTCGCGTTCCGCTTGCCGATCGAGGCGCTGCCGGTCTTGATCGGCGCGCTGCTGCTCGCGACGCCGACGTTGAGCGTCCTCGCGGCGATCGGCGCCGCGCTGACACTCGGCGTCCGGCACAGCGGGCCGATCATCGGGCTCCTCGTGCTGCCGCTCGCGAGCCCACTGCTGATTTTCGGCGCGCGCGCGACGGATCTCGCGGCGTACGGCGAAGCGACGGCCGGCCCCCTTTATCTGCTCGCGGCGCTCGCGACGCTCGCGATCTCGGTCGGGCCGGCCGCGGTTGCGGCGGCGCTGCGGGTCGGTGTCGAGTGATCCGTGCCGGCTCGGCAGGGGAGCGTGCCGCTTGGCTCGCCCCGTCATTTTTTTCTACAATGTAGGCCTAATGAGCCGCAACAGCCATCTCGGCGAGTTCGAGCAACTCGTCCTGCTCGCGATCCTGCGCCTCGGCGACGATGCGTACGGCGTCGCGATCCGCGACGAGATTCGTTGCCGCACCGGACGCAGCACTGCGCCCGGCGCGCTCTACACGACATTGGAGCGGCTCGAGCGCAAGGGTTTGGTGTCTTCGCGCCTCGGCGAGCCGACGCCCGAGCGGGGCGGTCGTGCGAAGCGCTACTACGCCGTCAGCGCGGCCGGCGAGGCGGCCGTCGAGCGTGCGCTGCGCTCGTATCAGAGTCTTCTCGAAGGGCTTAGGTTTTTCGAGAAGAAACATGCCTAATACATTGGTTGCAGAGGAATTACTATCCCTCGTCACGCCGCGCGACCGAGCAGTTTCGATCGCCGGCGATCTAACCGAGGAAGCCGCGCGCTACGGGGCGATCTGGTTCGCCGGAGCGCTCGCCGGCGTCGTGTCCGCGATGTTCTTCGGCGCGTTCGGGCGCGCGAAGCTGCGCACGGCCGCGATGCTCGTCGCGGGGCTCGCGGTCTGGGCGGTCCTCTATCTGTTGCTGCGCGTCGGCGGGCTGCTGCTCGGCATCGAGGGGCTCGCGGCGGGCTCGGCGCCGCCGTCCGATCTCCTGCCGCCGGCAATGCTCGCGTATCTCGGCGGTCTGTTGGCCGCGGCGAACTTCCTGACCGGGCTCGTGATCGGCCGCGCCGGCGGATCATCGCTGCCGAGCCCGGTGATGCCGCTAGCGCTATTCTGGGCGGCCGTCGCCGCAATGGCGTTCTTCGCCGATCTTGCGGCCGGACGCCCGACGGGATACTGCACGCTGGTCTACGTCGTCGGCGTGCCGGCGTTTTATATCGGGCCGCTTCTCGCGGGCGGCGTCTATGCCGCGCGCCGCGCGGAGCCGGTCGGACTCGGGACGGCCCGGTGACGGCGCCGATCGCAGTTTGCCGCGCAAGCGCCGAACCCCGGCCGCTCGCGCTCGTCTGAGTCTTGCGTCATGCTCGGATTACCTCGCTGGTTCCATCGCTGGGCTTCACCGCCGCACGTCTACGACCTCGCGGGGCGTTGGCGGCCGTGGCTCGGCGGCCTCGCGCTCGTGCTGATCGCGGCCGGCGCGTACGGCGGTCTCGTGCTCGCGCCGCCGGACTACCTCCAAGGCGACAGCTTTCGGATCATCTACGTCCACGTGCCGAGCGCGTATCTCAGCATGATGGGCTATACACTGATGGCGACCGCGGCCGCGATCGGCTTCATCTGGCGAATCAAGCTCGCGCACGCCGCGGCCGTCAGCATCGCGCCGATCGGCGCGTCGTTCACGTTCCTCGCGCTCGTCACCGGCGGCATCTGGGGACGGCCGACGTGGGGCACGTACTGGGAGTGGGGCGACGCCCGGCTGATGTTCGAGCTGATCCTGCTGTTCCTGTATCTCGGCTACATGGCGTTGCGCGCATCGTTCGAGGACCGCGACAAGGCGGACCGAGTCAGCGCAATCCTCGCCGTCGTCGGCGTTGTGAACGTGCCGATCATCCATTTCTCGGTCGAGTGGTGGAGCACGCTGCATCAAGGCCCGACGATCGCTAAGCTCGACTCCCCGTCGATCACGTTCGATATGCTCGCGCCGCTGCTCGTCATGATCGCGGGCTTCACGCTGTGCTTTGCGTGGCTGGTTTTGAACCGGCTCCAGGGAGAGATTGTCGAACGGGAGCACGACGCGCGATGGCTGCGGCGGCTTCTGACGGAGACGGCGAGATGAGCGAGTTCCTCGCGATGGGCGGGTACGCGCCTTACGTCTGGTCGGCGTACGGCATTACACTGCTCGTGATCGTGCTCAACATCTGGGCGGCTCGCCGCGCTCGGCTGCGGCCGCTCGAGCGCCTCGCGAGAACGGCGGACGATGCGCGTCCGCGGCGGCAACCCACGGTAAGGCAGGTGCAATGACGGCGAGACAAAGGCGCATGCTGTTCGTCGGGCTCGTGCTCGGCGGCGTGGTTCTCTCGGCAGCGTTCGCGCTCAGGGCCTTCAACGAGAACCTGCTTTATTTCTTCAGCCCGTCCCAGGTGGTCGCCGGCGAGGCTCCGACGGAGCGCGTGTTCCGGCTCGGCGGTATCGTCGTCGAGGGCAGCGTCGCGCGCGAGCCCGGCAGTCTGACGGTCGATTTCGTCGTCACCGATTACGCGAACTCCGTTCCGGTTCGCTATACCGGCGTGCTGCCGGATCTGTTCCGCGAGGGCCAGGTCGCGATCGCGCGCGGACGAATGGATGGGAGCGGCTTGTTCACGGCCGAGGAGGTGCTCGCGAAGCACGATGAGAACTATCGGCCGCCGGAGGTCGCCGAGGCGCTCGAGAAGGGCCGCGCGGCGAGCGAACGATGATTCCGGAGTTCGGTCACTTCGCGCTGATCCTCGCGTTTTGCCTGAGCCTCGCCCAGGCCGTGCTTCCGCTCGTCGGCGCAGCGACCGGTCACCGGCAGCTCATGGCGCTCGCGCGGCCGGCCGCGGCCGGGCAGTTCGTGTTCTGCGCGGTCGCGTTTGCCGCGCTCGCGTATGCCTTCCTGACGGACGATTTCAGCGTTCGGTTCGTCGCGCTGCACTCGAACTCCGAGCTGCCGACGTTCTACAAGTTCGCTGCGGTGTGGGGCGGTCACGAGGGGTCGCTGCTGTTCTGGACGACGGTCCTCGCAATCTGGACGCTCGCGGTCGCCGTCACGGGCCGCACGCAGCCCGAAGCGTTCTCGAGCCGTGTGATCGGCGTCCTCGGCATCGTCAGCGCGGGCATGCTCGCGTTCACGCTGTTGACGTCGAATCCGTTCGACCGGCTCGGCCTCGACATGCCGCCGGACGGCAACGACTTGAACCCGCTGCTGCAGGATCCGGCGATGGTGCTGCACCCGCCGATGCTGTACATCGGCTATGTCGGGCTCTCGGTCCCGTTCGCGTTCGCCGTCGCCGCGCTGCTCACGCGCCGGCTCGACCGCGACTGGGCGCGTTGGACTCGGCCTTGGGTCTCGGGACCGTGGATCTTCCTCACGCTCGGCATCGCGCTCGGCAGCTGGTGGGCGTACTACGAGCTCGGCTGGGGCGGCTGGTGGTTCTGGGACCCGGTCGAGAACGCATCGTTCATGCCGTGGCTCGTCGCGACCGCGTTGATGCACTCGCTAGCGGTCACGGAGAAGCGCGGTCTCTTCAAGAGCTGGACCGTCCTGCTCGCGATCGCCGCGTTCTCGCTGAGCTTTCTCGGCACGTTCCTGACCCGCTCCGGCGTGCTGATCTCGGTGCATGCGTTCGCGTCGGATCCGGCACGCGGGCTGTTCATCCTGATGCTGCTCGCGGCGATCAGCGGCGGCGCTCTGCTGCTTTACGCGGTTCGCGCGAAGGATCTCGCGGGCGAGGGCGGCTTCACGCTGCTGTCGCGCGACGCGCTCTTGCTCGCGAATAACATCCTGCTGACGGTCGCGGCCGCGGCCGTGCTGTTCGGCACGCTGTATCCACTGTTCCTCGACGCGCTCGGCTTCCGGCAGATCTCGGTCGGTCCGCCTTACTTCGACACGGTCTTCCTGATTCCGATGCTGCCGATGGCCGTGCTGCTCGGGCTCGGCATGCACACGGCGTGGCGGAAGACCCCGCCGGGGCTACTGCGCCGCAAGCTCAAGTGGCCGGCCGTGATCGCCGTCGTCACGGGCGTGCTGATCCCGTGGGTCTTCTTCGGCCACGCGTCGGTGCTCTCGACGATCGGGATCGTGATCGGCCTTTGGGTCGTCGCGACGTCGCTCGTCGATCCGGTCATGCGTCGGCTCGGGCGAAACGCCGGGGCGCCGCTGACGCGTGCCCAATGGGGGATGTACGCCGCGCATCTAGGCGTCGGCCTGTTCATCGTCGGCGCAACGATCACGTCGGCGTACGATACCGAGCTCGATCGGGCGGTGCGGCCCGGCGATACCTGGGAGACCGGCGGATACGATTTCGCATTCGTCGGACTGCGCAACGTCGAAGGCCCGAACTACTCGGCGGTCGAGGGCGAGTTCGAGGTCCGGCGGGATGGCGAGCTCGTTACCGTGCTGCGGCCGCAGCAACGCGTCTATCGAGTGCAGCAGAACCCGATGACGGAGGCGGCGATCGATGCCGCGCTGCACCGCGACGTCTTCGTCGCGCTCGGCCAATCGCTCGGCGAAGAGGCTTGGAGCGTCCGCGTCCGCGTCAAGCCGTTGATCAGCTTCTTGTGGATCGGCGCGGTCGTCATGGCGCTCGGCGGGCTGATCGCGGTCACGGACAAGCGCTACCGGTTGCAGCGTGCCGAGCGCGTCGAGCGCACGCATGCCGCGGTTGCGCCCGGTGCAGCGCAGGCGGCGGAGGGGCATTGAGATGTGGCGTTACGCAGTGCCGGTGATCCTGTTCGCGGTCATGGGAGTATTCTTGTACCGCGGCCTGTACCTGAACCCCGGAGACTTCGAATCGCCGCTCGTCGGGCAGCCCGCGCCAGAGTTCAGCTTGCCGAGTCTGACCGATCCCGGCCGTGAGGTCGGCAGCGGCGATTTCGCCGGCCAGGTGGCGCTCTTGAACGTCTGGGCGACGTGGTGCGTCGGCTGCCGGCAAGAGCACTCCTATCTGCTCGAGCTCGCGCGCACGAGCGGCGTCCCGATCTACGGGCTCAACTGGAAGGACGAGCGCACGGCCGCGCTCGGCTGGCTCGCGCAGCTCGGCGATCCGTATGTCGCTTCGGCTTTCGATCCGCACGGGCAGGTTGCGATCGACTGGGGGGTCTACGGTGCGCCTGAAACGTTTCTGATCGGCCGCAACGGCACCGTGCTGCACAAGCATATCGGGCCCCTGATGCCCGAGATATGGCAGCGTGATTTCCTGCCGAAGATCGCCGAGGAGTGCGGCAGCCTGCCGTGCCCGCTGGTCGAGGGGGAATGAGATGGCCCGAGTCCTCTCTGCGTGCCTGCTGCTCCTGCTCGCGATGCCGCTCGGCTTGGCGGCCGACCCCGAGCTCGGCTTCGACGATCCGGCGATGAACGAGCGCTATCGCACGCTGCTGCACGAGGTGCGTTGCCCGAAGTGCTTGAACACGAGCATCGCCGAGTCCGACGCGTTGATCGCGACGGACCTGAGGCGCGAGGTCCATCAGAAGATGGCTGAAGGCTACACGGACAAAGAGATCGTCGACTATCTCGTGTCGCGCTACGGCGAGTTCGTCGTCTACCGTCCGCCGTTTCAGCCGAGCACGTGGGCGCTATGGGGCGCGCCGGGCGCGCTGCTGCTGATCGGCGCGATCGTCTTCGCAAGAATTCTCAAAGACCGCGCTCGCCAGCCCCTCGACGAGGACCCGATCTCGTGACGACTTTTTGGATCGGCGCGGCCGCGCTCACGGCCGCCGCGCTCGCGTTCCTGCTCGTGCCCCTGTGGCGCGAGCGCCGAGTCAGCGGCCGGTGGTCGTACGCGGCGCTGCTAGGCGTCGTCGCGATCGTGCCGCTCGCGTTCGCGCTGTACGCGACCGTGCGCACATGGCAGCCGGAGCTGATCGAGCGCCGCGCCGCGGAGATCGAGCAGCGGCGGCACGAGGTCGATCTCGTCGCGCAGCTCGCGGCGAGGATGGCGGAGCGTCCGGAGGATGTCGAAGGGTGGCGGCTGCTCGGTCGCAGCTACGTCGCGCTCGGGGACTACGCGAGCGCACGCCGTGCGTTCGAGGAAGCGTGGCGGCGCACTACGAGCCCGGACAACGAGCTCAAGCTCTCGCTCGCCGAAGCATACGTGCTCGAGGACCAGACGTCGCTTGCGGGTCCCGTCGGCGTTCTGATCGACGAAGTGCTGAACGAGGAGCCGACGAATCCGAAAGCACTTTGGTACGGCGGCCAGCGCGCCGTTTGGACCGGCGACCATACGGCCGCGCGCGAGCGCCTGACGCGATTGCTCGCGCTCGGTATCGTCCCGGACGCGCTCGCGCAAGTGATCGAGGCCCAGCTCGCGCAGTTGCCCCCGCCGAGCGGCGCGAGCGCGAGCGAATCCGGCGCCGCGGAAGGACCGGAGATCACGATCGCCGT
Source organism: uncultured Gammaproteobacteria bacterium (assembly GCA_964388365.1). GTDB lineage: Bacteria > Pseudomonadota > Gammaproteobacteria > Steroidobacterales > Rariloculaceae > ZC4RG20. Next base: position 11,227 of record CAYMAF010000038.1, on the reverse strand, counting down.
CGAGCTCGCGGAGGGGCTGCCGACGGAGCGAATCGGCCCCGACGCCGTCCTCTTCGTCTTCGCACGCGCGCCCGGCGGCGGGCCGCCGATCGCGGCCATCAGAGCCCCGGCCGGTACGCTGCCTGGCGAGTTCGTGCTGAGCGATCGCGATGCGATGCTGCCGGGGCGGTCGCTCGCCGATCATTCCGAGATCGAGCTGGTCGCCCGCGTCTCGCTCTCCGGTCAACCGACCGAAGCGGCCGGCGATCTTTTCGGCACGCGAGTCTTCCGACCTGCCGAGGAGTCACGGGTCGAGATCCTGATCGACCGGCGCGTCGAATAGCCCGACGCGCCGTTCCGTTTACGCGCTCGGCCGCGTCGCGAGCCGCTGCGCGGCCTCCTCGAGCTCGGCCCATCGCTCGACTGCCGCGTCGAGCCGTGCTCGCAGCTCTTCGAGCCGGCGCAGCGTGCCCTCGACCTCTTCGCGCGAGCGTCGATAGAAGTCCGGCTCGACGATCTCGGCTTCCGAGGCGGCAACCTCGTTCTCGAGCCGTTCGATCTCGTCCGGCAACGCGTCGAGCTCGCGCTGCAACTTATAGGACAGCTTCTGCGGCGGCGTCGCGCGGCGCCTCGCCGTCGCCGAGGCGGAGCCCGCAGGCTCCGTCGGACCGGGACCGGGCGTCGACGGCTCTTTGGGCGCCGCTTCCTGCCCGCGCCGCGAAGCGGCCCAGTCGCTGTATCCGCCGGCGTAGCGGCGCACGACGCCGTCCTCCTCGAACACGAGCGTGCTCGTCACGACCGCGTCGAGAAAGAACCGATCGTGGCTCACGACGAGCAGGGTGCCCGAATAGCTCGCAAGCCGCTTCTCGAGCGCTTCGAGCGTCTCGACATCGAGATCGTTCGTCGGCTCGTCGAGCACGAGCACGTTCGCCGGCCGAGTGAACAGCTTCGCGAGCAGGACGCGGTTGCGCTCGCCGCCGGACAACGCAGCGATACGCGTCATCGCTTGCTTCGGCGTGAAGAGGAAGTCGGTGAGATACGCGACGACGTGCTTCTTGCGGCCGTCGATCGAGATGTAGTCGCGCCCCTCGCCGATCAGCTCCGCGACGGTCTTCGTCTCGTCAACGGCGCGGCGCAGCTGATCGAAATATGCGATCTCGAGATTCGTTCCGAGCGAGACGCTGCCTTCGTCCGGCTCGAGCTCGCCCAGCAGGATCCGCAACAGCGTCGTCTTGCCTACGCCGTTGCCGCCGATGATGCCGATCCGATCACCGCGCATGATGCGCAGCGAGAAGGCGTCGAGGAGCTTCTTGCCGCCGAACGAGTGCGTGACGTTCCGTGCTTCGATGACCTTGCGACCGGAAAGCTCGTCCGACTCGTTGAGCAATATGCGCGCTGCACGCGGACGCTTGATCCGCTGCGCCCGCTCCGCGCGCATCGCTTCGAGCGCGCGCACACGGCCCTCGTTGCGACGCTCGCGGGCCTTGACTCCTTGCCGAATCCACGCTTCTTCCTCGGCGAGCTTCTTGTCGAAGAGCGCGTTGCGGCGATCCTCGTCCGCATCCGCTTTCGCCTTCTGCCGCAGATAGTCGCGATAGCTGCCGGGCCAGCTGCGCAGCTTGCCGCGGTCGAGATCGACGATTCGCGTCGCGACGTGCTCGACGAAGCTTCGATCGTGCGTGACGAACAGCACCGCGCCTTCGAAGCGCCGAATCTCGTCTTCGAGCCACTCGATCGTCGCGATGTCGAGGTGGTTCGTCGGCTCGTCGAGCAGCAGCAGCTCGGGGCGTGCGACGAGCGCGCGGGCGAGGGCGACCTTGCGCCGCCATCCTCCCGAAAGCTCGTCGAGGCGAGCGTTCGCCGGCAACGAAAGTTGGCTGATCAGAGTTTCGACGATCGTATCGACCGACCAACCTCCGGCCGCGACGATCTCGCGCTCGAGCGTCTCAAGCTCGCGCAGCCGAGCGGGGCTCTGCTCGGCGTGCGCGGCGAGCCGTTGATACTCTGCAATGCGTGCGCGCTGCTCGGCCAATCCTTCTGCAACGAAATCCAGAACGAGCTGCCGCGACGCGTCGGCAAGCGTCTGATGAAGCGCCGCGACGCGCAGCGCTCCGCGACGCTCGATCTTGCCTTCGTCGGGCGCGAGCTCGCCTTGAATCAGCTTCAACGTCGTCGACTTTCCGGCGCCGTTTCGGCCGATCAGACACACACGCTCGCCGTGATCGATCGAGAAATTCGCGCCGATCAGCACACGCCGATCGGCGAAAGAGAGCGAGACGTCTTCGAATCTAATCAGAGCTGTCATGAACGATACTTATAAACGTATGCAAGAACTTTCCGCATCTTGGTGGACATTCGAGGACAGGGCTATAGTATCTACGGGTTTGGTCCATAGCGCCGTCCCGTGCGCGTCACCTTCTTCGGGCCAAATTCTTACCGTTCGGCAAAATAAGGGAGACGATGAAGGCTGCAAGAGCAAACGTACAGGGCTTTGGGGACGATCCACTGAGTGTTCGTGAATCCGATCATTACCAGATGGAATATGCGCACTCATTCGTCGAGAAATGGGATGAGCTGATCGATTGGGAGGGCAGAGCAAAAGCAGAAGGGGAATTCTTCATCGAGCAACTGCGCGCTCACGGCTGCAAGAAGGTGCTCGATGTCGCGACCGGCACCGGCTATCACTCCGTACAGCTGCTGCGCGCCGGCTTCGAGGTCACGAGCGTCGACGGCAGCGCGACGATGCTCGCGAAAGCTTTCGAGAACGCGCACAAGCGCGGCTATATCCTCCGCACTGTGCAGGCCGATTGGCGCTGGCTGAATCGGGACGTGCATGACCTCTACGATGCCGTGATATGCCTCGGCAATTCATTCACCCATCTGCACAATGAGAACGATCGTCGTAAGGCGCTGGCAGAGTACTACGCGACGCTGCGTCACGAGGGAATCCTGATATTGGACCAGCGCAATTACGACGCGATCCTCGACAAGCAGATCGAACCGTCGCACAAGTACTACTACTGCGGCGAGCACGTCTCGGCGACCCCCGAGCATGTCGACGATACGCTCGCTCGCTTCCGCTACAGCTTCTCGGACGGCTCGGTATTCCACCTGAACATGTTCCCGCTGCGCAAGGCGTACATGCAGCGGCTGATGAAGGAGGTGGGTTTTCAGCGGGTGACGACCTACGGGGATTTCCAGGAGACGTACCGCGATAAGGAGCCGGACTTCTTCATCCACGTCGCCGAGAAGAAGTACGTGAGCACGCACGGGGAGGAATCGTCATGAGCGCGCGGTACTCAGAGGTCGTGCAGACTGCGCGCGATTACTACAACAGCGACGATGCCGACAATTTCTACTTCCATGTCTGGGGCGGCGAAGACATCCACATCGGGCTCTACGAGTCCGAGGATGAGCCGATCGCGCTCGCGTCTCAGCGGACCGTGGAAACGATGGCGGCACGACTGCCCGAGCTCGGCCCGCGCAGCCGTGTGATCGACGCCGGCGCCGGCTACGGGGGCGCCGCGCGCTGGCTCGCGCGAAGCAAGGGTTGTCACGTCGCGTGCTTGAATCTCAGCGAGACGCAGAACGCACGCAACCGCGAGCTGACGAAAGCCGCGGGCCTCGACGACCGCATCACGGTCCACGACGGAAGCTTCGAGTCGATTCCGTTTCAGGCCGCATGCTTCGACTATGCGTGGTCGCAAGATGCACTGCTGCATTCGGGCGACCGGGCGCGGGTGCTCGCCGAGATCGACCGCGTGCTCAAGCCGGGCGGCGAGCTGGTCTTCACGGATCCGATGCAGGCCGATGATTGCCCGCCGGGCGTGCTCAAGCCCGTCCTCGATCGCATTCACCTCGACTCGCTCGGCTCGATGGCGTTCTATCGCGAAGAGGCAAAGCGCCTCGGCTGGGACGAGGTCGGGTTCACCGAGCTGACCGACCAGCTCGTGCGGCACTACCTGCGGGTTCGGGAGGAGCTCGAGGCTCGCCGCGGCGAGCTGCGCGAGATCGTCTCCGACGCATATATCGACCGCATGATCCAAGGCCTCGGCCATTGGGTCGACGCGGGCCGCGAAGGCTATCTCGCCTGGGGCATCGCGCACTTCCGCAAGCCGGGCTGACGTCCGCTGCGGCCGGCGCTCCGCCCGTCGGGGCGGGCGGAGCGCCTGTCGAGGTAGGTCGAACGATCCGCGATCGCGAATTCCGAAAGCCTCAAGCGACGCCGTCGGCGAGCGGTCGGTTGAGCTCGGTTCGATATTCGCGCGGATCGGACGTCGAATGCGGTCCTTCGACGTAGCATTCCCAGATATCCGGCGCGTATGCATGACCGTTCTGCTCGACCCATGCGTGGAACTGACTCCACGCCTGGGGCAGCCCGTCGTATGAGCCGTGATAGACGGTTTGCGCCACTCGCAGCGCCGGCCTCTGGCCCGGCTCGACCCGTCCGGACTGTTTGACCGGCGCCGAGACCGGAACCCCGACCTCGAAGTCGAGCACCCCAGGCTGCATGCCGAAGTGGTGCGCGAAGACTGGCCCGGTCGGCGAGATGCCCTGCGCTTCGAGCGTCGACAGGATCTCCCCGATCGCGGGGCCGAAGACTTCCGGCATCCGCTCCCGCGGAATGCGCAGACGAATCACCGCCGTCGGCGCGGCCTCGAGCTCGGTGATGCGGGGCGTTTCGATCATGGCAAACTCCTCAGCTTGTGTCTCGTGCCGTGGTCGATCGACGAGCGTCGAAATCGACAACGTGACGGACCGGCGCAGACCGGGCGACGGTAAATAGTGACCACGGAATCGATTTCCGTGGTTTACCATTCGGCCATGCTTAGGAACGCTCCGTCGTTCCGCGCGGGTTCGCTCGGACGCGCGGCACTCGTCGTCGCGCTCGCGGTGATTGCCGGCGGCTGCGACCGAAACGCCGGAACGAGCGGCCCTGACGCGAGCGCGGGCACCGCCGCGGTTCCGCACTACGTCGGCGGAGAGGTCTGCGCGGCCTGTCATACAGCGGAGGCGCGCCGCTGGCACGGCTCGCATCACGACCTCGCGATGCAACCGGCTCGCCCCGAGACGGTGCTCGGCGACTTCGACGACGCGAAGATCGAGCACGACGGCATCGAGTCCCGTCTGTTTACGCGTGACGGCCGATATCTCGTCGCGACGGAAGGGCCGGACGGCGAGATCGGCGAGTTCGAGATCACTCACGTTTTCGGCGCCGAGCCGCTTCAACAGTACTTGATCGATCTCGGCGGCGGCCGCGTGCAGGCGCTCGCGCTCGCCTGGGATTCGCGCCCGCGCGACGAGGGCGGTCAGCGGTGGTTCGATCTATACCCGAGCGAGCGGATCCGGGCCGGCGACCCGCTGCACTGGACGGCGCCGGCGCTGAACTGGAACTCCGGCTGTGCGGCCTGCCATTCGACCGGGCTCGAGAAAGGGTACTCGCCGGCGGCCGACGTCTACGAGACCGCTTGGTCGAGCATCGACGTCGACTGCGAGGCGTGTCACGGCCCCGGAAGCGCGCACGTCGAGGCGCCGGAGCGCGTTCGTTTGCCGTTCGGCGCGGCCGCTCGGGTATGGACAATGACCGAGGGCGCGCGCACGGCGACGCTCGCGAGCCCGGGCAACGGGCAGGCGGAAATCGAGACCTGCGCGCTGTGTCACTCTCGCCGCACGCAGATCGCCGAGCCGCTCGTCGCGGGCACCCCGATGCTCGACCAGATCGTTCCGGTCAGGCTCGACCGCGGCCTCTATCACGACGATGGGCAAATTCTCGACGAGGTCTTCGAGCACGGCTCGTTCGTGCAAAGCGCGATGTATCGCGCGGGCGTAACGTGCAGCGACTGTCACGAGCCGCACGCCGCGACGTTGATCGCCGAGGGCAATGCGCTTTGCTCGCGCTGTCATCTGCCGAGCGCGTTCGATACCCCGGCGCATCACCATCATGCGCCGGGCGCCGCGGGCAGCTACTGCGTCGATTGTCATATGCGGGCCGAGACGTACATGGTCGTCGACGATCGTCGCGACCATAGCCTCCGGGTGCCGCGCCCCGATCTGACCGTCGCGATCGGCACGCCGAACGCGTGCGGCGATTGCCATGCGGACGAAGGTGCCGAATGGGCCGCGGAACGCGTTGCGGAGTGGTTTCCGCACGGCCGCGCCGGCACGTTCCACTATGGCGAGGCGATCGCCGCGGCGCGCAGCTTCTCGCTCGATCGGCGCGAGAAGCTCGAGCGCGTGATCGACGACGAGTCGATCCCCGGCATCGCGCGCGCGACCGCGCTGACGCTCCTCGCCGAGCAGCCGGATACGGGCACCGAGGAACGGCTCGCTCGCGCATTGGAGAGCGACGATCCGCTCGTCCAGCTTGCGGCGATCGAATCCGCAGCGGCGCTCGACTCGGGGCGCCGCGTCCGGCTCGTGCAGCGGTTCCTGACGCATCGGCTTCGGGCGTTGCGGATCGCGGCTGCGGAAGCGCTCGCATCCGACCGCGGTGCGTTGAGCGAGCGGCGCCGCGCGGATCTCGACGCGGCGATCGACGAATATCTAGCCGTGCACGCGCTCGGTGCGGATCGGGCGTCCGGCTGGATGAATCGCGGCGCGATGCTCGCTCGGATCGGGCGCGTCGACGACGCGGAAGCGGCGTATCGCGAAGCGTTGTCGCGAGAGCCCGATTTCGCGCCGGCCTATGTGAACCTTGCCGAGCTCCTCCGTGCGCGGGGCGCCGAGACGGCCGCGCTGTCGTTACTGGCCGAGGGCGCGGCGCGCCTTCCGGGTGCGCCCGAGCTACGGTACGCGCTCGGGCTTGCGCTGACGCGCGCCGGGCGCCGCGAGCACGCGCTCGACGCGCTCGAGGAGGCCGCGGTGCTTGCGCCGGAGGCGCCGCTTTACGCTTATGCCGCGGCGCTCGGCCTCGATGCGCTCGGCCGCCGCGACGCCGCCGTCGCACGTCTCGAGCGAATCGCCGAGAGATTCCCGGCTTACTCGCCGGCGCTGCACGCGCTCGCGACGATCGAGCGCGACCGTGGTCATGGCGAGGCCGCGCTCCGCTGGGCCCGCCGCCTAGCGGACGTGTCGCCCGGCAATGCCATCGCGGCGGCGCTCATCGCGGAGCTGGAACGTCCGGCGCGCGGCCCATAGACGCGGGTCCCCGCAGGCCAGTGACGGCCGAGCACAGGCCAGACGGTGGTAAGATGAGCCGTACCGATTATGAGAGCGGGCGGCGGGCTCGCGCATCGAAGATGGGGTGGACCAACGTGTCGAGCACAGCCGAACGAAGCGAGCGCAACGTATTCTCCGAGATCGAGCGCGTCTTCGCGCTGCAGCGCGCCCACCAGTGGGAGATGAAGACCACGAACGCCGAGCAGCGCAAAGAGATGCTGAGAAGGCTGAAGGCGGCGGTCGAGGCCCATCAGGACGAGATCGTTGCGGCCGTGAAGCAGGACACGCGAAAGCCGGAGAACGAAATTCGCGTCACCGAGGTTCTTAACGTCCTCGCGAACATCCAGCGGAACATCGACAACGTCGAAGAGTGGATGAAGCCGGTCGAGGTAGCCCCGTCGCTGAACGAAAAGGACAGGGCGAGAATCGTCTACGAGGCAAGGGGAGTCTGCTTGATATTGGGCCCGTGGAACTTTCCGCTCGGCCTGGTGCTCGGCCCGCTCGCGGCTGCCATCGCCGCAGGCAATTGCTGCATCGTCAAGCTCACCGATCTGTGCCCGGCCACGGCGTCCGTCGCGGCGAAGATCATCCGGGACGCGTTCGACGAGAAGGAGGTCGCGCTGTTCGAGGGCGGCGTCGACGTCGCGTCCGCATTGCTCGAGCTGCCGTTCAACCACATTTTCTTCACGGGCAGCACCCGTGTCGGGAAGATCGTGATGGCCGCGGCGGCGAAGCATCTCGCGACCGTCACGCTCGAGCTCGGCGGCAAGTCTCCGGTCATCGTCGACGAGGATGCGGATCTCGAGAAGCTTGCCGAGGATCTCGCGGCGGCCAAGCAGTTCAACGGCGGGCAAGCCTGCATCTGCCCCGATTACGTGCTCATCAAGGAAGATCACAAGGGCGGCCTGATCGAGCGGTTCCGTGCGAAAGTCGCGGAGAACCTATATTCGGAGGACGGGCGCATCCGGAAGGAGAATATCGCCCAGATCGTCAACGAGCAGAATTTCGCGAGGGTCAAGCGGCTGTTCGACGACGCCGTTGCGAAAGGGGCTCGCGTAGCCGTCGGGGGCATCCTCGAGGAAGCCGATCGGACGGTTCATCCGACGCTGCTGACCGAGGTGACGCCCGACATGGCGATCATGCAGGAAGAGATCTTCGCGCCGATCGTGCCGGTGATGACTTACGAGCGCCTCGATGACGTGATCTCGTACGTCTCGAGCCGCGACAAGCCGTTGGCGCTCTATATTTACAGTAACAATCCGAGCAATATCGAGAAGGTGCTGAGCCGCACGTCGTCGGGCGGCGTGACGATCAACGGCTTCTTCTCGCACTACCTGGAGAACCAGCTACCGTTCGGCGGGATCAACCAGAGCGGGATGGGAAGCTACCACGGCGTCTTCGGGTTCCGAGCCTTCTCTCACGAGCGTGCGGTCTATATTCAGCAGCCGCAAGCGTGACGGATATCCGAGGATCGCGCGCTCCTGCAGCACCGAGGCGAGGAGCACCTCGCTCCTCGCATGGGAAGCCGCACTCGGAAAGCTTTACTTCAGATCGCCGTCGGAGCGATAGACGGTACGCGCCTTCTCGACGATCGGCGCAGGCATGACCGTCGCGCGAATCCTGAACGGCACGTGCTGCTCGACTTGCGCCTTCGCCGACGGCTGATCCTCGCCCCAGACGAGAGTCACCTCGGTCCCGGGCTCTGCGAGCTCGGCATCGATCGTCCCGAGCGACAGAATCCTGCGAAAGTTCGCCGAGTAGCCGGTCCAGGTCGACAGGCCGACGACCTTACCGTTCGCCTCGATTCGGTCGGCATGGAAGGTATCGTACAGGGACATCGGAAGGTTGATGAACTTCGCGCCGACGCCGTCGTGGAACATCGAGCCGTACGCAGCGGCCGTGTCGTCGCCGTTCCACACGAACGTGACCTTCTTGCGGCGCGCGCTCCGGCCATCGGCGGCCATCTCCTCGAGCGCCTCGCGCCCGATGAAGTCGTGATCGAAGCCGATCAGGCGGCCGTAGTCGAGGTCATAAGGTGTGAAGTAATAGTCCTCGATGTCATCCGAGTAGAAACTGCCGCCGAGCGGCGCCGTGCCCTCGTACGAGGTATCGCCGAGCCACTCGCGATAGGGCTTCATCTTCTCGCCGGAATAAATCGCCGGCAGCGGCCGCGGCAGCCAGCCGGATTCGAGCGCGTTCGTATGGTAGGCACGGCCGCCGACTTGAACGAGACCGTGCTTCTTCCCTGCCTCGAGCAGCGCGGAGTGCACGGCCTCGTTGTCCTCCCAAGGCCCCCAGATCTCGAAGCCCGGCTCGCCGGCCATGCCGTGCCGTAGAGCTCGGACCTCCTTGCCGGCGATCTCGAGGCGAGTCATATGGAAGAAGCGCACCTTGGGCGGCTCCTTTCCCGTCGCCTCGCGTATGACCTCCATCGCCCCCGGACCCTGAATCTGATAGCGGTACAGGACCGGATCGCCCTTCCGATAAAGCGAGTTGTCGTCACGCCAGATGCGGACGTCGTAACCGCCCGTCACGGCGTGATAGTGCAGCCAGTTGATAGATGGCGGGATACCGACGGCATGGTACTCGTCGTCGTCGAGGTGAAAAAGAATGTTGTCGCCGATGACGTAGCCGTCGGGATTGACCGCGACGAATTGCTTCGCCACGTCGACAGGGAAGTGCTTCACGCTGTTAATTGCGAGGCGGCCGAGCAGGGCGAGCGCATCCTTGCCCTTGATGTTCAGGTCGGCCATGTGGTGCGACTGGTCGTATAGCACCGCGGTGCGCCGCCAAGCGAGCTGCTCGTCGCGCCAGTTCGTGAACTCGGGCACGACCCGCGGCACGATCGCGGGCGGCGTCGTCGAGTTCCACAAGAGCTTCACCGGGCTTCCGGCTTCCTGAATGGCTTGTTCGAGATTCTTCGCCATGCGCTCGATCCCCCTGTTGATATCGATCGTCCGGCCCCGGTCGGGCGCAGCCGCGCTCGAAATTCTACGCCATGCTTGATTCTTTCGCGGCCTGTGCCGTATCCCTCAGCACCGCCGCGAACCTTTCCGCGGCAGGACTTATGTGCTCCCGCGAGGACAAGAGCCCGATCTCGACGGTGCCTGCGGCGCCCTGCAGCGCTCGATACTGCACACCGGCTCGCCTCAGCGTCTGCACCGAGGCGGGCACGAGGGCGATCCCCATTTCGCTCGCGACGAGCCCGATCACCGTCTGCATCTGACGCGCATGCTGAGTGATCTTCGGTGCAAAGCCGCTCGCGCGGCACAGGCTGATGATCAGATCGTAGAGCCCGGGACCGACGTCGCGCGGCGGGACGATGAAATCCTCGTTCGACAGCATCTTGACCCGCACGGGGCCGGGGGTCGCGAGGAGCCGATGCCGGACCGGCGCGGCGAGCACCAGTCTCTCGCGGCTGACGGCGTCGAACGCGAGCTTCGGCTCCTCGACTGGCCCCAAACCGATGCCGAGATCGAGCCGTCCGTCGCGCAGCGCGCGGATCTGAGCATCGGTCGTGAGCTCGTGAAGCTCGACGTCCACCTGCGGGAACCGCTCGCGGAAGCGCTTCAGCGCGGGCGGAAGGATGCCGTAGCCTGCAATCGTCACGAATCCGATCGACAGCGTGCCGATCTCGCCGCGGCCGGCGTGCTGCGCCTTCACCCGCGCTTGCTCGAGTCGGCGGAGAATGCTCCGCGCCTCCCCCTCGAATACCCGCCCGGCCGGCGTCAGCGTCACGCCGCGGCGTGTGCGGTCGAAAAGTCGAACGCCGAGCTCCTCCTCGAGCGTCTTCACCTGCATCGAGAGCGGGGGCTGCGAGACGTGCAGCCGCTCCGCCGCGCGGGAGAAGCTGCCCGCGTCCGCGACGGCGAGGAAGTATCGAAGTTGCCGAAGCTCCACTATATGGTTTCCCTATAGCAGATCTATATAATCCGTATTTTTCAGTATAGCTGTCTCGGCCCACAATTCGGGTAAGCCTTCGACACGATATTCCAGGAACGTCCTATGCCCGCACTTCGTTCTCGTACCAGCACTTCCGGACGCAACATGGCCGGCGCACGCGCACTGTGGCGCGCGACCGGCATGAAGG